>NZ_JBSFCI010000002.1:9011-304464 GCF_053593375.1 Streptomyces sp. NPDC002309 | reverse complement strand
CGCCTCCGGCGCCTCGGCTTCCGGGGTGGTCGCCGTCGCGGGCTCGGCCTCGGCCGTGGCGACCGGTTCCGCTTCCGTTTCCGGCGTCGGCTCCGTGTCGGCCTGCGGCGCGGGGTCCGTTTCCGGCGCGGGCGCGGCGGCGGCCTCGGCCTCCGGCTCGGTTTCCGTCGTGGGCGTCGGCTCTGCTTCCGTGGTCGGCTGGGCCTGCGGTGACTCGGTCGTCGGCGCGACAGCTTCCTCCGCCTCCGGCGCCTCGGCTTCCGGGGTGGTCGCCGTCGCGGGCTCGGCCTCGGCCGTGGCGACCGGTTCCGCTTCCGTTTCCGGCGTCGGCTCCGCGTCGGCCTGCGGCACGGGGTCCGTTTCCGGCGCGGGCGCGGCGGCGGCCTCGGCCTCCGGCTCGGTTTCCGTCGTGGGCGTCGGCTCCGCTTCCGTGGTCGGCTGGGCCTGCGGTGACTCGGTCGTCGGCGCGATGGCGGCCTCGGCGTCGGCGTCGGGCTCGGTGTCGGCCTCCGGCTGGGGCTCGGCGTGCGCCTTGGTCGCCGGTTCCGTTTCCGGCGTCGGCTCCGTGTCGGCCTGCGGCGCGGGGTCCGCTTCCGCCGTCGGCTCGTCGTCCGCGGCCGTCTGCGGCGCGGGCTCCGGGGCCTTTTCCGTCGTCGCCTCGGCCGGCGGCTCGGCGCTCGCCTCTGCGGACGGCTCGGGTTCCGTGGTCGGTGCGGTGGCCGTCTCGGCCTTCGCCTCGGCTTCCGTTTCCGTGGCCGGGGCGGCGGTCGCCGCAGCCGGCGTCTCGGTCCGCGGCTCCGTCTCGGCGGTCGGCTCGGGCTCCGGGGTCTCGGTCTTCGGGGCGGGCTCGGGGTTCTGTTCGGTGGTGGGGGCCGGCGTCTGGGGCGGCACCTCCGTCGAACCGCCCGAAAGGTGCGCCTCCGTGCCGTTCTGCTCGGCGGCCGAAATCGGGCGGGTCTGATGGGGGACCGACACCCTGTCGAACGCCGCCGACACCAGTTCGTGCTCCGAGCGGGGCTCGGGAACCTGCGGCGTGGGGGCCGCGGCGCCAGGCGTCGCGGACGTCGGCTCGGCGGGGCCCGGCGTCGCTGCCGCCGGCTCGGCGACCGGTGTCGCCGGGGCCGTCGCCGGTGTCGAGGAAGTCGGTGTCAGGGCGGCCGGTGACGTTGGTTCCGGCTGCGTGGAGACACTCTCTGCCTCGGGACTGCGGCCCTTTCGGGAGCGGCCGAACGCGTTCCGCAGGAGAGTGAGAATGCCCATTAGCGCAACCCTTCGCGTGAGTTGATGCCCGTCAATCCCTGGCCAGGACGGACACGTAAGGTTAGCGGTCCCAGGAGAGCCGACGGCGTCCGCGTCAAGGGTCGGACCCGGACGTCGTGCGGGAGAGGCGCAACTCCCCGACAGCTACCTCGGGTTCACACGTCGTTCATTCAATGGCTCCGCTCCCGCACAAACGTGCTCCTACCGTCCGACAGGCTGGATACAAGGGGAATCAAGGGGAGTAAAAGGTGCGCAACCTGCTGCCTGTTATCAGGACGAACGACTCACATTCGGGCGGACGCTCTGCCCTGACCTGCCGTTTCCGCTGTGGTGACGCCTGCTTCCACGAGGTGCCGAACACCACCGCCAACCCGTACGTCGGCGACGTCATCGCCGGCGCCCTCAGCCGCCGCGGCGTGATGCGCGCCGCCGCCGTCGTCACCGCGGCCGCCGCCGCCGGCACCGCCGTGAGCGTCGCCGCCGCGCCGCAGGCCGAGGCCGCGCCCGCCGGCCACGGGCCCAAGCCCAGCCACAAGGGCGCCCGCGGCCTGCGCTTCACACCGGTCGAGCCGAACACCGACGACGTCGTGACCATCCCCGAGGGGTACGGCCAGAACATCGTCATCCGCTGGGGCGAGCCCATCCTGCGCGGCGCCCCCGCGTTCGACCCGGACAAGCAGTCCGCCAAGGCCCAGGCCACTCAGTTCGGTTACAACTGCGACTTCCTCGC
This sequence comes from Streptomyces sp. NPDC002309, assembly GCF_053593375.1. Lineage (NCBI taxonomy): Bacteria > Bacillati > Actinomycetota > Actinomycetes > Kitasatosporales > Streptomycetaceae > Streptomyces > Streptomyces sp. NPDC002309. Next base: position 302,474 of record NZ_JBSFCI010000002.1, on the reverse strand, counting down.
CCTGCTCCCGCTGCCCGGCGAGCGGGGCCGCCAGATCCTCGTCGCCAACCACGAGTACACCGACGAGATCCTGATGTTCCGCGGCTACGACGCCGCCAACCCGACCAGGGAGCAGGTCGAGATCGCCTGGGCCGCGCACGGCCTGTCCGCGGTCGTCGTCGAGGAGGAGCGCCGCACCGGCAAGCTCACCCCGGTCTCCCGCCACCCGCTCAACCGGCGTGTCACCGCGACCACCGAGTTCCGCATCACCGGCCCCGCCGCCGGTTCCGACCTGCTGAAGACCTCCGCCGACCCGACCGGCACCAAGGCCCTCGGCACCCTGAACAACTGCGCCGGCGGCGTCACCCCGTGGGGCACCACGCTGCACGGCGAGGAGAACTTCAACCAGTACTTCGCCAACTCCTCCCGCCCCACGGACAAGCGCTACGGCATCGGCACCGGCGCCACCGACCGCAAGTGGGAGCGTTTCGACAAGCGCTTCGACGTCGCGCAGGAGCCGAACGAGGTGCACCGCTTCGGGTACGTCGTCGAGCTCGACCCGTACGACCCCGACGCCAAGCCGCGCAAGCGCACCGCGCTCGGCCGCTTCAAGCACGAGGGCGCGACCGTGCGCCTGACCGACGACGGCCGTCCGGTCGTCTACTCCGGTGACGACGAGCGCTTCGACTACTTCTACAAGTTCGTCGGCAGCAAGCGGATGAAGAAGGGGCACTCCCGCTCCGACCGCGAGCACAACCTCTCGCTGCTGGACGAGGGCACCCTGTACGTCGCCAAGCTCACCGGCGACTCCCCGGCGATCGAGATCGACGGCACCGGCAAGCTCCCGGCGGACGGCGAGTTCGACGGCGGCGGCGAGTGGATCCCGCTGGCCACGGCCACGTCGCGCGGCGCGGTGTCCCACGTCGAGGGCATGACCGCCGAGGAGGTGTTCGTCTTCACGCGTCTGGCCGGTGACAAGGTCGGCGCGACGAAGATGGACCGGCCCGAGGACATCGAGCCCAACCCGCACACCGGCAAGGTGTACGTCGCCCTGACGAACAACTCCAACCGCGGCATCGGCACGAACGCCAAGGCGGACGAGGCCAACCCGCGCAACGCCAACAAGCACGGGCACATCCTGGAGCTGACCGAGCGCTGGAACCGCGCCGACAGCACCCGCTTCGGCTGGACGCTGTTCCTGGTCGCCGGCGACCCGGAGGACCCGGCCACCTACTTCGCCGGGTTCCCGAAGGACGACGTCAGCCCGATCTCCTGCCCGGACAACGTGGCCTTCGACGCGCACGGCAACCTGTGGATCTCCACCGACGGCGCGCAGCTCGGCTCGCACGACGGTCTCTTCGGTGTCGCCACGCGCGGTGACCGGCGCGGTGAGCTGAAGCAGTTCCTGACGGTGCCGAAGGGCGCGGAGACCTGCGGCCCGCTCGTCCAGGACCGGCGCGTCCTGGTGGCGGTGCAGCACCCGGGCGAGCTCGACGGGGCGACCGCCGAGAAGCCGCTGAGCGCCTGGCCCGACGGACCCGGCAAGATCAACCGCCCGGCCGTGGTGGCCGTGTGGCGCAAGGACGGCTGCGACATCGGCATCTGAGCGACGGCCCGAGCGACGGCCGACGACGGCCCGGAGTCCGGTCGGCAGGCGGCAGGCGGCAGGCGGCAGGCCCTGCGACGCCGCAGGGCCTGCCGGCCGGGACCTAGGTCTGCGGTGACGCGATCGCCCGTGCCGCCGCGACCTCCTGCCGCACCGGCTCCAGGACGCTGTCGGCCGGGCCCGTGAGGTCCGAGCGGACGGGGACCAGCGTGTCCACTTCGCGCAGGCCCTCGGAGAGTTCCCGCAGCTGCAGGGCCACCTGGTCGACCTCTGCCCGCGACGGCGGCGCGGATCCGTGTTTCACGCGGACCCGTGCCGCCGTCGTCGCGTCCACGATGCGTTCGACGGCGACGACCAGCGGCCACCAGGCGGCGGCGCGCCGTCCGGTCGGCGGGGGTTCGGTCAGGGCGCGTTGGAACTCCGTACGGATGCCGGACAGGTCGCGGTACAGCCGGCGGCGCATCCGGGCGCGGACAGGGGGGTCGGCCGTGGTGGCGAAGGCCGTCTCGACGTAGCGCGCCGTGTCCGCCACCGCGTCGGCGAGCCGGGCGCCGACACGGGTGTGCCAGCTCTCCGGCCACAGCAGGTACCCGACGATCAGGGCGATCGCGCAGCCCATCAGGGAGTCGACCAGGCGGGGCAGCAGCAGTGCGGTGCCCTGCTGGTTGAGGATGTCGGAGAGCAGCAGGATCACCGGTGTGATCGCGGCCGTCTGGTAGCCGTACCCGCGCGGGGTGAGCGCCGGGATCAGCGGGGCGAGCACCAGCATCACCGGCACGTCCCACCAGCCGCGGGGCACCTCCGCGAGCACGCCCGCCGCGACGACCAGCCCGGCGACCGTGCCGAGCGCGCGCAGCAGGGCGCGGGAGAAGACCGAGCCGAAGTCGGGCTTGAGGACGAAGGTGATGGTCAGGGCAACCCAGTAGGAGCGCGGCACGGGAATGATCGAGACCAGGGCCTGGGCGATGGCGATGCACAGGGCCAGGCGCAGACCGTAGTGCCAGGAACCGGTGGACAGCAGCATGCTGCGGGTGGCGAGGACGGTGCGGACGCCGAGGGCGGCGGGGCGGCCGAGCCGGTCCTCGAGGCCGCTCGGATCGATGTCCGGGGCGGTGACGACCGAGGCCGCGTGCCGTACGGCGTGGTCGATGGCGCGGCCGGTCTCGGTGGTCGGGGGCGGCAGACGCAGCGTGAGGGGTTCGGTACGGCCGTCGCGCACCGCGTCGGCGAGGGAGCGGACGGCCGACGGGATCTCGGCGGGCAGCGGTCTGCCGCTGAGATGGGCGGCGGGGGCGGCCTCCAGCACCGGGGTGACGGCGTTCAACTGGGCGATCATCCGGGTCAGTTCCGGGCTGCGGCCGTGATGGCGGGCGCGGTGGGACAGGACCAGGTCGTAGGCGTCGTTCATGGCATCGGTGACGGCGTGCCGGGCGTCGTCGTAGGCCACCTCCGACCGGCCCGCGCAGGTGCCGAGCATGTCGGCGACGCCGTCGTAGGTGCGGGCGACGGCCAGTCGTTCGGGCACCCCGGCGCGCAACGGCCAGGCGAGCAGGCCGAGGAGCAGGACGAGCAGTCCGCCACCGCCGATGAGCAGCGCCGGCGCCCACCAGGGTCCCGGCATGGGCAGGCCCGCCCCGACGACGCAGTTGAGCAGCAGGAGCAGGCCCGAGACGGAGGCGACCGCGCCGATCGTCGAGATCATCCCGGAGATCAGCGCGGTGCCGGTGAGGGCGGCGACGGCGACCCAGCCGTGCCCGAAGACCAGGGTCCCGAGGGTGACGCCGGCGGCGCCGAAGAGCTGCGGCACGGCGATGCTCAGCACCCGCATCCGGTACGCGGCGGCGGTGTCGCTGATGACGCCGTTCAGGGCGCCCATGGCGGCGAGGGCCCCGTAGGCGGGCCGGTCGAAGGTCAGTCCGACGGCCAGCGGCAGCGCGAGCGCGACGGCCGCCCGGGCGACGGCGGGCCGGTTGACCGGCACCCGCTGCGCCCGGAGGTTCCTCACCAGCCAGTCGGGCGGAGTGAGACTGACGGGGAACTCACGGGCCATGCGCCCATTATGTCCGCTCACCGCGACCCGGGTTCCCTCCCGTTTCCGCTGGTGGACGGGCTGGCGCCGGACGTCGTCACGTTTCGGCCCGGTGCGCCCGCCGGGGGGTGGGGGCAGAGGGTGCCCCGGGCCGCGGGCGACGGCCCGGGAGATGCCCGTGGCGACCGGTGAGCCAGGTCGCCAGGGCCACGACGAGGCCGAGCACGACGAGCAGCCAGGAAGCGGTGCGCAGGGTCGTGGTGAGGGCGTCGTAGACCGCGCCGGCGGCGGGGCGGGAGACGGACGGGGGCAGGTCGGCCAGGGTGAGCCGGCGGCCCGCCGCCACGGCCGCGGCGAGCAGGGCGCCGCCCAGGGCGGTGCCGAGGGCGGTGGCGGTGACCGCGCGGCGGCGGCAGGTCGCGACGGCGATACCGGAGGCGGCGCAGGCGACGGCCGCGGCGGGCAGCCAGAGGGAGGCGACTTCCAGCACGTCGTACCCCTTTCGGAGCCGGTCCAGGTCGCCGGGCGCGAGGACGGCGACCTGGGTGTGGCGGACCGGGATGCGGTGGGCCAACGGCATGTTCTCGTCGGCCAGCCGGTCCTTGATGCGGGTGGTCACGGGGGCGAGGTCGACGGTGACCGGGTCGGCGCGCGGCCGCCGGTCGTCGCGCAGGGCGTTCAGCACGGCGCCGTGCACGGCCTGGTTCGCCGCGTCCCACCCGACCCGGAAGGCGTCGGTCTGCGTGAACGAGCGCACCGCGTCCCGCACGAACGGGCCCATCCCGTCCCGCGTCCCGTCGATCCGGTGCGTCACCTGCTCGCCGACGGTGTCCGCGACCGCGTCCCGCACGGCGGGGTCCCCGGCCAGCGGCGCCATCGTGCGGACGTAACGGCCGGTGTCGGCCAGACCGTAGGACGCCCAGACGGACAGCGCGGCGAGCGGGACGAACAGACAGCACAGGGCGATCAGCGCGGCGGACAGGGCGCCGCGCAGCCGGGCGCGTGGGTGTGCTGGCCTGGGAGACACCCTTTCAGGCAACGGCCCGGAGCGGGGCGGGGCGAGTGGGCGGCTGCGATCGGGTGTACGCGGCGTGCCCCCTCCGGTGGAGGGTTGGCCCGAACGGGTGTTTCCTGGAGAGGAAGCGTTTCAAGGACCTCGTCGGACGACCGGGGCGCGCTGCCTGTCGTCCGGTGAGTGGAGGGATGAGGGAACGCGTGGACCCCGGCCGTCGTGCCGGGGTCCCCGCATGTCACTCGCCGGAGGCGTACGTGACGAATGCGGACCAGGCATCCGGGGCGAGGCCGAGACGGGGGCCGCCGGTGTGCTTGGAGTCGCGGACGTGGACGATGCCGGGCGCTGTCGCGATCTCGACGCAGGAGTCACCGTCGGGGCCGCTGCTGTAGCTGCTCTTGAACCACGTGAGCGCGGAGTCGCCTCCGGCAGAGGCTTTGCGGGTCATGTCTCTCCCAGCAGTCTCTCGACAAAGGTCAACGATTCCCTCGGCGGGAGGGCTTGCGCCCGGATGGTGCCGTACCGCAGCTCAAGGATCCGCAGGTGCTTCGGATCGGTAGTCGGCCTGCCGTTGAACGCACCCTCCGAGCGCCCTACGGCAGTTCCGTCAGGGAACTTCAGGACCTCGATTCTTCCCATCAGTCCCGGATGCGCCCCACCGGCCGTCGGCATCACCTGAAGCGTAACGTTGCGGAACCGGCCCACCTCCAGGAGATGTTCGAGCTGGCGACGCCACACCATTGTGCCGCCAACAGGGCGTCGCAGAGCCGCTTCTTCCTGCACGAAGCTGAGCGCGGGGGCAGGGGAGCGGTCGAAGACGGACTGCCGGGCCATCCGGGCGGCCAGCATTCTCTCCAGTTCGTCCTCCGAGTAGGCGGGCTGCCACACCTCGAACAAGGCGCGGGCGTGGTCGGGTGTCTGCAGCAAGCCGTTGACGGTGATGCACTCGTACACGCCGATCTCCACCGCCCTCGCCTCCATGGTCGCCAGCTCCCGCACCTTCCTCGGATAGCGGACCCTCTTCACGTCCTCCCAGGCGGCGGCCACCAGGCCGCCCGCCCCGAGCACCTCGTCCGCCTTGTCCAGGTACTCCTGGCGGGGAATCCGCTTCCCGGCCTCGATCTTGTAGACCAGGTCCTCCCCGTACCCGACCGCCGTCCCGAACTCGGCCGCCCGCATCCCCACCGCCTCCCTCCGCAGCTTCAGCTGGCGCCCGACCGTGGCGACGACCGCGACTCCCCACTCGTCGTCCGGATCCACCTCCCAACCGGGCTCGTCCGCCTCGGTCCTGAGCTCGACCGTCATCGCGCACCCCTCCGTCGTACCGCTGCCCTGCGGCAGGCCTACCCGGACGGACGGTCCGGACAGCCCGGACAGCACCGGACAATCTCCGGACAGTGACCGTACGCATCCGCCGAGTCACCCTTCACGGTAGGTGAGTGCGGCCACGCTGAGTGACGTGAACCGGAAATCCACCGAACCCGAGACCCGTATCCGCGACTTCGGCGTGCAGCTCTCCTCCACGCCGCGCGGCGCCCGCCTCGCCCGTCTGCTGGCCACCGAACAACTGCGGGCATGGGGACTGCCGTTGGACCCTGGGCGACAGATCGTCGCGGAACTCGCCGTCAACGCCGCGACCCACGGCCGGGTACCGGGACGTGACTTCCGACTGACGCTCTACGTCGTCGGCGACGTCCTCCGCGTCGAGGTCACGGACACACGGAGCGGACGGCTTCCCCAGCCGCAATCACCCGCGCCGGACGCCGAGTCCGGCCGCGGTCTGCTGCTCGTCGAGGCGCTGGCCGACCGTTGGGGTGTGGCCGAGGGACGCTTCCCGCGCAAGACCGTCTGGGCCGAACTGCGCCTCCCGGCACCGTGACCCGTCCCCCCGTGCTCCGGTGCCCCCGGCGCCTTTTCCCAAGGAACCCGAGGGAGAAAGGACCTCACCGAGCCCCACCCCTCCCGCCCGCCGGGCACGCTCACTCGGGCGAGTGAACATCACCGGCCGGACTGGATTTCGTAGCCCTCAACTGCCTTACGCTCAGCCCGAAACGGCCGCAGACATACGACGGCCCTCGCCGGGACTGGCATCCCTGGGCGAGGGCCTGACCACCAAGGAAAAGCACCTTCCCGATGGATACTCAGCACCCTAGCGTGCCCCCGCCCGCCCAGCCCCGCGTTGCCGGGAACAAGCACCCGCACCGGCGAACGGCCCACCCCGGCGGGCTCGCGCACGACCACACCCGCCACGCCGCGCGCTTCACGGTGATCGGAAACCACCTGACGCAGCACGCGGATCTCTCCCTCCTGGCGATCGGACTGGCCTGCCACATCCAATCCCTGCCCATCGGGGCCCGCGTCGACATCAAGTCGCTCGCCGCCCGCTTCCCCGAGGGAGCGACCCGGATCGCCGCCGCCCTGCGCGAACTGGAGGCCCACGGCTACCTGCGCCGCCTCCGCGAACGCACCCCCGCCGGACGGATCGTCACCCGCACGATCTCCTGCAACCAGCCCGGCGCCCGCCCGGCTGCTCACCCCCCGCCCAGCCCCGCGCAGCCCGCGACCCCCGCTCACCCCCCGCCCAGCCCCGCGCAGCCCGCGACCCCCACACAGCCCGCGACCCCCACACAGCCCCCGACCCGCGAGCGGCCTGCCGGCCGCAAGGCCCTCCCCGCCGTACCCCGGCCGATCGCCCCGTCCCCGGCACTCCTCCAAACCGCCACCGACCTCCTCGCCGGCCTCCGCCGCCGCGACCCCTGCCTGCTCCTCTCGGCCTGCGACACGGCCCACCTCGCTCCCGGCGTCGCCGCCTGGCTGGAACGCGAGGTGAGCCCCGGCGCCGTACGCCACGCCCTGACGACCGACCTTCCCCCGGAACCCCTGCGCCGCCCCGCCGCTTTCCTGGCGTATCGCCTCACGGCACAGCTCCCGCCCCTTCCCCCCTACCGTGCACCCGCCTCGGCACCGGCCGTCCCGCACCCCTTCCAGAACTGCGACACCTGCGACCTGGCCTACCGTGCTCCCGCCCCCGGCGGCCGCTGTGGCCGGTGCCGATCCGATTCTCCCGAAGGCCGCCTAGCATGAACGGGACGATCCTTGCCCCTGGGCACAGACGACGAGGAGCGAGCGCCATGACCATCGCCCCGGACGACGCGCAGCAGAGCGCCTCCCACCTGTACCGGGTCATGAGGGACTTCCTCCGGTCGATGGACGACACCCTCCCCGGCAGGTTCGAGATCACCAAGGAAGGCATCGTCCACGACATGATGGCGCCCATCGGGCCCCACGAGCTGACCACGCTGCATCTCCGGAAACGCCTTGAGAAGGTCATGCCGGACGACCTGGTCGCTCACACGGGAACACCGGATGTCGAGGCCGAATCCGAGGGCATCGTGCGCCATCCGGACGTCATGGTGATCGCCTGGGCGGACATGGATGTCCCGGGCTCCTTCGATCCCCGGACACTCGTCGCCGCCGTCGAGGTCGTCTCCCGCTCCAACCCCGACAACGACTGGGTGAGCAAGGTGCGCGACTACCCCCTGATGGGCGTGGCCGTCTACGCGATCTTCGACCCTCGCACCGGCACCGGCACGGTCCTCACCGACATCCACGCCACTCCCGACGGCCCCCGCTACGCCACCCGCAAGGACTTCGTGTACGGCGAGGACGTGACCATCGCCGACTGGACGATCTCGACGGACGACCTGCCGCGCTACGCCGACCTGGAACCCTGAGCGGCCTGGGGACTGGTGTCGGTCCGCGGCCGGGCGTCCGCCTGCGGCTGCCGGGGCACTTTCTCGTGGGTGGAGTACCGGTAGAACAGCGTGACCAGGAACCCGCCGCCGACCACCAGCGACATCATGGACGAGCGCAGCACGCTGTAGCCGGTCTGGCTGTAGAGGAAGCCGAAGGCCAGCGCCGCGAAGACCGCCCAGACCAGTGCGCGCGCCGCGGGGTGCGGCATTCGTGCGGCGATCTCGCGGACGGCGATGTAGGCGAGGACGAAAACGAGCGCGGTGAGGAAGCCGAAGAGCCAGTTCCAGCCGGTGATGGGGCCCCCGGCGCGCGTGTTGGCGGCGGCCCAGTAGCCGTAGACGAGGCCCAGGGTGACCGGCCAGGACCAGCGGGCGATCAGATGCGTGCGCGCGCTGAAGATGTCGGGCAGTCCGGTGGCGGGTGCGCCGGTGGCGGGTGCCGTGTGAGCCATGGCTGCGCTCCTCTCTTCTCGCCCCCGCCTTCCAGGGCACACCGGAGCGGGGCGGGCGGCAAGTCGGAGGGACGGCCGCGGACAAGGGATGCGCCCGGCACGGGAGCGTGTTTCGCTGAGGTGCATGACCAGGCCCGCGACCGGGGGCGGGGTGCAGAGCCTGCTCGTCCGGTACCCCCGCTCCGGGCGCCGGGAGCCGCTGCCCCGGCACCAGATGCTGCGGGTGCGCGGCCGCAGCATCGCCTGGGTGCCGCCGTTGCTGCTGCTCGTGGCCATCGCGGTGGCGGACGCCAACACCGCCGACGACTTCCGGATCATCTCCTGGGTCGTGCTGGTCCCCGGCATCGCCGCCGCGCTGTGCGGGGCGTGGGGCACCGCCGCCTTCGCGCTGCTGTCGCTGCTGACGTACGTGTTCGTGGACAGCGCCTGGCCCGACCGGTTCCAGGCCGGGATGGCCGACCTGATCCTCGTGGGTCTCGGCGGCCTGCTGGCCACCGCCGCCTGCGTGGTCCGCGTTCGGGGGGAGCGCCACCTCCTGCGCATCCTCGGCATCGCCGAGACGATCCGCCGCACCGTCCTGCGCCCGCTGCCCGCCGGCTGGGGCGGCCTCTCGCACGCCGCGGTGTATCTGTCCGCCGACACCGACGCCCGGGTCGGCGGCGACTTCTACGACATCCAGCCCGGCCCGCACGGCACCCGGGTCCTCGTCGGGGACGTGCAGGGCAAGGGCCTGGGCGCGGTCGAGGCGGCGGCGGCCCTGCTGGGCACCTTCCGCGAGGCGGGCTACCACGAGCCGGACCTGGCGGTCGTCGCCGAGCGGCTGGCGGTGCGCATCGGGCGGCACCGGGACCACAGCGCCGCCCTCGGCCACACGGACAGCGACCGCTTCGCCACCGCTCTGCTGCTCGGCTTCCCGGCCGACGCGGCGGGCACGGTGGACGTCGTCAACTTCGGGCACGACCCGCCCCTCATCGCCGGCCCGCACGGCGTGCGCACCCTGCCGACGACCGGCGGTCTCCCGCTCGGCCTCGGCGATCTCGTCCCGCCCGGCGTGCCCGCCCTGCCGGTGGTCCGGCGGTTCCCCTTCACCGCCGAGGAGACACTTCTGCTCACCACGGACGGCGTGACCGAGGCGCGCGCCCCGGACGGCGCGTTCTACCCGCTGATCGTCGAGGTGACCCGCGCGCTCACCGCGGACCCGCGCACCGCCCGCCCCCGACGGCTCGTCGCCTTCGTGCGCGACGGGGTGCTGCGGCACTCCCGGGGACGTCTGGACGACGACACGACGGTGTTCGCGGTGCGTAGGCTCTGAGCCGGACGGCCGGAGCCGGCACAGCGGTTACGGTGCCGGGATACGTGATCGACAGGGAGGGACCATGCCGGGGACCGTGTTGCTGGTGGCCGCCTCGCCCGTGGGGAAGGGGCGGCTGGTGGACGCGGCGACGGTGCTTCCCGTGCTGGCGGCCGTCCCGCCCGGAGTGCTGGCGGGCGCCGACACCGCGAACGTCGTCGAACTGGCCGACCCGGTGGAGCCCCAGACCGTGCTGACCCGGCTGCGGGCCGCCGCCGCGGCTGCGGGGCCCCTGACGGTGTTCGTCACCGGGCAGATCCTGCTGGACCGCCGCCAACGGCTGCCGCATCTGGCGCTGGCGCGGACGACGCCGGCCACGGCGCGCTACACGGGCTTGCCCTGGCAGTGGCTCCGCGAGGAGCTGCGGCTGCGCCCGCCGGGCGCCACGACCCTGTTCCTCGATCTGCACGCCGACGCGGAGAGCTGGGAACACCTGCGCGGCACGCCCCTCGACTCCGGGTACAACTGCGCCGTGTACGGCCGGATCGCGCCGCCGCCGCGGCGGCGTACCGTGGCCGACCCGTCGTACATGAAGGCCGTCGCGACCATCCTGCGCAGTGGGCACCGGCCGCCCGTGGACCGGCTGCACCAGCAGGCGCTCGGCCGGACCGCCGGGGAGCACCCCGGCATCGTCCTCACGGCGCGTCCACCCGGGGCGGACGATCCGCACGCCGCGATCTCGGCAGCCGTACAGGCGGGCCGGCACACCGACGCCGACGGGCTGGCCGCCCGCTGGGAGCAGGCCGCCGTACGGGCGCACGGGGCCGCCTCCGCCGAGGCGCTGCACTGGACGGAGGTGCGCGCGGACCTGGCGATGTTCGCCGGGGACGCGGCCCGCAGCTGCCGCACCTGGCTGGCGGTGGCCTCGGCACGGCTGGCCGCCGGGCAGGCGCCGGACGCGCCCGCCGTCGAGACGGCCGTCGACCGCGCCCACCATCAGTGGGGTGAGATCCGTGACCCGGTGCGGGCCCGCGAGATCGGGCCGGTCCTCGCCGATCTGCGCGGCCGGGTGCCGGGCCGGCGGACCGGCGCGCTGGACCATGTGCGGCAGCAGTTGCGACAGCTCCAGGCGCAGTACTGACGACACGCGCTCCGCGAACGGGGCCTGCCGCGGCCCTTGTCCGGGCCCGCCGCGGGGGGCGCCCCGGTCACAAGGGCGGCTGCGCGGGCGCCGGCCCGAGGGTGGTGGTGCCGGGGGCCGTACGGTGGCCCAGTCCCGTCCGGTACGCGTCCAGCGCCGCCTCCACCCGGCCGGTGCGGCGCAGCAGATCGCCCAGCAGCCGGCACAGGTCGGCCAGGTCACCGGCGGCGCCCGCGCGTTCCAGCAGGCTGAGGGCGCGGACGTAGTGCTCCTCTGCCGTCTCGGTGTCCCCCGCGTCCTCGGCGATCCGCCCGAGCAGCCGGTGTGCGGCGGCGGCGTGGACGGCGCCGCGCTCGGAGGAGAGGTCGTCGAGCACGTCGTGCAGCTGGGCGGCGGCCTGCTCGGACTTGCCGCGCCGGTGCAGCACGTCGGCGAGTTCGACGGCCACCTGGCTGCTGTAGAGGGAGGCGCGCTTGGCGGACAGCATGTCCTGGGCGGCGCGCAGTTCGGCCTCGGCCTGCTCCAGATCGCCGTTCTGGGCGTGGACGTAGCCCCGCATCCAGTGGCAGTTGGCGAGTTCGGTGCGGATCTGGAGCTGGCGGTACATCTCCGCGGCCTTGGCGAGTGAGGCGTCGGCCTCGGCGAGCCGGCCCTCGGCGACCAGGGTGCGGGCGACCTGCCGGTGCATCCGGGCCACCAGGGCGGGGTCGCCGGCCTGCGGCGCCAGGGCGAGCGCGAACTCGGCGGCCTGGGCGGCGCGGGCATGGGCGCCCATGTCCATGTACGGGCCGATGGCGGCGGTGTAGAGCAGGAGCAGGGCGTCCGGGTCGTGCAGTCCGCCGCGGTTGAGCTCGTCGAGGGTGGATTCCAGGAGGTAGACGGCGTACCGGAGTTCACCGGCGAGGAAGTGGGCGACGGCGCGGCCGCGCAGGGCGGGGACGCGGGCGGGCAGGGGAGCGTCCAGGAGGGTCTGCTCGGTGCGCTCGAAGTGCTCCCGGGCGGCGGTGAGGTCACCGGTGTCCAGCGCGCACTCGCCGAGCCCGAGCAGCGCGGTGGCCTGCTCCTCGACGAGCCCGTGCGTCTCCGCCTCCGCGAGCAGGGCGGCGTAGCGCTCCCTGGCCTCTTCCGCTTCGCCGGTGGCGAGGGTGCGCCGGGCGTCGGTCAACCGGAGCCTGAGGTCGGTCGCGAGGTGGGCGGGGCGGCCGGTGGCCAGCTCGTCGAAGGCGACGCCGAGCCGCTCGGCGAGGTGGCGCAGCGCGTCGTCGGAGGGGCGGACGCGGCCTGCCTCCAGGGTGGAGATATAGGCGGGGGTGTAGGCCGGTTCGGCCAACTGCCGCTGGGTGAGCCCGCGTTCGTGCCGCAACTGCTGCACCCTGCGTCCGATGGTCTCAGGGTCGTCCCGCTTCGCCATGTGCTTAATCATGCCAGTAAATGGAGTTACGCCGTCAGGCGGCCGGTGTGGGGGCGAGTGCCGCCGGGAAGGGACGGGCGGGTGGTCCTCGTGTCGCCGTCCGGGGCCGGCGGGTTTCGTCAACTCCCCTGGGCCCCCTTCCGGTTGGCCCTTGTGACCCCCTAGGTTAGGAGCGAGATTAAGGCCGCTTAATCCCCCACTGTCATTGCGGAGGTTGCCGTGCACGGTCCCACATCCGCTTCCCACGGGCGGTCGTCCGCCCGTTACGCGCGGGCGTTCGCCGCGGCGGTCGTCGCGGCCGCGGCCCTGATCACGGCGGCGAACGCGGGCCCGGCGCGGGCGTCGGAGCCGGTGCGGACGGTTGTGCAGGGGGAACGCGGGTAGCCGCGGGCGTTCGCCCTAGACCGACACCCGGGCCTGCTTGCGCACCTCCGCCAGCCGCTCGGCCCCCAGCTCGGCGACCGCCTGGGTGACCTGGGTGAAGACCTCGCCGAGCCCGCCGTTGGTGAGGGTGAAGGCGTCCTCACCGACGCGCACGGCGGCGATGTCCAGGGTGAGGGTGGCGGTGTTGTTGCCGTTGGCCCGGGTGACCGTGATCCGCAGCCCCTGCCGCGCGTCACCGAACTCCGGCAGCGCCGAGTCGGCGACCTGTACGCCCTGCACCACGCCGAGGGCGGTGGTGGCCGTGAACTGCCGGCACTTCTGCGGCAGGCTCCGCAGCCAGGTCAGCGCCGCGTCCACGTCGGCGGCCCGCTGGGCGGAGACCTGGTAGCGCAGCTGGGCACCGGCGTAGCCGTCGTCGATGCCCGCGACGGCGCGGGCGGGGGCGCCGAGGAGCTCGTCGCTGTAGAGGGCGTCGATCAGCCGCTGGCAGTCGGGCGTCCCGGCGGGGGTGGTGGCCTTGAGGAACCCGTCCCGCCAGGTGGCGACACCCTGGGTGGCCGCCCAGGGGTCTCCGAGGTCGGCCTCGGTGACCAGCGCGGACCGTGCCTGCTCGTCGGTGAGGGCGGACGAGGACCCGGGGGACGTGGGGGAACTGCCGGGCGAGCCGGCGGCGGTCCGGGGGGAGGACGCGTACCGCGCGACGTCGGAGGCGAGCCCGGAACAGCCGGTGACGGCGAGCAACCCGCTCGCCGACAGCGCGGAGACGAGAAGCAGACGGGCGGCGGAGCGCGGACGCGGGCACGGGGTCATCGGGGTGCCTCCAGGACAACTGCAGAGGGGGACACGTCCACGGGAACACCTGAACCGGCAGGTCACCAGCACGCCGGGCCGTACGGGGATGGGGTGCGGCCGGATGGGTGAGCGGGTTCCGCCGGCCGGGCCGGACACCGCGACCACGGACCGACCCTCACATCTCGCGCAGACTTTCGACATCTTCTGGATCCCCCGAGCGGACTCTCCGTACGGTTCCGCGCATGTGCTCACCCGGAACACGACGCCCAGGACGAGGCCGCCCCACGCGACGCGAACGCCCCATGCCACGTAAGCGCACCGGGATGCCCGCCGTCACCGCCGGCACGCTTCTCCTCCTGCTCGCCACCGCGTGCACCACCCCCCGCACCGGCGACGCCGCGCCCCCCGCGCCCTCGTCGCCGACGCCGTCCCCCACACACCGGACCGCCCCCGTCCTGGCCCCGGATCTCGATTCCGACGAGACCCTCGCCGGCCGGCACCCGGCCACCCGCGGCAACGCGGCCTTCCCCTGCACCGGCGGGCCCCAGGGCAAGGCGCTCCTCGTCGCGATCAGCTGCGTGGGAGGGGGCTCCGTCACCGTGGACCTCCCGCGGATGGACTCCTCCTTCCGCCAGGAATGTGATCCGGACACCCCGACCGAGACGTACAACCAGCTCGCCGTCCCGGAGGCGGGCAAGCCCGGCACGGTGAGGGTGGAGGCACCCACGACCGTCACCTGGGCGGTCACGATCGGACGCACCGATCCCGTAGAGGCCGACGAGTAGAAGACGAAGCGCCGCAGGGCGCTGGAACGCCGACCCGAAGCACGCGGTCGAGGGGAGCCGGCGGGCGGAATCCGCGTAAGGTCGCGGGCGGAGCCAACGGCCCCGGTGGCCCGTCGAAGGAGGCCCGTGTGAACGGACAGCCCGTCCCGGTGATCATCGACTGCGACACCGGGGTCGACGACGCCCTCGCCCTGCTCTTCGCCGTACGGCACCCGGCGATCGACCTGCGTGCCGTCACCTGTGTGGCCGGGAACACCGACGTCGACGGCGTCGTACGCAACACGCTCACCGTGCTGGAGCAGGCCGGTGCCGGGGACGTGCCCGTCGCCCGGGGAGCCGCCCGGCCGCTGATCGAGGCGCCGCGCCCGGCCCGGCACGTGCACGGGCAGGACGGTATGGGCGACCTGGGGCTGCCCGCGCCGGCGCGCAGGCCGGTGGACGTGGACGCCGTGACGCTGCTGCGCCGCGAGATCCTCGCCTCGCCGAGGCCCGTCACCCTCGTCCCCACCGCCCCCCTCACCAACATCGCCCTGCTGCTGCGCACCCATCCGGAGGTCGCCGACCGCATCGAGCGGATCGTCTTCATGGGCGGCGCGGTCGCGGTCGGGAACGCGACGCCCGTCGCCGAGTTCAATGTGTGGCACGACCCGGAGGCCGCCGCGATCCTGCTGAGCTCGGGCGTGCCGCTCACGATGTACGGGCTGGACGTGTTCACGCGCGTCGTCGTGCCCGCCTCGGACGTCCGGCGGCTGCGCCGGAGCTCCCAGCCGGGCGCCCGGCTGGGGGGCGAACTGCTGGCCCACCGGGGACCGGGCACCGAGGAGGACCCGGCGGGCGGGCTCGGTGACGCGGGGGCCGTCTGCGCGGTCGCCGATCCCGCGGGGCTCACCACCCGGGCGCTGCCCGTCGAGGTGGCGCTCGCGCCGGGACCTACCAGGGGCCAGACCGTCGTCGACCTCCGGCCGCGCCCCGGCGAGGCGGAGATCCACGGCGAGGCGCGTGAACAGCCGCTGGTCGACGTCGCGTTGGACATCGACGAGGAGCGTTACGTGAAGCTGTGGCTGGCGGCCGTGGAGGGCTAGGGCGAAACACGACCCAGGCGCCCGCCGCGAGCGCGGCCTCGTCGTCCGGGGGACGGCCGCGCGGTGGACGCCACTCGGGTGACGGTCCCCGGCCCGTGCCGGTCCGCGCGGATGCGGGCGGGTCCGCCTCCGCCTTCACTGTGGGCAGGACGGTTCCAGCCGGGGCCGGAGAGGTGGAGGCGGCATGGCGGGTTACCGGAGGCGGTGGGTGGTCGCGGCGGCCTTGGCGGGCGTCATGGGGACCGGCGCGGTGGGGTGCGGGGGCGGCGGTGACGGGCCGGCCGCGAAGGCGGGCGAGGCCGCCTCGGCCCTGGACTCGGCCGCCGCGCGCGCCTCCGAGATGTTCGCCTCGGCATCCGCGGAGGCGGACCGCGAGCTCGACGAGATCAAGGGCGTCGACGCCAGGAACGAGGTCACGCTCGGCGAACCGCGGACCGGGAAGGACGGGCGGACGGCCGTCGAGGTCGAGGTGCGCAACACCGGCGGCGGCCCGAAGTCCTTCGCCGTGCAGGTCGACTTCACCGACTCCGGCGGGCAGCTCCACGACGCCGTCGTCGTGACCGTCACCGACGTGGCCGCGGGACGGACCGGCAAGGGCACGGCCCGCAGCGCGCACGGGCTGTCCGGTGACGTGGGCGCGCGGGTCGCGCGGGCCGTGCGGTACTGAACCGGCACCTCGGCGCCCGGCCCGGTCACCCCGGCCGGCCGTGCGCGGCCGCGCCGTTCACCGGCCCCGCCACGGCCCGGTGACCTCCACACAGGCCGGACGCGGCAGATGGTCGCCGACCCGGTAGCCGGGGCGCACGATCGCCGTGCGGGTCGGCCGGACGCGGGACGCGTCGACCCGGTGGGCGAGCGCCTCGTGGCGGGACGGGTCGAAGGGGTCGCCCACCTCGCCGAACGCCACCGGACCCAGCGCCCCCGCCTGGACCCGGAGCGTCTCGGAGATCTCCCGCAGCCCCGGCGTCATCGGCTCGTGCGCGCAGGCCCGTTCCACCGCGTCCAGCACCGGCAGCAGCTCGCGCAGCACGTTGGCCACCGCGACGTGCCGTACGGCGAGCCGGTTCCGCCGCGCCCGCTTGCGGTAGTTGTCGTACTCGGCCTGCACGCGCTGCGGGTCGGCGGTGCGTTCGGCCGGCTCCGCCCCGGCGGTCCCGGCCGAAGGCCCGGGTTCCGTCTCCGGCCATTCGGGCCACCTCCTCGGCGCGTGCGGGCGCAGGGGAGGGCTCGGAGGGGGCTGTTCCGTCTGTGGGTGAAGAGTGAGGGGCGCGTCAACTCCCTCTGAATGCGCGCAGGTTGACAGCATTCTGCCGGGCGTCCCACCATGTGCTCACACTGTGGCGCATGTGACCAGTGGGCCCGGTGTTCCTCTTCTTCCTTTCACACACCCTTGTGCACCTTCATGTGCACGCCACGATGGGATACGCATGTCCATTGCGAGACGTGTCACCGCGCGCCGCCTGCTGGGGACGGGCGCCGCGTCGCTCGCGCTCTGCGCCGCATCCGCCTCCGGTGCCTGGGCCACCGGGTCGCCGGGCGGTGGTGACGGCTGGGGGGCCGGCGCCCGGTACAAGCCCGGGACCGGGGCCGGGACGGTCACCGGGAGCGACCGATGCGAGTTCTCGCTCGACGGCGAGAACTTCCAGGCATCCGTCAAGGTCGACGACGTCAGCCTGCGGCCGACCGACGACGGCAAGGTGCACATCAAGGTCCGCGCCGCCGGGGACGCGGCGACCTGCACGGCGTCCCTCGCCTCCTACCTCGCGCACGGGGCCACCTTCGCGACCTCCGGTGAGCAGAAGTTTGTCGACTTCGACACGGCGACCGTGAAGCCGGGGCAGACCGATTCGCTCGACATCGCGGTACCGGACGCGGGCTGCTTCGCGCAGATCGACCTCTACCGCGGCGCGGTGAAGTACGACGGTCTCCTCGACGCGGGCGACGGCTTCGAGCACGGCGAGCTGCCCAAGGGCCCCGACCGTCCGGTGATCAAGGACAAGCTGATCGCCGCGTGGAACGGCGGGACGAAGGACTGCACGGCGACGCCGTCGGAGCCGCCCGCCACCACGTCGCCGTCTCCCTCTCCCACCCCGCCCGCCTCGACGCCGCCGGGCTCCGCCGAGCCGTCGACGCCGGCCGGGACGACGCCCGCGCCGACCGAGCCGGCCTCCGAGCCGCCGTCGAGCACGCCGCCCGCGAACGCCCCCTCGCCCGCGGGTCCCGGCGAGGACCTGGCCGAGACGGGCGCCGACAGCAACACGACCCCGATCGCCCTGGGCGCGGCGGCACTTCTGGCCGGCGGCGCCGCGATCGTCGTCGCCACCCGGCGTCGCAGGTCTTCGGGCAGCTGACACCCGTCCGCTCCGTCACTCGGCCCACCCGCCGTCGGCCGACCCGTATCAGGGTCCGGCTGCCGGCCGGTGGGCCGTCGCGTGCCCGCAGACCCGGACCGCGGCGACGCAGCGAGGTCAGCCCAGGCAGATGACCAGCAGGCAGAGCTGCGGCGGCGTGGACTCCGGGGGCGCGGGCGGCGGCGCCGCGGGGTCGGTCGGCGCCGGGGAGGCGTCGGCGGGGGGCGGCGTGGTCGGCTGGGGTGCGGTGGGGGTGGCGACCGGGTCCGACGGGACGTCGGGGGAGTCGCTGCGGTGCTGCGGGGGCCGCGGTGCCGAGGGGACGGAGACCGGGGCCTGGGACTGCCCGCCCTGCGGAGCCGGTGACGCGGGGCGCTGCTGCGAGCGGCCGGCCGTGGAGCGGTCGTCCCGGGACGGCGTGGCGGAGGTGCCGGGCGCGGTGCGCCGCTCCTCGGGCCGCGTCTCCGGCGGAGCTATTCGCTCGGCCGGATGCCCCTGCGGGGTGTCCAGCGTCAGCTCGTCGGGTGCCGCGGCCGTCTGCGCGCGGTCGGTGGGCGCGCCGCGCCCCACGGTCTGGAGGGTCAGCCCGCCGCCGATCAGCGCCACGGCCGTCGCCACCAGCGCCCGGCGCTGACTCTTCTTCCAGCGGATGCGCTGCCTGCGCCGTGCCGCGCGGCCGTCGCGCAGAGGGATCACCGCCGTCTCGGGCGCGGCGTCCGGTACCGGTGCGGCATACGCCGGCTCCGGCTCCTCGTGCGCGTGCGGCTCCGGTGCGATGTCCGGTGCGTAGGCGCCGCATCCAGGGCACACCAGGGCGCGGTTGAGATGCCGTCGGCACGAGGAGCAGTAGTCCATCTGCCAGTAGTCCATCTGCGGTCTTCCTGAATCGACAGCCCCCGAACGGCCAGCAACGCTAACGACGGATTCCGTCCTCCGTGTGCAGCCGGTGTGACACTCCTGCACAGATTCGCCGGTCCGCGGTCGCCCTCCGGGCACTGCCTTCGCACGAACTTCGGCACCGGCAGGCAACCCGCACCCCGAGTTCACCTGTCTCACAGGATGCTCACAGAGTCACGGTCACCGGACGCGTGGGGTGCGTCGGTACAGCGGTGGCCGCGCGGACGTGAGCTGTCCGGTCCGATGCCGCCGACCAGCGGCACTCGCAGACGAGGAACCGATGACCAGTCAGCAACACCGCAACCGTGTGAGGCGTTCGGCGCTCGCCGCCGGCACCGCGCTCACCGTCGTCGTGGGCGGCGCCGCCGTCGCCTCCGGGGCCGACCCGGCGAGCACCACGCCCGGAAAGCCGAAGCTCAAGCTGATCGCCGCGTCGAAATCCGTGACGCTGGATCGCTGGGAGGGGGAGCCCGGGGTCTATCTGGACCTCGGGACCTATGTGAGCGTCGACAACGCGCCCTTGGAGTTCAAGGTGACGCGGAAGTCGTACAAGGACCCGGTGGTCGCCCAGCAGATCCTGCGGAGCGGCAACGGCGTCCAGACCAAGAACCTGCCCGCCGGTCTGGTGAAGGACTTCTCCGGGCTGCCCGGCTTCCTGGAGGTGTCGATCAAGAACGCGGCCGGTCAGGAGGTGTCGAAGTCCAAGGGCACCTTCTGCCCGAACAACGCCTCCGGCCGGCTCCGTCCGGACGCCCCGGCGACCTCGCACTACCCGGAGAGCTGCCCCATGAACCCGTGGACGCTGGGCTCCGTGTGGGGCGTGGAGAAGGGCTGGGCGTCCAACTCCAGCACCGTCGACTACGACAAGCCCGTGGACCTGCCCGCCGGCGAGTACACGGCGAAGGTCTCGGTCGCCAAGAAGTACCGCGACCTGTTCGGCATCCCGAACGACCAGCCGACCGTCAAGGTGACCGTCCGACAGACCAGCGACGGCGGTGGCGACGCGGGCGCGTCGCGTTCCGGCGCGCAGCAAGGCGGTCACGGGGCGCACAGCGGTCACGGCGCCGCCGACCCGAGCGCCCACACCGCCCACCACTACGGCCCGCGCGGCGCCGACGCGCCCACCCCGCCCCAGCTGTCGCACGCGATGGAGCACCGCGGCCGTGCCTCGCACCTGGGCGACGGGCCGGGCCACACCGACGGTTCGCGGATCGCGCCCGCGCTGAAGCCCAATGCCAAGCGGCCCACCGGGCGCGCGGGCGTCCCGGCGAACGCGCCCAAGCCCGACCTGCGGTCGCTGCCGGCCTGGGACATCGCCGTCACGGACGGCGAGGACGGCGACGTGCCCGGCAAGGACTACCTCGCGTTCAGCGCGAACGTCTGGAACGCCGGGCCCGCGCCGCTCGTCGTGGACGGGTTCCGCAGCCCGGGCGCCGATCTGATGGACGCCTACCAGTACTTCTACGACGCGAACGGCAAGCAGATCGGCTACACGCCCACCGGCACCATGGAGTGGGACCCGCGCGTCGGGCACGAGCACTGGCACTTCACGGACTTCGCCAGCTACCGCCTGCTGAGCGCCGACCAGACCAAGGAGGTGCGCAGCGGCAAGGAGGCGTTCTGCCTGGCCAACACCGACGCCGTGGACTACACGGTGAAGAACGCCAACTGGCACCCGTACAACACGGACCTGTCGACCGCCTGCGGTCAGCAGAACTCGATCTCCGTGCGGGAGGTGCTCGACGTCGGCTCCGGCGACACCTACACGCAGTACCGTCCGGGCCAGTCCTTCGACATCACCGACCTGCCGAACGGCACGTACTACATCCAGGTGATCGCCAACCCGGAGAAGCGGCTCAAGGAGACCGACCTGAACAACAACGTCGCCCTGCGCAAGGTCGTCCTCGGCGGCGAACCGGGCGCCCGCACGGTCAAGGTCCCCCCGCACCACCTGATCGACGCCCCGTGACCGGCCCCGCCTGACCGTTTCCCGAACGCCCCCGGCCGCCGTGCCGGGGGCGTTCTGTCCGCGCCCGCCGTTTCCTCCGCCACACCTGAGCGTTGGTCCCGTTGTGCACTGAGCGATGCCCAGCAGACACGGGCGCCCGGTGCCGCAGCAGGCAGCGTTCGCCCCGTCGCGGCACCGGCCGTTCGTCTCCCGTGGGCGGACGAACGGAGAATGCTGTGCGAATGACGGACATCCAGCGCTGCGAGATCCGCCCCGGGCGGCTCGTGGAGTGGACGCTGCACCCGGCGGCGGTGCGGGCCGCGGCGGACATGCCGGAGGACACCCGGCCGCCGGCGTACGTCCAGGAGTCACATGTGCGCACCGCGCGCACCGTGCGCGAGGACGGGCTGTTCGTGCCGACCTGGCTGGGAGCGGCCTTCGACATCCCCGGCCAGGTCGACCTCGGCGCGCTCCAGGAGGCCCTGCGGGCCTGGACCCTGCGGCACGAGACGCTGCGCAGCGGATTCCGCTGGATCGGTGACGACATGCGGCGCTTCACGCTCGACGCGGACGCGGTCGTCCTGCACCGCGAGGACCGCGGCGCCTTCGGCGACGCGGCCCGGCTGACCCGCTATCTGCAGGACCGCTTCGACACCGTGGCGGACGCGCTCAGCTGGCCCAACTTCATCTACACCGCGGTCGTCCGGGACGACGGCACCAGCGTCTATATGGCGTTCGACCACAGCAACGTCGACGCGCACTCCATCCACCGCATCCCCGCCGAGATCCACGAGCTGTACACCTCGGCCCTCGGCGGCCACCGCCTCGAATCGCCGCCGGTCGCCAGTTACGTCGACTTCTGCGCCCTCGAACGCACCGAGGCCGACCGCCTCGACGACACCCACGAGATCGTCGGCCGCTGGCGGGAGTTCATCGTGAGTTGCGACGGGAAACTACCCAACTTCCCCGTCGAGCTGGGCCTCGACCCGGAAGGGCCGCTGCCCACACAGAAGTTCATGCAGGAGATGCTCGTCGACGACGCGGACGCCGCCGCCTTCGAGGCGTACTGCCGCCCCTACGGCGGCAGCCTGGTCGGGGTGCTCGCCGCGACCGCGCTCATCGTCCGGGAGATCGGCGGACAGCAGGTGTACCGCACGGTCGTGCCCTTCCACACCCGGGTCCGCTCCCAGTGGTCGGACTCCGTCGGCTGGTACGTCGGCGGCGCGCCGATCGAGATCCCGGTCGCCGGGACACCCGACTTCGACGCCACGCTGCGCCTGGTCCGCGCCGCGCTGCGCGAGAACCGCCCCCTGTCCCGCAAGCCCATCGCCCGCGTCCTGAAGCTCCTGGGCGCCGACTTCCGCCCCACCTCACCCGACCTGTACTCGATCGTCTCCTTCGTCGACGCCCGCGCCACCACCGGCTCCGAGCAGTGGCACGACCTGAAGGCGTACGGCCTGATCCGGGTGTCGTACGGCGACCAGGTCTGCGTCTGGCTGACCCGTCTGCACGAGGGGCTCCAGCTCGCCAGCCGCTACCCGGACACCGACATCGCGCGCAAGAACATGCGGCTGTTCACGGAGCGGCTCCGGGAGCACGTCGTCACCGTGGCCCGGGACGCCCTCGTCGCCGGACGCTCTGCGCGGGTGACCCCGTCGTCCCGGTGAGGCACATGCGTCGGGGCCCGCACTCCGTGGAGTGCGGGCCCCGATGTACCACCACGCGTCAGGCGGGAACGATGTTCTCGGCCTGCGGGCCCTTCTGGCCCTGCGTCACGTCGAAGGTCACCTTCTGGCCTTCCTGAAGCTCGCGGAAGCCGGAGGTGGCGATGTTCGAGTAGTGAGCGAACACGTCGGCGCCGCCACCGTCCTGCTCGATAAAGCCGAAGCCCTTTTCCGCGTTGAACCACTTCACGGTGCCAGATGCCATATTCAATCTCCCTAAAAACGAGTGCTCCTATCAAAGCTAGCACAGTCACGGGTATATGGCCCGGGCGATTCTCGCGAGCTCGCATTCCCTTTTTGGGTACAGAAATTCTGCTCCCGCCACGACAGATATTCAGCGGTTCAGCGGCCTTCGGGGCGGTGTCCTTTTCCCTGGCCCCCGAGCTGCCGCCGGGCCTCGGCGAGCTGGTCCTCCAGGCTGATGATGCGGCAGGCGGCGTCGATCGGGGTCCCCTGGTCGACCAGTTCCCGCGCACGGGCTGCCGTCCGCAGCTGGTGGCGGGAGTAGCGGCGGTGGCCGCCCTCCGAGCGCAGGGGGGTGATCAGCCTGGCCTCGCCCAGGGCGCGCAGGAACGCCGGGGTCGTGTCGAGGACGGCGGCCGCCCGGCCCATGGTGTAGGCGGGGTAGTCGTCGTCGTCGAGGTTGCCGGCGGGGGCGGCGGTGGCGGTGGCGGTGGCGGTGGCGGGATCGTCGGGCACACGGTCAGGGGACACGCAAAAACCCTAGCCTGCGCGAGGGGCGATATCTGCGGCAGCCGCGACAGAATCGCCCCTCGCCGGTGGCGCGGCGTTCAGCCGAAGAGCCGGCGCGGGATCAGAGGCCGAACTCCTGCGGCGACAGGCCCAGCACCGAGCACGCTTCCCGCAGCACCTGCTCCTCGGCCGGCGCGATGTAGCCGTCGGCCCCGGCGATGACGAGACCGGTCTGGATGACGGCCCGCGCCTCCGTCGGCTTCTTGGCCGCCTTGGCGATCTCCTGCAGGACCTGTGTCTTGCCCTGCGGGAAGTCGAACGCCAGCTGGTCGACGTGCTTGCTGAAACGCTGACGCAGCTGCTCCGGCGGGAAGTTCTGCAGGACGTCGTTGTTGAGGATCAGCGACTCCATCTGCTGCCGCTCGGTTGGGTCGACATGTCCGTCGGCCGCCGCGACCAGGGCGCACATGGCCATGCTGGCGTCCCGGTAGGCGCCGCTCTTCAGCTCCGTCTTCAACGACGTGAGCTGCGACTTCAGGGTGCTGACCAGCTGGGCGCGCGAGCCGCCGGAGGACCCGGAGCCCGGCCGGCCGTGTCCGCCGGGGGCGCCGTATCCGCCCTGGCCGCCGTGCCCGCCCTGGCCGCCGTATCCCTGGCCGCCGGAGCCGCGCGCGCCCTGAGCCTGCTGCTGCAGGTTCTTGGCCTGGTCCTTGATCCGATCCCACATATCCCGTGCCACCTCGGCTTCAGCCGTGTCGTTCCGGTCGTCGGTGTGCGTTCGCACACGTCGTGGTGGCAACGCCTGCCCGCTGCCCGAAGTTCCGGGCGGCGCCCGCGCGGCCGGGGGCGCGGTGACATGGATCACGTCTCCGGGCGGCGTTGACAGGAGCGCCCGCCGCCTTCCATCATCATTCCACTAATCAAGTAGTTAAATGGTGGTGGATGACGTGAGTGACGGTCAGTACGCCGGGGACACGGCGTTGGAGGCCTCCGGCGTGGGGGTGCGCTACCGACGGGGCTGGGCCCTGCGGGACTGCTCGTTCCGGCTGCCGGCCGGACGGATCTGCGGGCTGGTCGGCCCCAACGGGGCGGGAAAGACCACGTTGATGGGCATCGCCGCGAACGTGCTGGAGCCGACCGAGGGCACGCTCCGGGTGTTCGGCGCGGCCCCGGAGTCGGCGGAGGCCGGCCGGCGGACGGCGTTCCTCGCCCAGGAGAAGCCGCTGTACCGCCGCTTCACGGTGGCCGAGATCCTGCGGATGGGCCGGGAGCTCAACCCCCACTGGGACCAGGAGGCCGCCGAGGGCATCGTCCGCGCCGGGAACGTGCCGCTGGACGCCAGGGTCGGCACCCTCTCCGGCGGGCAGCGCACCCGCGTCGCCTTCGCGCTCGCCTTCGGCAAGCGGCCCGACCTGCTGCTCCTCGACGAGCCGATGTCCGACCTCGACCCGGTCGTGCGGCACGAGCTGATGGGCACCCTGATGGCCGAGGCCGCCGAGCGCGGCACCACCGTGCTGATGTCCACGCACGTCCTGGCCGAGCTGGAGAACGTCTGCGACTACCTCGTCGTGATTGCCGCCGGCGCGGTGCGCCTCGCCGGCGACGTGGACGAACTGCTCGCCGCGCACACCCTGGTCACCGGCGTGCGCGAGGACGAGGGCCTGCCCGCCGGACTCGCCCGTCACACCCTCGTCGAGACCCGCGCCACCGGACGCCAGTTCACCGCCCTCGTCCGTGCCGAGGGTCCGGTCACCGGCCCCTGGGAGGCGGCCGCCCCGACCATGGAGGAACTCCTGCTCGCCCATCTGCGCTCCGCGGACGCGCCCTCGCTGATCACCCCCACCGCGCAGGTGCACGGCTCCCGGGCGGTGGCCGCATGAGCACCCTCACCGGCACGCCCGTCACCACCGGCGCCGACACCCCCGCCCCTCGCCGCCGTCTCCGCCTCCGCCTCTCCGGCATGACCTGGCTGGTCTGGCGCCAGCACCGGGCGGCGTATCTGACGGTGCTCGGCGCGAGCGTGCTCCTGCTGGCGTGGATCGCCTTCCAGCGGCACACCATGATGGAGTTCCTGACCGGCTACGGCTGGCCCGAGAACAGCCTCGACAGCCTGGGCACCGAGTTCCAGCCCTACGCCGCCGCCTTCGGCCCGGTCGGCACCGCGCTGGGCCTGATGCCGGTCGTGCTAGGTGTGTTCGTCGGCGCACCGCTGCTGGCGGGCGACCTGGAGCACGGCACCGCCAAGCTGGTCGCCGCCCAGAGCGCGAGCCGCTCCCGCTGGCTGGCCACCAAGCTGGGGCTGACCGCGCTGGTGCTGACGGTGAGCACGATCGCCCTGTCGGCCGGGTTCGGCTGGTGGTGGGAGCCGGTCAAGGAAGGGACCATGGTCCTGGACTGGACGAGCACCGCCTTCGACACCACCGGACCGGTGCCCGTCGCCCTCACCCTCCTCACCGTCGTGGGCGGGGTGGCGATCGGCGTGGTGCTCCGCCGCACGCTGACGGCCATGGTGGTCACCTTCGGCTTCGCCGTCGCAGTCCAGCTCGCCTGGGGCCAACTGCGGCTGTCGCTCGGCGACGTCGTCACGGTCACCACGGACAAGGGCGTCCTCGCGGAGGACTCGTTCCCGGTCCTCCCCGACGGCGCCTACCAGATCGACCAGTGGTACCTCACCGGCGACGGGAAGCTGCTCGGGTGGAGCACCTGTACCGACTCGGCGTCCGAGCAGGCCCGCGACCTGTGCCTGCGGCAGAAGGACGTGGTCGGCTGGGCGGTGGACTATCTGCCGATGTCCCAGATGGCCGGCATGCAGTGGCTCGGCGCGGCGATCCTGTTCGCGCTGACGGCGGCCGTCGCGGCGTTCCTCTTCCTGTGGGGCCGCAAGCGCCTCGTCTGACACACGGGCCGGGGCGGGGCGCCTACCTTCACCCGGGCCGGGCGGGGCGCCTCACTTCACCCGGGCCGGGCGGGGCGCCTCACTTCACCCGGGCCCGGGCAGGGCGCCTACCTTCGGGTGGCGCCCTGCTTCGGAATCAGCCGTGCCGAGGAGTCCCGCTCACGCGCGCTCCGCGAGGAGGCGGCGGGGCGCGTGGCCTCCCGACGGCCCTCCCGGGGCGCCGGGCCCCGCGACTCCTCGGCGCCGGGGGACGGGGCGGGCGGCCGCGAGCGGTGCCGTGGCAGCGTGCGCCGGGGCGGGCGGGTCAGCGTGATCTGCCGTACGAGCTGCTGAAAGCAGGCGAGCGCCGCCAGACCGGGCAGGGCGGCCGTGACGGTGTCGACCACCGTCCGGGGCGCCTGCGCGACGCATAAAAGCATTGCCGCCGTCGAAAAGAGGAGAATCACACACCAGGAGTGCACCGCCCGGCGCTGATGGAGGGCGGCCCGCAGGACGGACAGCGAGGCCACCAGCCAGGGGCCGTAGATCAACAGGGGCCACAAGGAAACAATGCCGTCTTGCGTTCGGGAAACGGAAAGGCGCAGCGGTTCGTAGACGGCCATTCCGCCGAAGAAACTCACGCTGCACGCGATGACCGCCGCCAGCGCGGCGAGAAACCGGCTGACCGCGCGCAGGGCGTTGCGGCCGACGCGCGCACGGGGCTTGCGGTGGCCTTTCGGGGAATCCCTCAGCGGCGGCAGCTCGGCGGTGATCTCCTGGAGGTTCCCGAGCGGCGAGCCGGGGACGGGAGCGGTGACCGAGGTGTCCGCCGGAGTGATGTCCAGGGGGATGTCCGCGGGGACATCCATGGGGACATCCACGGGGACGTAGGTCGGAACCTGCTCCGCCATCGCGTCCTGGAGCATGAACGCCAGCTCCTCGGCGGGGTCCCAGGCGGAGTCCGGGGGAACCAGGGGCTGCGGGTACGCCTCGGCGGGACCTCGGTGCCGACCGGTGCCATACGTGCCCTGGTCGCCATAAGTGCCCTGGTTGCCGTGAGTGCCATGAGTGCCATGGCCGTGCGTATACATGCGGCTTGCTATTTCGCCGCTGAGAAGCCGGCCGCGCCCTGTGGCGCCAGCCACCTTCGGGCGAGATCGTCTTCCAGCTCGGCCATGACGTGCAGGAAATTCCGGAGAATCGGCTCGGTGGCCCGGAGTGCCACCGGGGGACCGTCTTTGGTGAGTGTTCCGTTGACACCGGCCGAGCAGTGGGCCGGGGCCGGAATGTAAGTGTAGGGACCCAGCGTCACCGCATGTCCCGCAGCCCGGCCCCCTCGCTGCTGACTCGCCAACAGGCCGAAAAAACCGTCCCTGGTTGCCTTGGTCATATCCAAACTAACGGCACCCCATTCCGCCGGATGCGCGGCAAACGGGTGAACGATTAAGGTAATAAAACGGTCGCCGCGCGTGAAATGAAGTGATGACTGGTCTTACATTCCGCACCGCGGTCGAAGGCATGGTCGAAGTCGCGCTCGAAGACCGGGACGGCTGTCGATGTGACCCGGATCACTGGCGGCGGGTGCATAGGGGCGGGGCCGCCGACGTCTTTACTCCAGATGTGGGCGAGCGGCGGGAGCGGGGGGCGGTGTGGATGGAGCAGGCGCGGGCGGGTGAGTTCGACGAGTTCGTCACGGCCCGCTGGCCGGTGTTGCTGCACCTCGCCCGGCTGCTCGTCGGCGGCGACCGCCATCGCGCGGAGGACCTCGTCCAGGACTCCCTGGTCAAGCTCTGGTTCGTCTGGCCGAGGATCGCCGAGGAGGCGCCGGAGGCATACGTCCGCAAGGTGATGGTGCGGGCCGCCGCCCGCTCGGGCCGGCGGCTGTGGTGGGGCGAACGCCCCGTGGAGCGCCTGCCCGACGTGGCCGGGGCGGCCGACGTCTGCGCCGACGTGGCGGAGCGCTCCCGACTGGAGGCCGCACTGGCCCGGCTGACCCCCCGTCAGCGGGTGGCCGTGGTGCTGCGCTACTACCAGGACCTGCCCGAGCGGCAGGTGGCGGAGGCGCTCGGCTGCCCGGTGGGCACGGCCCGCTCCCATGCCGCGCGGGGAGTGGCACGGCTGCGGGAGCTGCTGGCCGACGTCGTCGAGCCGGTGCGGTGAAGGAGAACCCCATGGACCACTTCGAGCGGCGGCTGGCGCGGATGATGCGCGACAGCGAGGAGCACAGCCCGTTCGGGCCGCGGCACCGGGAACGGCTCCGGGAAGGCGTCGCGGCCCGCCGCCGCGCCCGCGCCGCACAGCGGGCCGCCGGTTCCCTCCTCGCCGTCGCCGGACTCGTGGTCGGACTGCTCCTGCTGCCCGGCGGCCCGGACCGGGCCGAACCAGCCGGACCCCTGCCGCGGCCCGCGACGAGCCCACAGTCCTCCGGCCCGGGGCCGACACCGACACCGGACGCGTCCACGCAACCCGCGCTCCCGGCAGGGCCCACCGGCACGACGACGCCGCCGTACTCCACCTCGCACCCGCCGTCCGGCACACCGGACCCGGCGGACTCGACGGACCTGCCCGATCCGCCCGGGGCGCCGACCTCGACGGCGCGCACCGGCCCATGACCCGTACACCGCGGCCCACGGCCGCCGACGCCCGCGTGCTTTCGGCATACCCTGCGCCGGAGCACCCACAAGGACGAACCAGTGACTGAGCGAGGGACCGCCGCCGTGAAGGACGTACACCCGCTGCCCCGACGCACCCCGGTCCCGACCGATCACCCGGACCCCGTCCTGGACCTCGTCGTCCCGGTGTACAACGAGGAGACGGACCTGGAGCCGAGTGTGCGGCGGCTGCACGCGCACCTGAGCGAGACGTTCCCCTACGCGTTCCGCATCACCATCGCCGACAACGCCAGCACCGACCGCACGCCCGAGATCGCCGCCCGGCTGGCCGGTGAACTGGCCGAGGTCGAGGAGCTGCGGCTGGACGAGAAGGGGCGCGGACGGGCCCTGTACGCCGCCTGGACCCGCTCGCCGGCTCCCGTGCTCGCCTACGTCGACGTGGACCTGTCCACCGAACTGGCCGCCCTGCTTCCGCTGGTCGCGCCGCTGATATCCGGCCACTCCGACATCGCCATAGGCACCCGGCTGGCCCGCGGCGCCCGCGTCGTGCGCGGTCCCAAGAGGGAGTTCACCTCCCGCTGCTACAACGCGTTGCTGCGCTCGACGCTCTCCGTGGGCTTCTCCGACGCGCAGTGCGGCTTCAAGGCGGTACGGCGGGACGTGGCCGAGCGGCTGCTGCCCCTGGTGCGGGACACCGGCTGGTTCTTCGACACCGAGATGCTGGTCATCGCCGAGCGGGCCGGGCTGCGCATCCACGAGGTGCCGGTCGACTGGGTGGACGACCCCGACAGCCGGGTCGACATCGTCGCCACCGCCCTGGCCGACCTGCGCGGCATCGCCCGGATCGGCTCGGCCCTGGCGCGCGGCACCCTGCCGCCGGCCGAGCTGCGGCGCAGTGAAGGCGACGGGCCGTCGGGCGGGCTGGTGATGCAACTCGTGCGGTTCGCCACCGTCGGAGCGGTGAGCACCCTCGCCCACCTCCTGCTGTACTCGCTGCTGCGACCGGTGGTGGGAGCCCAGGCCGCCAACGCGCTCGCACTGCTGATCTGCGCCATCGGCAACACCGCCGCCAACCGCCGTCTCACCTTCGGCATCCGCGGGCCCGGCGGTGCGATGCGCCATCAGGCCAGGGGGCTGGTGGTGTTCCTGCTCGGTCTGACGCTCACCAGCGGCTCGCTCGCCCTGCTGCACCAGGCGGCGCCCTCGGCCGGGCCGCGCGTCGAACTGGCCGTGCTGATCGCCGCCAACCTCACGGCGACACTGCTGCGCTTCCTGCTCTTCCGGGCGTGGGTGTTCGGCACCCGGCCCCGACGGCGGAGCGAGCCCCGGGCCTCATGACCACGACGCTCCCCGGTCCGGCCGCCTGGAACGCACGGCTGCCGGACAGCCCACCCCTGCCCGGACGCGGGCACCGGTTGCGCCGCGCGGTCGCGCGGTACGGCCCGGTGCTCGCCCTCTACGGCGGCCTGAAGCTCATCGGCTTCGGCGCCTTCATGTTCGCTCGCCGTCGCACTGCGCCGTCTCGGCACAGCCCATCTCTGCGCCCTGCTCGGCACGGCGGCCCTGGCCTCCGGCTCGTACGCGGGCTACGCCCTCTTCGAACTCGGTGTGCCGTGACGGTGCCGCTGAGGACGCCGCTCACCTTCGGGTGACGCTCTCAGCGCGGACCGGGACCGGACCTCTCGGACGCCTCGTCCGCGGCGCGGCGGTACTCGGCGTTGATGCGCTGCGCGTCCTCCAGCTGGTCCTCGAGGATGACGATGCGGCAGGCGGCCTCGATCGGGGTCCCTCTGTCGACGAGCTCGCGGGCACGCGCCGCGATCCTCAGCTGGTAGCGGGAGTAGCGGCGGTGCCCGCCTTCCGAGCGCAGCGGCGTGATCAGACGAGCCTCACCGACGGCCCGCAGGAAACCGGGAGTGGTGCCGAGCATCTCGGCGGCCCGGCCCATGGTGTACGCGGGGTAGTCGTCGTCGTCCAGACGATCGCTGAGCTGGGTATCTGCTGCCATGTCACCTCGTTGCAACGCGTCGAGGGGCCCTCGCGCCGTACGGCGGCAGGGCCCCGGAGGAAATTCAACACCATCCTCCGGCCCTGACGCCGTTGGCTTCCCGCTGTCGCACAGGGTGGCGACGCGCGACGAGGGCCCCGCCGACACCCGTCGGCAGGGCCCTCACCCGGTCCTCGACGGCGGCCCGCGCCGGTGTGCGCGCGGCGGGCCGCCGACGTTCTAGGCGGCCGACCCGGAACCGGTGCGCCGCTGCGGCCTGCGCCGCGCCGTCTCTCCGACGGGCCTGCCCTGGCCCGAGCGGCCGCGGCGGCCCCGGCGGCTCGGCGACGAGGCGGAGGACGCGCCCGAGGGACGCTGCGCGGGCGGCGCGGTGACGACGACCGGCACACCGGAGGGCGCCTGGGCGCCGGTGATCCGGCTCAGCTCCTCCTCACCCGAGCGCACCGGCGTGATCCGGGGCGTGATGCCCGCCGCGGCCATCAGCCGGCTCATGTCGCGACGCTGGTCGGGGGTGACCAGGGTGACGACGCTGCCGGACTCGCCGGCGCGGGCGGTACGGCCGCCGCGGTGCAGGTAGTCCTTGTGGTCGCTGGGCGGATCGACGTTGACGACCAGGTCGAGGTTGTCGACGTGGATGCCCCGCGCCGCGACGTTGGTCGCCACCAGGACCGTCACATGCCCGGTCTTGAACTGGGCCAGCGTCCGTGTGCGCTGCGGCTGGGACTTGCCACCGTGCAGCGCCGCGGCGCGCACCCCGCTGTTCAGCAGGTGCTTGGTCAGCCGGTCCACAGCGTGCTTGGTGTCCAGGAACATGATCACCCGGCCGTCGCGCGCCGCGATCTCGGTGGTGGTGCGGTGCTTGTCCGCCTCGTGCACATGGAGGATGTGGTGCTCCATGGTGGTGACGGCGCCCGCCGACGGGTCGACGGAGTGGACCACCGGGTCCGACAGGTAGCGGCGCACCAGCAGGTCGACGTTGCGGTCCAGGGTGGCCGAGAAGAGCATCCGCTGCCCACCCGGGCGCACCTGGTCGAGCAGGGCGGTGACCTGGGGCATGAAGCCCATGTCGGCCATCTGGTCGGCCTCGTCGAGCACCGTGATGTCGACGGTGTCCAGCCGGCAGTCGCCCCGGTCGATGAGGTCCTTGAGCCGGCCGGGCGTCGCGACGACCATCTCCGCCCCGCCGCGCAGCGCGCTGGCCTGCCTGCCGATGGACATGCCGCCCACGACGGTGGCCAGTCGCAGGCTCACGGAACGGGCGTAGGGGGTGAGCGCGTCGGTGACCTGCTGGGCGAGCTCGCGGGTGGGGACGAGGACGAGGGCGAGCGGCTGCCGCGGCTCGGCCCGCTTGCCCGCGGTACGGGCCAGGGCGGCCAGGCCGAAGGCGAGGGTCTTGCCCGAGCCGGTGCGGCCCCGGCCGAGCACGTCCCGGCCGGCCAGGGAGTTGGGCAGCGTCGCCCCCTGGATCGGGAACGGCACGGTCACACCCTCGCGGCCGAGCGTGGCCAGCATCTGCGCGGGCAGGGCGAGATCGGTGAACGAGTCGACGGCCGGCAGCGCGGGAGTGATCGTCTCCGGCGCCGCGAACTCGCCCTGCACGGGCCGTCCGGCGGACCGGTTCCCGTTGCCCCGGGAACGGCGCGGACCACCGGAGCGGCCGGCACCGGAGCCGCCGCGCCCACCGGAGCGGCCGGCGCCCGCGCCGTTACCCCCTCCGGAGCGGTCGGACGCCCCTCCGAAGCCGTCGGAGGGGCGGGACATGCGGGCACGCTTCATGCGGAACCTTCCTTGATGAGGCGCGTATCAAGGAATTCCCGCAGCGGTCGAACGCGCAGAGAATCTCGAGACGAGCCGAAGTAGATACGGGCCTATTCGAACCGGCGGGAACGGGTCACCGGCCGGTGCCGTGACGGAATCTTCCCGTCGTACGCCCTGAAATACAGCGAGCCGGGGCCCGCACCCCAGAGGTGCGGGCCCCAGCTGCGAAGTGTCGCGTCAGCCGCCGGTGTCAGGCGGGGACGATGTTCTCGGCCGTCGGGCCCTTCTGGCCCTGGGCGACGTCGAACGACACCTTCTGGCCTTCCTGCAGCTCGCGGAAGCCCGAGGAGGCGATGTTGGAGTAGTGGGCGAAGACGTCGGGGCCGCCGCCGTCCTGCTCGATGAAGCCGAAGCCCTTTTCCGAGTTGAACCACTTCACGGTGCCGGTAGCCATTTGATTTCTCCTTCGGAGGCGTTTTCAGGAATTAACCGTGTGTTAATTCCTTGTCGCCGTGATGATTACCCCGTCGGAAATTAATCTTCTGGCAACCACACCTGCAACTGCGATCGACAGTAGCACGGTGCGATCGGCCCTGCACTGTCGATGATTTCGATCGGACCGGCGGCCCGGGAATATCCGCCGGGCCGCACACCCAATTCTCACGTGGCGACCACGGACTCCGACCGCCGCGGCCCCGCCCTCCCGGCCCGCGCACCGCGTCCGACAGCGCTGTGACCTCAGGGGACGCGCGCGGCGCCGCGGCCACCGCCGGTCGGGACGACTGTACGACGGCACGGCGACAGGGATTCCCCGGCCGCGACCAACGTCACACCCGCGCGGGACCTGCGGCGGCTCTCCTGGGGCTGCGCGTGGGGGGCGGTCCGGGGGCTGAGAGTTCTCGCAGGGAAAAGGGAAAAGGGGGCGTTCGGCTCCCTTTGCGAAGATCGACTCCGGGTGGCAGGTCTCCAAGGGCGTGTACTGACGCCGGACCCGGGTGGCCTTCGAGCGGGCGTCGCGGTGCCGCGCCTCGTACATCCATTCGGCATCATCGGAGGTCTTCTCTGAGCCCGCAGGCAGCACTCGGAGAGGAACTCATGGCCCGGCCCGATCACACGCGCTCCCGGTGTCTCGTCGTCCTGGGCGCCGCCGCCGTCGCGGCCACCCTGGCAGGTGGCCTGCTCGTCGCCCTGCCCGGCAGCGCGAGTGCCGTCCCGTCGCGCCTCGCCGACGACTTCAACGGCGACGGCTACCGCGACCTGGCGAGCGCCGCCCCGGGTGCCGTCGTGGGCGGGAAGGCGAAGGCGGGCGCCGTGGTCGTCAACTACGGCTCGTCGAGCGGCATCAGCGCCGCGCGCCGCAAGACCACGTCGCAGGACTCCTCCGGTGTGCCGGGCACCTCGGAGACCTCCGACCGTTTCGGCACCGAACTGGCGCGCGGCGACCTCGACAGGGACGGCTACGGCGATCTCGTCGTCGGCACACCGCTGGAGGACGTCGGCGGCGACGTCGACGGCGGTGCGGTCACGATCCTGTGGGGCGGGTCGTCCGGCCTGTCCGGTGGCACGACGATCAGCGACCCCGACGCGTCGGGTCACGACCGGTTCGGCCAGTCCCTCGCGGTCGGCGACTTCACCCGTGACGGGGAGGTCGATCTGGCGGTCGGTTCCACCGGCAAGGACGTGTGGATCTTCAAGGGCGGCTTCACCAGGTCCGGCGGCGCGGCCGGGAAGCTGCGCCTCGACGCGCAGATCACCCCCGGCGCGTACCCCAGGGGCGCGGTCCGGTTGGCCGCCGGGGACTTCGACGACGACGGGGCGGACGACGTCGTGGTGGGGTCCTCCACAGGCAACTTCGTCTACCGGGGCTCCCCGGCCGGGCTCAAGCTGCAGACCGCGGTGGGGTCGGAGTACGCGAGCGCGCTCACCGCGGCCGACTTCGACCGCGACGGGCACGACGACCTGGTCGTCGGCACCGACTCCGGCCCCCTCTTCGACCGGCCGGCGAAGGGCGGCTACGTCACCGTGTTCTACGGCGGTGCGGCGGGCGTCGACACCACGCGCGGCGCCCACTTCAGCCAGGACACCCCGGGCGTGCCGGACACGGACGAGTCCGACGACATGTTCGGCGGCTCACTGGCCACCGGCGACGTCGACGGCTACCCGGACCTCGCCGTCGGCGCGGTCTTCGAGACCATCGGCTCCGCGTCCCACACGGGGAACGTCTGGGTGCTGCGCGGTGGCGCCTCCGGCCTGACGGGGACCGGCGCCCAGTCCTTCCACCAGAACACCGCGGGTGTCCCGGGCACCGGCGAGTCCTCGGACATGTTCGGCGGCGCCGTCCACCTCGCCGACCACAACAAGGACGGTCGCGCCGATCTGTCGGTGGGCGCGGCCGGCGAGAACAGCGACGACGGCGCGGTATGGGTCCTGCGCGGCTCCACCCGAGGTGTCACGGTCACCGGCGTGGTGAGCTTCGGGGCGACGACCGTGGGCATCGGCAAGTCGGGGAACGACCCCGTGTTCGGAAAGGCCATGCCGGGCAGCTGAACACGCCGGGCGGCCGGCGCGACGCGTGGGAAGCGGGCGCCAGGAGTCGTCGGCCCGGCGCCCGGGGCCGTCGTCATCGGGCCGGGCCGAGCACCTCGTCGGCGCTCCGGGGCTCGGTCCGCGGCTGCCGGTTGAGCTTGTGGCGTTCTATGGAGGACCGCCGGTAGACCTCCTTGCGCGCCCGCATGATGTTGCCCAGCGGGGCGTGTTCGGCCGTGACCCGCCAGGGCGTGAAGGACAGTGCGTCCATCTTCTCCAGGTTCCCCGGCTCGGAGATGTCCTGCCGGGGCAGCCGCAGCTTTGCCACGGTGAAGGACGGCGAGAGCCGTTCCGGCCACTCCACGGTGGTGTCCTCCACCGGCATGTGCTGCAGGTCGGTGCAGAGTTGGACCTGGATGTCGAAGGCGTACGGCCGCTCCCGCAACTCGGCCTGCAGGGCGGGTCGGAAGACCTCGGCAGCCGAGGCCGGGTCGACGGTGCGCCGGGCCACCGCGGCCGCGGAGGCCGGGTCGGGGGCGATGCGCACCTTGGCGACATAGTCCCCGTGCCGGACCGCGCCCATCGTCCAGTAGGTCGACAGCAGCAGGTTCGTCGGCGGGGTCTTCGACAGGCGCAGGAACGCCAGGAACTCGTCCCACGCCCAGTCGTCCTGGTCCAGCGTTCCCTTGCCGGTCACGAAATCGGTGAAGAAGCGGTGTGCCCCGGGCCGACCCTGGGAGAAGTAGGCCGGCGCGACGAGGAACAGCTCCTGGATGAACAGGTAGTGCTCGACCGTGTTGCAGAAGAAGATCGGCCCGTTGATGTTGGCGTAGTCGAAGGTGCCCGAGTCCGGCTCGTCCTCCAGCAGGGTCGGGCCGGGGATGCCGAACATCTTCAGCGCCAGTCCGGTGGCGGCACCGAGTCGCGCGTCGGCTCCCGCGTGGGGTGAGCCGTTGGAGAAGCGGATGAGCGCTTCGTGGGTACCCGGGGTCGCGTAGATCCCTTGTGCGTACTCGGCGGGGAGCCCGTCCAGGATCTCCACCTCCCCCCGGACCAGGCCGTACCCCTTGGCGTGGGCGTCGCGAAGGGCCTGTCCGGTGCCGCCTGCCTCCACTGACTCGGCGATGTAGCTCTCGGTCTTCTCGATCACCGTCCGTACGTTCTGGTCGAAGTGCGGATCGTCGTCCTCGATGTCCGGTGTGTAGCGAACGAACTGTGCTGCCATGACTTCGGCCTCTCCTTCCGGAGATTGTGATCGCACGCCGGAGGCCTGCCATGGCCCTCGACCCGCAGCGCTCAGCGCTCAGCGCTCGGCGTTCAGCCCTGAACTCTCAGCCCGTAGCCCGTAGCCTTGAGCCTTGAGCCTTGAGCCCTCAGCCCTCCAGCTCGGCGAGCCATCGCAGAGCGCGCAGTCCCGGCACGAAGCAGTACTCACCGCCTCGGGTGGCCACGAAGCTGGGCAGGTTCCGCAGGCGGCGCCGCACCGGCTTCTCCGGGACGGTGACGGTGCCGGTTCCACCGTGATGTCCGGCTACCGGGTCCTGCTCGCCCGGGTAGCCGATGAAGTTGCCGTCGTTGACCCATTCGGCCTTGATGAACTCGAACTGACGCTCAAGGTGAGCTCCGAGGAAGACTCCGACCAGGCCGCGGTCGGCGCCGTCGTCCTCCAGCACGCCGTCCGGCAGCGGCGGGCCGTAGGTGGTGCCACGCCGGATGAGGCGGTGCATCCGCGCATCGCCGATGATCGTGGAATCGCGGGGATTGGTGCGCCGGATGTGCGCACCGGCGGGGCACCGGTACCCCCGGTCGTCGTTCTCCCGGTACAGGAAGTCGTTGACGCGGTGCGGATCGGCCGCCAGCTCCGGATCGTCGTGCTCGGGCGACAGCGCGAGGGGCGCCCCGCTGGGCCAGCGCCCGACCATCTTGGCGGCCAGGAGCGCCTCCGCCTCCGCGCCGGAACTGTTCGCGCGCAGGTACCGGCGCCAAGCCGCCACGTCGGTGCGGATCTTGCGGACGGCCGCGTAGGTGCCGTTGCGTCCCAGCACATCGGGTCTGGGCATGGGAGGCAGGCCGCCGGTTTCGTCGGGGTAGCCGAGGATGAACTCGCCGGCCTTGATGGGAGCTTCCCGCGGGTTGGAGCCGGGCAGTCCCACGCCCTCGATGTTCGGATGGCTGATGCCGTCGCGGAAGCCGAAGGTGGTGCGCCCCGTCGGGAGTTGGCGGACGTCCTGCTCCCAGATCAGCTCGACACCGGGCGTCTCCTCGTATGCGACGCGAGCCCGCTCCAGCTCCTCGTCGAGCCGTGCCGCATCGGAGGACAGGGCGCTCAGCGCGATGTGGACATCGCCCGTTCCGAACGGTGCCTCCCAGTGGGCCGGACCACTCTCGCCCACGTCGCCGATCAGCTCGGCCCGCGCGGCCATACCCTCCCGGAACGCCCGCGGAAAGCTGTCCAACGACTCCTGCGGCACCCCCAGGGCCTTCAGTCCCTGGTAGGTGAACGCCACCGCCACCCAGGCGTCCCCGCTGTGGTCCGCGTCGGGCAGACCTCCGGAGGTCACCGGGAGCAGCCGCCGCAGCAGGTCGCGACCCGCGTGCCGGTCATCGACGTGCAGGAAGAGGTATTTCCCCTGGTAGGGGACGGGCCGTGGACGAAGGGCCCCGCTCTGGACGTCGTCGATCTCGACGCGCGCCCCGTTGGCGCTGCTGGTGTCCGACGTGTTCATGGTCGCTTGTGCCTCCACGTTGTCCACGGCTTCGCGTGCGCACAGGGCGCACAGGAGCGGTACCGCCGACCCGGTCCGCGGACGGCGGCGGACCGCGGGCCGGGTTCCGGGCGTCGCTCGCGGTCGGGCGTCAGGCCGACGCCTCCTCCAGCAGCCTCCGGAAGGCGGGCGTGGCCACCAGATCTGCGTTGGCCGGGTTGTCCAGTGCCGCACGGAACTCGGAGGTGTCCAGCACCTCCTGGAACGCGTCGTCCACACGCTGGTCCTTGTAGATCTGCTGGACGGTCAGGTCGGGATACGCGCTGACGAAGACCCCCGCGGGCGCCTGGTGGGCGAGGAACCAGTCCTTCACCCCCGGATCCTTGACGCCGGGGAACCCTTCGCTGTGCGAGAAGACCTGGTTGAAGCGGTCCCCGACCACCGTCTTGGCGAAGTCGTCGATGTAGGTGTCCCAGGAGCCGTCGAAGACGCTGGCGAACATGAACCGGGTGTCGTCATCGAAGATCACGTGTCGCGCGTCGTGCAGGGTGCCGATCTGGCGTACCGCCGCGTGGACCCTCTCCTCACCCGCCACGTCGGCGAGCTTGGCGAGATCCTCACGCAGCGCGTCCGCATGCCCCGGCTTGATCTTGGTGAAGACGGTGAACTCACTGCAGACCCCATCCGACCTGCCTGGTCGCTCGGGGCGCGCTGACTGGGATGCACCTGTCGTCGCAGTCATCGTGGAACTCTCCTGCCACGGATCGGTGCGAGGGTCGCCAAGCACCCGAACATGAGGCGCCATCGCCCTCACATGTCAATCCTCACGGTGGACGCGCGCCCTCGCATCCCGGCGGGAACCAGGTCGCGCGGCGTCCGGACTGATCGTCTCGCCCCCCTCGCGCGAAGCACCAAAGGACAGATCCGGCCCGGCGCAGGAAGATGGAACCGGTGGGACGGGAAACCAGTGGCGCAGCCGATCGCACACGCCGACCGGAGCCGCCGCCGAGGTGGCCGAAGCGCCTCCTCGGGCCGAGCCCCGCGCGACCGGATCGCCGTTGTCCGGCCCCATACGGAGGCAACCATGGGCGCAGTTCTCGGTGACGTACTGGGCTTCGCGGCAGCCGTCGCGGTCAGTCCGCTCCCGATCATCGCCGTCATCCTCATCCTCGCCACGCCCCGGGGACGTCTCAACGGCCCCCTCTTCACCGTCGGCTGGATTCTGGGACTCTCGGCACTGGGCGCTGTGATGCTGGCGATCGCATCCCCCGCAGGTGCCTCCGCCCACAATCAGCCGGCCACCTGGGTGGGAGCCCTCAAGCTCGCTCTCGGCTTGCTCCTCGTCCTCTTCGGCGCCCGCCAATGGCACCGGCGTCCCAAAGATCCGTCACAAGCCCAGCTGCCGAAATGGATGGGGGCGATTGATCGCCTCACGCCGATCAAGGTCTTCGGACTCGGCCTGGCCCTGGCCGCGCTCAACGCCAAGAACGCCCCGCTGACCATCGCCGCGGCCGCCTCCATCGGCTCCGCCGGCCTGCCGGTCGGGCAGCAGATCGTTTCGCTGGCAATCTTCGTCCTGATCGCCACCCTCGGCCTCCTGGCCCCATTGGGCGTCTATCTGCTCGGTGGAGAGCGAGCGAAGACGATGCTCGGCAACTGGAAGGACTGGGCGGCTCAGCACAACGTCGCCGTGATGGCGGTCCTGTTCTTCGTCCTGGGCCTGAAACTGCTCGGCGACGGCATCTCCGTCCTCACCTCCTGAGCGGCCGGACCCACCCTCCGGTGGCCTTCCGGGGCCGTGGGACAGTCGGACACGGCTGACCGACCGGCACCGAGGAGTAGGACCCATGAGGACTTTGCCCGCCGTCACCGGACGGGGCGAGTACGACGCCCTCGTCGTCAGGACCGACTACCTCGACGACCGGGCGTGGCAGGACGTGGCGGCGGCGCTGACGGAGCCCTGGGGAGACAGGCAGTACGAGGCACAGGTCCACTTCGTCGACGATCCCGCCTGGGCGGGGACGACCGTCGACGAGGTGCTGACCGCGGTCCGCGGCGACGACCACCTCGCCGTCGTCTTCCTCGCCGACGGTACGACCATGCGGGACGGGAGCCACCCGCTGCTGGCGGTCACCACGGTGACGCGGGAGGAGTGCGTCGACGAGGGGGACTACGCACAACTGACCGAGTTCGGTCGCGAATTCCGCACCGTCCCGGCAGGGCTCCACGACGTCCACGCGAACCTGAGCATCGGCAACCTGGGCTTCGAGGAGTACGCGGCATGGGCTCACGACGATCCCGAGGGGATCTTGCGGCCGTCCTTCTGAACGGGCTCACGGGACCGACACCGCGAGAGCGAGAGGAAGGCCCCGACCGTCACGGTCGGGGCCTTCCTCGTGTCTCTCCCGGCGTCGGGTCAGAACAGGGCCTTGTAGCCCTGCCAACCGGTGGCGATCCTCACCCGTCCGTGGAACGACCCCTTGCCGTCGCCGCTGGTGCGCCACAGGTTGCCGGAGGTGTCCCGGGAGACGAGGTCCGCCTTCCCGTCACGGGTGATGTCCCCGACGCCGACGACGACGTTGTACGCCGTACCCCAGTTGTCGAACACCTTCACCCGCCCCGCGAACTTCCCCGTGCCCGTGCCGTTGTAGCGCCACAGTTCGTTCGAGGCGTCTTGCGCCAGCAGGTCCCCGCGGCCGTCGCCGTTCAGATCCCCGACCCCGATGACCTTCTTGTAGCCCTTCCAGTCGGCGTACAGCTTCACCCGCGTGGCCAGTTTCCCGTCGCTGGTGCCCTTGTGGAGATAGACGGCACCGGTGGAGGAGTGGCGGGTGATCAGATCCGCCCGCCCGTCACCGGTGATGTCGCCCGGCGAGGTCAGCAGGTTGTACTGATTCCAGCCCGTGCCCAGCGACACGTACGACGTCGACGGCGTGACCGCCTTGCCGCAGCCCGGCCGGTAAGCGCGAAGAGCCCCGCTGCTCAGCCGGACCAGGACGTCGTTGCACCGGTCGCCGTTGAGGTCGCCGAACGGTACGAACCTCGCGGTGGTCGGCCAGCCGGCGCCGGAGACCTTGCCGCCCAGCGTGCCCGTGCCGGTGCCGCGCTGGATCGTGAGGGTGCCGGAGGAGTCGAGGGTGAGGACGTCGCCCACGCCGTCGTTGCCCGCGTGATCGCGCGGTGCCGCCGCTCCCGCCGTCACGTCGACGGCTGCCGGGGCCTTGGGCGGGCGGTCGTGGGGGTCGGTCGTGGGGGTCGGCCGCTGAGGGCGGCTGGGCCGGCTGCTCAGTTCCTCAGGTGCGCTGAAGGCCGACCGCGATCGCCGTGGTTGCTGTACGTGATGGCAAGACGCATCCTCGACCCCAGGACATCGCCGCGAAATGCGAGAAAATTGCCGAAAGGGCAGTTTTGGTACGTGCCAGGGAGTCTCGGATGGATGCCTCGGACGAACTCCTTCGAGGGGCTGCCCCGGCGGCTCTTCTGACGCTGGACGGTGCCATCCGCTGCCTCAACGCCGCGATGGCCACCGTGCTGGGCAGCTCGGCCGAACAGTGCCTGGGACGTGATTTCGGTGATCTATGGCCCGCAAGCCAGCGGCTGTCGGCCGAGAGCCTCATGGCCCACGCCGCCAGGACGAAGACGGTCGCGATGCGGGTGCTGGACTTCCCCGGGCAAGGCGGAGAACCCGTTGCCTGCTTGATCGAGGCGCGGCAAGTGAAGGATCCCGCAACTGGCGAGCGGCTGGTCCGGGTGCACGCCCTGGACGCGGGGAACGACCTGGCCAGCCTGTTGATCCCGTTCCGGCTGGCTGCCACGGCCGCCGACCTCGGCCTGTGGAGGTATTCGCCCCATGAGGAACAGTTCGAGTGGCTCGGTGGCGCACCGGTCGTGTCCGCGATCTTCCCGGATCCCACCCCGTCGCTGTCCGAAGTGGTGTCGGCAGTGCACCCTGACGACCGGGAGGCCTTCCGGCAGCTGCTGCGCTGGGCCTCCCCTCAGTCCCCCTGGGTAAGACTGCGGTACCTCACCCAGCACGACGGCTGGCACCAACTGGCCACATACACCAGGCGGATCCAACTGGGCTATGGCGGCCCCGAGCGGATCTTCGGGGTGGTCCGCGACGACACCAAGCAGGAGAAGCGACGGGAGATGGCGCAGGCGGCGCTCACTGCCGAGCGACAGCGTGCCAAAGACATCGCCGACTTCTCCTCTGCCTTGATCACCGCAGCCACGGAGCAGGAAATGCAGCAGGTCGTCCTGACCCGGCTCGCCGCGACCTTCGGCGCCGGCGGTGCCGTGCTCGCGCTCGTGGACGACAACCGCCTGCGTGTCTCCACCGATGCCGGGATAGCCATGTGGGAGGTCGGCGACCTGCACGGCATGTCGCTGGACCATCCGACCCCACTCACTGAAGCGATCCGCACCGGCACGTCCCACTTCATCCTCGACCGGGGGGATTACATCCGCCGTTGGCCGCACGCGGTCGAATTTCGGCGGCTCGCCCGGCTCGGCTCCGACTACGCCGTCTCGGTCATGCCCCTCACCGAGCCCGGCAATCAGCCGCTCGGGGGATGGTTGGTGTTCTACCGCAGTGGACACCGGCCGTCCTTGGACGAGCAGACCCTCGTGAGTACGCTGGCCGACCTGGCGGGCCAGGCATTGAGGCGCATCAGGTTGCAGCAGGCACGCGTCGAGCTGGCCACGGCGCTGCAGCAGGCCATGCTCCCCAGGCTGCCCGAGCACCTCGCGGGCCTGGAGGTCGCGGCCCGCTACCGACCGAGCCGGGACGGGTTGGACATCGGCGGAGACTGGTACGACGCCTTCGCCATGCCCGACGGCGCTGTCGCCATGGAGATCGGCGACGCCCAGGGACATGACGTGGACGCTGCCGTAGCCATGGGACAGGTGCGCGCCTCCATACGTGCGATCGCCGCCCACGAGCCGGATCCCGCGACCGTGCTGACCCGCATCAACGAGTTGCTCCTCACGATGGGCGCGGATCGATTCGCCAGCTGCACCATGCTGCGTCTCGACCCGCGCGAGGGGCGGGTCACCGGTGCCAGCGCCGGCCACGTACCGCTGCTGTACGCGCGCAAGGACGGCAGCCACAGCATCCGCGAGCTGCCGGGCGGGCCGGTCCTGGGAGTCGTGCCCGGTACCGAGTACCGGGAGGAGACCTTCGTCCTGGACGAGGACAGCGCGCTGGTCATGGTCACCGACGGCTTGGTCGAAGGGCCGGGCCTCACCTTGGAAGCCGGACTGGAGCGGGCCGGAGCACTGGCCGGCGCGGCACTTCACGACGGCCTGGACGCCGAGGAGACCGCCGACCGCATCCTCGACGCCGCGGTCGCGGTGGACCACCTCGACGACGTCGCCGTACTGGTCATCCGACGTACATGACCGCCTTGAGCCGGCCCGGGCGCCGACAACCGGTCGATGACGACGACCGCCCGGCCAGGGTCACCTCGTGGAGATCATGTCTCCCGTGGCGCCGCACCGTAGAGTGCCTGGTCGACCAGGCGTTCCGCGAGCGAGTCGCGAGGGGGACTCTCACCACGAGCAACCGGTGGTAGCAGGCGCCCCACAGTTGATCGATGATGACGTCGAGGTCCGCGTCCTCGCGCAGCTCACCCTCCTGCTGGGCGGCGCGGAGACGCACCCGGGCGAGCTCGCGGCGGGGCAGGAGATAGCTCTCCGTCCAGGCGTTTGCCACGCCCGGATCCATCTGGGCGGCGCCGATGAGCTCGGACACGGGTTTCGACGCCCCCTCGTCGGTCAGCCACCGTACGAAAGAGCCGAGCTGGGCGAGCAGATCCGCGCGCAGATCGTCGGTGTGGGCGAACTCCAGTGCCAGGTTGACCTGGGCGAAGTACGCCTCGGCCGCGAGGGCGCCCGGCGACGGCCACCACTTGTAGAGGGTCATCTTGCTCGATCCCGCGTCCGACGCGACGCGGTCGAACGTGACAGCTCGCAGACCGTCTGTCAGCAGGATTCGCCCCGCTGCCGCCAGCACGCTGGCACGCACCTCTGCTGCCGGACGCCGGCCTCGTCCCCGGCGGGCAGCTGTGCCCTCGGTCATGGACAACCCCTCATGTGGACTACTTGTGTACACATTTCTATGTACCGTAATTAGTGGAAAGGCTGGGCGGGCCGGCGGCCACCCCACACGCCGAATCCATAACTCGGACCCGACACATCCTGCACGCCCCCCAACCGATCACACCACCGTCGAGCCGGTGGATCCGGGCTGAGGCGTAGATGTCGGACTGCGGCGCTGGTTGCACCTCACGACTTCCGATGCAGGATTTACTTGGTGCCTGCGTCCGTCGCTTATTTCTTCGTATCCGAACCGAAGGAGTTCTGAAATGATTGAGAATCCTCTTCTGGTGCTTGCCGCTACCGGTGGACAGGGCAGGGCGGTGACTGACGCATTGTTGGACCGCGGGGCCGGGGTACGGGCGCTGGTGCGGAATCCCCACGATGAGGCCGCGCGCCGACTGGCCGACCGGGGCGTTGAGGTTGTGGCGGGTTCCCTGACCGATCAGGCTTCCCTGGCCGCGGCGATGCAAGGGGTGGCCGGGGTGTTCGCGTACACCACTCCTTTTGTCGACGGCGGCGTGAAGGCCGAGGTGGCCCAGGGGCAGGCAATTCTGGCTGCCGCAGGCGAACAGCGGGTCCCCCACTTGGTGTTCAGTTCGTTGGCGAATGCCGACCAGGGGACCGGCGTACCGATTTTCGAAAGCAAGGCACGTATCGAAGCCCAACTGGTCTCCGGCGATGTGCCTTACACGATCCTCGGACCGACGTCTCTCTTGGACATCGTCAACCTCGGCAGCGCGCA
Source organism: Streptomyces sp. NPDC002309 (assembly GCF_053593375.1). NCBI lineage: Bacteria > Bacillati > Actinomycetota > Actinomycetes > Kitasatosporales > Streptomycetaceae > Streptomyces > Streptomyces sp. NPDC002309. The sequence continues at coordinate 257,817 of NZ_JBSFCI010000002.1, read as the reverse complement.
ACGCATTCTCAGCGGGGCGCTGGACATGCCGCTCCACTCGGACAAGCCGTTGAAGCAGCTCGCCCGCACCGACCATGGAGCGTTCGCGGCCGGAGTGCTGCTCAACCCCACCCGCTATGTGGGACAGCGGATCAACCTGGCAAGCGATGAGAACACTCCCACACAGATGGCGGCCACACTGAGTGCCACCGTCGGAACGGAGGTCCGGCACGAGTACATCCCGCTGGCACAGGTCGACAATTCCGACGTGCGCGCGGTGTGGGCCTTCCTCGACGGACCTGGTTACACCGTCGACGTCCCGGCTTTGCATGCGGCACATCCGGAGATCGCCTGGACCAGCTTCGCCGATTGGACACGAAGCGCATTCAGTGCCGCGGACTGAGCCCGGAGAAGTCGGCGACACTCTTCGACCTCGATCAGCGAACTCGGCACACCCGGCCCGGCCCCGACCGGGGCCGGTGCCTGCTCCGTGGCCCCCATCGCTCCCAACAGTTTCGCCAAGCGTTGCGGATCCTTGTTCATGGCCCGAGCCTGGACAACCTGGCCATGGGGAGAGTGCCGCTTCAGGAGCGAGGTGAGTCGAGTGCGGCTCTGACCTGCGGAACAGCCATGTGGGCGAAGAAGGGTATCAGACAACTGCTGGCCCCGCGGTTCCCCGTAACTCCCGCTGGATCACGCAGGGATGTGGCACAGGGGCCTCTGGCCTTCCTCAACTGGGCTTTGGGAAGGCGCACCCGCGCCGGCGCCCGGTGGACCTTCGCTGAGCTGGTGGCGAGTTGTCGTCGGTTGTCGTGGCTGATCCGCCCTCGGAAGGATCAGAGACGACCCGAGTGGGGGCCGTGTGCTGTACCTCGATGCGCACTACGCGGGGCGGGCCGATACATAGAACAGCAGGGCCCCAGCCACCATCAGGACCATCGGCAAGATGATCACCGCCATTATGATCTCGAGGAAGATCAGCAGGCGGTCCGCTGCCGTGAGCGGCTCCCGCAGCCAGCCGTGATCACGCATGAGTCTCCCCATCGGTCGCACTGTTCAGCAGTGGTGGTTGGAGTCCAGTGACCGAGTCTCCGGTCGGTCGGTGCCCCTCGATGTGAACTATGGGCGCCGAGGTCGCTGGGGTCTACGGGACTGGTCAACCAGTTGTCTGGGGTGGGCTATGGTCGTCCGTGGGCGCCCGGGTTGCTGTACTTCCCTGCTGTGCAGCGCGCTTCGCCGCCGCGTTCCGGGCATGAGCCTCACTCCGAAGCCGACGCTCATAGTCAGTGACCTGTCGGGGAACGGGCCTACCGGTTGCACCTCGGATCAGTCGCTCGTTCTCCCGATCCACCAAGAAAGGGCCGTTCCCACCCAGCGATGGCCGGTGGCCGGAGGGGCGGCCGATGTCCCGTCGCGCGCACCAGTAGAACACCCACCCGAAAGAAACGGGTTTAACCCGGGAGATCGCAAGGTCCAGGCTTGTCATCCCTTCGGCCCGCGCGAGCTCCGCCACAACGAGCCCTCGTGCTTCATCTTCAGTGAGCATCTGCCCAGCGTCTCAGAGAGGGCGGCGCGTGTGTTTCTGCCTGCTCGGAAGAAGGCGCCACCATGCTTGGGTTGCTAGAGCACCAGTTGGAAGACGCCGTATGCGGATATCGGCTGACCTGGGAACTCCCTGACCTGGGCCGGAACGCGATGGACGCCGCTGTTCCCCGTGAGCCCCCGGCGTCCCGTCGGACCGGGCACGGCCCCGCGTGCGCCTGCAATGACTGCGATCACCCAGGGCCGGTGCCATCAGTGGCTCAAGGCATTGCGCCGACCTTCGAAGCAGGTTGTCGGACGCCCCGTGGATGTCCGTGGCGCATGCCATGATCCGGCGTCATGAGTGACCGTTCGCTTTCGCCTGCCTGGCTGCTGTCGTAGGAGAGCAGGGTCTCAGAGGCCTTGACGGCGATGACTGACGAGTTCGAGCGCCAGCACGGTTTCCCCCCGGGAGCCAATGAGGTCCGGCTGGCCGACCACGTCGACCAGGCCTCGGCTCGCACGCTTGCCCAGGTGAGCGCTGCCCCTGCTGACCTGATCACCTTCTACAACATCATCGGCGGCGTCACCTGGGCGGACGTCGGCAACGGCTACTTCGTCGACCCGGCAGGTGATTCCCTTCTGCGGTTCAAGGAGTACGGCGCTGTCGATGTCGGCGCGGACAAGAAGGCCGCGAGCCTGGTCATCGGCTCGAACGGCGGCGGCCTGTCCTACGTCGCTAGCTCTGGCGGAAGGATTTACCGGACGCAAACGGCGTCGCTGGATGAATCCGAGCCGGCTATCGCTTTGACCTGCGTGTATCCGCAGTGCGGCAAGTTCCGGCGTGTTCACCGTCGTTGCCGCTGACTCCCCGTGGTTCCCCGCACGTTCTGGCACGAGAGTGGCACGGTCCTGCGGTGATGGTGAGGCAGCCGACCCTTGTCGCACCCCGGGTCACGGCCTTTACCGTGCGGACGACCTCACCACTCGGCAGGGTACGCCTTTTGATCCGTAGCTCTATAGAGATCGGTCAGCGACGGTCATAGGGGCCACCGCAAGGACCCTCAGAGGCACTGCCGGTCGTGGTCGGTTGCTGTGGTTGCTGTACTTCGCTGCTGTACGCAGAATCGCGTGCATGGGATCTATACAGCCAGAGTTGAGCTGGCCATACCAGGGCGGAGCCTTCCCTGAAGGACTGCTGGCGATCGTCCAGCGAACTGTTTCAGAGGCTCAGTTTCCCGCGCTGACCGTGATCCACGATGAGGAAGACGACTGGTTGGTCTGTGACGATGTCCACGACCCGAACGAAGACGGCGCGTCGACGGTCCAACACCTGCACCACGTCTTGGCCCTGGACCCGTCATTGGCCGAGCTGGTCACGATGCCACCCGGCTTCGCTGCCCACCGCACGAGTGCGACTACATCCTGGGAGATCAGTGAGTGGGTCTACGCCGACGACTAGAAAGGCGGGGACGCTCGTGTAGTGGAGCGGTTCTGCCATGAGTTCCTCCGGGACATGGGTCACAAGGTCGGTGGAGTTTCCATCCCGGTCAAATGCCGCTGCTCAGGTCCTGGAGCACCAGTTCGGAAGGCCTCGTACACGGGTCACGCTTGGTATGCCCGGATGCTACCCAGGTATCAAGTGCCCTCTGCTGGCAGGAGTTGGACCACACCGACCGAAGGGGACCCGTCGGTCTTGTAGAACGCGCGGACTCTCCATCGTCCCGCGGGCACGGGCACCGGGGCTTCGTCAGGCTGGCCCTTGCCGTCCGGGTAGGGCACGCCGAGGTCTTCGCCGGCCTCGGCCGAGTCCATCAGGACCGCCGGGCCGTCGGTCTCCCAGACCCCGCACTCCTCCCATAGCGTCGCCTCATCGCTCAGGACGGCACCGGCTGCGGCGACCAGCTCGGCTTCGGAGTTGGCGCCGAGCCATCGCACGAAGGCTCGTTGTTCGGGTAGGTAGCAGGTCGTGGCTGGTTCGTCTCCCAGCACCAGCGCGGTTGCGCTCTCGGCGTCACCCAGGCTGATCACTTCGACGCACTCTTCGACGGCGCAGGCCCGGTCGTAATCGTCCGGCTGGTCGGTGCCACCGACGATGATGCCGTCCTCGGTGCAGCCGCTCCACTGGTGCAGCACGGACACAGGAACGACGATCAGCGGGCCACCCATGGACTCCACCCATGTCAGGTCCAGCCTGCGGCGATTGGTGTAGACGCTGTCACTCATGCGCTCAGTCTGCCTTCACCCTGTGACAGGGCGAGACGACGGACACCTGGAGTTCCTCAACTCAGGTTCAGGGCTCGGGGCCTGCGACAGCAACCGAGACACCGGCCCTGTGCTGGGGAGAGCCGTCGCCGTCTGTCGTCGTCAGCAGCCCTCGGACGGCCCAGAAACGGCCCGAGTGAAGGTGCCGCGGTGTGCCACTCGATGCTAGCGACGGGCGGTGCGGTCGCTGAGGCCCTCGTGGCTGGTCGCCCGTGTAGGTGAGTGATAACTGGGTGCTGCCGCGGTGGTGTTTCATCGCGTACACGTGAGCCACAGAGCACACAGCCAACAGCCGTGCTGGCCTTATCTGTTGGTATCGCTGGTGGATTTCAGTACTGGCGCTCTGGCTCATCGAGCTAGCGAGGGCCATAGGACCCGATGACTCACGCGCTGATGTGATCATTTCGTGTCTTCACGCGGGTCGATCTTCACACTATCTTTAAGATCCCGTTGAACGATCAACCGATAGGCGTAAAATGTCCACACCGCAGCCTGAACCCTCTCAGCAGCCCCAGATGCCGCAGCCGATCATCATCAACAACAACGTTGCTGCCTCTGCGTCTGCTTCTGCGGCGGCCTTCGCCGGAGGTTACGGTCGGCGTCGGCGCCAGTCCGCCATGGTCCACCTCGTGCTGTTCTTGTTCACTGCGGGAATCGGCAACATCGTTTACGCCTTGTACATCAGCAGCTGGAACAAAAAGCGTGGCCTGTAGCCCAAAGCAGCCGATATAGCGCTGAGAGCAGAGGGTGCCTACTTCCCCCTCAGCCCACCATCTTCCCTAGCTCCCGTCCCGTCCGCCGTCGACCCACACACCGTGGAGCGGAGGTGGTTCATGGCGTCCAGGTGGAGCGCGCCACTGTACGAACGACCTGGACGCCATGGGCCGCGTCTGCTCGGCTCTGCCTGGGTTGACGGTGGACGGGACGGGAGCACCCGCGCACGCCACTATGGACCTGCGGAGCGGAGCGCAGCCGGGGCTTGAACCCGTGAAGACGGTTGTTACTCAGGAGCCTCTGTGATGCGCCACAGCGGGGCGGCGTACTGCTCCGGTCGGCTGTTGATGAGCAGCTCGCGGAGGGCCTCGCGCTGGGTGCCGTCGAGGTTCAGTGCCTCTGTGAGTCGTCGGAACGTCGTGTGGGTGACTCCGCGGCTTCGGGCTTCGGCCTCGAACTCGGCGAGTTGGGGGAGCACCGATTCGCCGACCAGCTTCGTCGGCCGCTGTTCCTTGAGCCAGAGTGCCTTGTTTCGCTCGTAGTCGATCTCTGAGAAGCCGCACACCTCGCGGCTCAGGGCCTCGACCTCGTCCAACGTGGCCGTCGTCATGATCGCGCGGGCCAACTGGTTGCGGCTCAGTGCTTCGTCCAGGTCGACTACATGGATCGTCGGAGCCTCGTCGGTCAAGGGGAGGGGAAGTCCCGCATCCCTGATCTCGCATGTGCCCCGGATTCCTCGGCACACCGGACACACCCTGTCCACCCGTTCCCGTTCAGGCGCCACGCTCAAAGACACGATGGTCCGCGCCGGCCAGTCCTCGGAGAAGGCGGCGCTGATCTACCAGCACTTCGACAACGATCGCCAAGAGGAGGTCGCCGCGAGTCTGAACGCCTTGGTCCGGAAGGCTCGCGCCGATGCCATGCAGAAGAAGCCCGACGAGCCTTCTGGCACGAATCTGGCACGCGACGAGTGATCGTGGCGGACAGCAAAAAGGCCCGGGTCGCTGACCTGGGCCTTAATCATGGAGCGGGTGACGAGAATCGAACTCGCGCTCTCAGCTTGGGAAGCTGATGTTCTACCATTAAACTACACCCGCGTGAGACGCCGACTGAGGTCGGTGTCAGAATGCTCGCTTACTGTACCTCATCGCAGGCCCCCGGTGCTCGGACCGTGGGGCCTGCGGGTGTTCGGAGGGTGGGATGTGGCTGCGGGGCACGGGAGTTGGCGCGTACGGTGGAGGTGCGGGAGAGGGGCTGGGCGGGGTCGGAGTGCCGCCTGGAGGGCCGTCCCGTTCATCCCGTAATGTGGCCTTTCTCGTCAGGGCGTCAGCCAGACGCGGTTCTTTGGGGAAGGGACTTCAGGACTTGATGGAGCGCACCGTCGTCCGTTGTGCCGATGGGCACGTGTTCACCACCGCTTCGTTCCCGATGCAGCAGGCCGATCGCCTCGGCCCTGGTCGGCTCCTGCGCTGTCCGCGCTGCGCGCGGTTGCGCAGTGTCGTGCCGGTGACTCTTCAGAGGCGGTAGCGGAAGAAGGGCCCCCGGGACATCGGAGACGCCGGGGGCATGTGAGGCTCCGGATGCTCCGGAGGCGCAGGTCCGGCCGTGGGCGCGTGGAGCCGTCGCGATTGTCGTGGTTCCACGCGCCTTGCGTATCCTCGGGGCGTGCTTCTCTCAGACAAGGACATCCGGGCCGAGATCGATGCCGGGCGGGTACGGATCGATCCCTACGACGAATTCATGGTGCAGCCGTCGAGCATCGACGTGCGGCTCGATCGGTACTTCCGGGTGTTCGAGAACCACCGGTACCCGCACATCGACCCCTCCATCGAGCAGGGCGACCTGACGCGGCTGGTCGAGCCCGAAGGCGACGAACCGTTCATCCTGCACCCCGGTGAGTTCGTGCTCGCCTCGACCTACGAGGTCATCACGCTCCCCGACGACCTCGCCTCCCGTCTGGAGGGCAAGAGCTCGCTCGGGCGGCTCGGGCTCGTCACTCACTCCACCGCCGGATTCATCGACCCCGGCTTCTCCGGACATGTGACTCTGGAGCTGTCCAATCTCGCGACGCTCCCCATCAAGCTCTGGCCCGGAATGAAGATCGGCCAGCTGTGCATGTTCCGGCTCAGCTCGCCCGCGGAGTTCCCGTACGGGAGCGAGCGGTACGGGTCGCGTTACCAGGGGCAGCGCGGTCCCACCGCCTCCCGGTCCTTCCTCAATTTCCACCGGACCCAGGTCTGAGCCCCGTAGCCCACGCAGCCCCGTAGTCCCCCGAGCCCCCGAGCGGCGGAGTGACATGAGTGACGCAGAGATGCGAGAGAACCTCACCTACGAGCAGTTCGGTGTCGCCGTGCGCGAGCTGGCGCAGGGCATCGCGGACGACGGGTACGAGCCCGACATCGTGCTCAGCATCGCCCGCGGCGGGGTGTTCGTGGCCGGCGGGCTGGCCTACGCCCTCGACTGCAAGAACATCCACCTGGTGAACGTCGAGTTCTACACGGGCGTGGGCACCACCCTGGAGATGCCGGTCATGCTGGCGCCCGTCCCCAACGTCGTCGACTTCTCGGACAAGAAGGTCCTGATCGCCGACGACGTCGCCGACACCGGCAAGACGCTCAAGCTCGTGCGCGACTTCTGCCTCGACGCCGTCGCCGAGGTGCGCTCCGCCGTCATCTACGAGAAGCCCCACTCCCTCGTGCGGTGCGAGTACGTCTGGAAGCGCACCGATGAGTGGATCAACTTCCCGTGGAGCGTCGAGCGGCCGGTCGTGAAGCGGTCCGGGCAGGTGCTCGACGCCTGAGGGGGCGGGGGCGAGCGGTCGTGGAAGGGAAGGGGCCCCCGGCGGATGATCGCCGGGGGCCCCTTCGCGTGGTTGCCGGGGGGCGGGCTACACCGTGCCCAGCTTCACGATCGACAGCAGCGCGATCAGCTGGATCGCCGAGGCTCCGAGCGCCTTGGGCCACGGCAGGTCGTGCGACTTGGACACCATCAGCGTGAGCAGGGCGCCGCCCGCGACCCAGGTGGCCCAGCCGAGGACCTGGACGAAGGGGGCGTCGCCGCCAAGGAACGTCGCGAAGACCAGGCGCGGCGCGTCCGTGATCGACATGATCAGCATGGAGAGGCCGACCGTCGGCTGCCAGGCCCCGTCGCCGCCCAGCTGGCGCGCCAGGGTGTGGGTGACCACGCCGAGGATGAACGCGCTGATCACCATCGCGACGGCCGTGGTCAGGACGATCGGGATGGCGTTGGAGAGGGTGGCGTTGATCGCGTCCTCGCGGGCGCCGTCGAAGCCGAAGACCGCGATCAGGCTGTAGAGGAGCGTCACGACGAGGGCGGGGCCCCACATCGTGTAGTCGCGCATCTGCAGGAACGTCTGCTGGGGGGCCACGACGATGCCCTTGAGCAGGTCCTTCCAGTGCAGCCGCGGGCCGACCGGGGCGGCCGGGGCCGCGCCGGCGCGGTAGGTGCCGCCCTGGTGGTAGGCGTCCTCGCCGACGGAGAACGCCTGGGTGTGGCCCGGGTTGTTCGCGGCGTACGGGTCCGGCCCGCCCTGGTGGTACGCGGCGTCGTCGCCGAAGTACTCCGGCTCGCCGCCGCCGCCCGGACCGCCGTACCCGCCGTTCGTCTGCGGCCAGCCGGCGTTCCCGTAGCTCTGCTGCCCGGGGTGCGGGTGCGGCCGCGGGGCCTGGGGGTAGCCGTACGACGGCCCCGGCGCCTGCTGTACGTGCGGGGGGTGTTGCGGTCGCGTGTGCGGGGCGCGGTCGTTCCGGCCGCCTCGTCCGATCCTGAATCCAGCCACGTTCTCGAACGTACCTGGTCTCGGGAAGCGGTGGGCCGGGCCCGGGTTCCGGGCCCGGCTTTGCTGCCGAGCTGTGACATCCCTTACGGACCTTGTGCGGAGATCCCTTACGGGTCTCCCCCGGTCCCGTACGTCGTCGCACGGGGGCAGCGGGCAGGATGGACCCATGAGCGTAGTCAAGATCAATGTGCTGACCGTTCCCGCCGAGCAGCGGGAGGTCCTGGAGAAGCGGTTCGCGTCCCGCGCGCACGCGGTCGAGAACTCCGACGGCTTCGAGTGGTTCGAGCTGCTGCGTCCCGTCGAGGGGACGGAGGACTACCTGGTGTACACGCGCTGGCGGGACGAGGAGTCGTTCCAGGCGTGGATGGAGGGGCCGATGAAGGCCGCCCACCGGGGTGGTGGGTCCGCCGAGGGCGGGGAGCAGCCCAAGCCCGCCGCCTCGGGGTCGACGGTGTGGTCGTTCGACGTGGTGCAGCAGGCCGGGCCGAAGGGCTAGCAGCGCGGCAACACCGGGCGGTCCGTCCGGCGGGCAGTCGCGGGCGTGGGCCGGGACGGCATCGACCGCCCGGCCGCGCGGTTCAGCAGTTGGCCCAGGTCTCCGAGAGGGCCGCGGGGATCTGCGGGATGTCGCCGCAGCCCCGGGCTCCACGGGGGAAGGTGTCGCTGGCGATGTAGCTCCAGACGCCCGTGGAAGTGGTGCGGAAGTACTTGGTGACGCTGCCCTCGTCCTGCAGGGTCACGAGTTCGTCGAGCGTGGCGCCAGCGGTGGCCTGGAAGCGGGTCGCGGCGTAGTGGACGTCGCCGCAGCGGCCGTGGAAGAACTGTCCCGGCACCGGCTGGATGTGGTCGAGGCGGGGGGAGTTGCGCCGGTAGGCGCTGGTCACGGCGGCCTTGACGTCGTTGGCGGCGGTCAGGTTGCGGCAGCCGGGGTCGCTCGCGGGCGTCGGGCGGACCGCGGGGGCAGTGGGCGTCGCGGCCGTGACCGGGGCGGCTGAGGTGCGTGACGGTGCCGGGGTCGCGGCATCCGGGCCGGTGGGGGTGGTGGTGGCCGGGGTCGCGGGCGAGCGGGTGCCGGCGGGGCCGGACGCGGTGTCCGCGACCGGGGAGGCGTTCACGGAAGGTGAGGCCGAAGGAGCCGCGGCTGCACGGGAACCGGACGGTTCCTGACACCCGGTCAGCAACAGGACCCCGCCCATGACCGCCACCACCGACACTCCTCTGGGACCGGGCATCTCGCATCCTCTCCTCGACGGGCGGATCACGGCCGGCACCCGTCCGATCGGTGGGGACGGGTGCCCTCGGCGTACCGCCGGGCGCGTGACTCGTTCCTAGACACCTGGGACGGGGGAGGAGGTTGTGGGGCGGGGGACGCGGGTTGGTCTCGGTTCCGTCACACACGGGTACCGGGGGGAGGGCTTGTGCCGGTACCCGGCGATCCGTCGGACCTCGGATATCTGAGGTCCGTTCGTCAGACGGTCAGGACCTGGGAGCCGGTGAGCCGGCGGGCCAGGGCTTCCTGGGCGACTCCTCCTCCCTCAAGAAGGCGCCCGGCACCGCCCCGGCTCGCATCAAGATCTACGCCGAGAACGAAGCCTGCGCGGACCGCGCTCCCCCGCGTGCGAGCGGGCAGGCGGCTCTTCGTCCCGGCGGGTGAATCACGGCATGTCGTGCGGGAGCGCACGGCGGGCGGCGGGAAAGGGCTTGGGGCATGCCGACACCCGACCAGCGCTGCCGCAGGGAGCACCCCATGGCGAAGTTCCTCATTCAGGCCACCTACACGCCCGAGGGCACGAAGGGGCTGCTCAAGGAAGGCGCGAGCGGGCGGCGGGCCGCCGTCGACCACGTCGTGACCGCGCTCGGCGGGAGCGTCGAGACGATGTACTACGCCTTCGGGGAGGACGACGTCGTGATCATCGTCGACTTCCCCGATCCCGTCTCCATGGCCGCGGTCAGCCTCACCGTGAAGGCCAGCGGCGCGCTCCGTACGCGGGCGACCCCTCTTCTCACCCTCGACGAGATCGACGAGGCCGCCCGTCGGCAGGTCCCCTTCCGCGAGCCGGGCGGCGCGTGAGACGAGGCCGGCGCGGGGCTCTCCCGGAGGTTTCCCGGCTGTCTTCCGGCGGGGCACCGGGCCGGGCCCGTCATCGCCCGCCCGGCCCGGTGCCCCTCGCCCTCCCTGGTAGGCCCGCGCGTCTCACCCCACCGTCTCTTCACCCCGCCGCCGCTTCACCCCGCCGCCGCTTCACCCCGCCATCGAGCCCGCCCCCGCCGACGACTCCGCGCGTGCCGACGACCCAGGCCCCGCCCCTGTCGCCGTCTCCCGGACGACACGGCGCCGCCTGCTCGGGATTCCGAGGGTCGGGTTGGCGACGCCCCATGCCGCTCCCTTGCAGACCAGCTCCTTGTAGAGGGCGGCGAGCCGTCCGGTCAGGGCCGCGCGCACGGCGCGGTCGTCGGCGGTGACGTACTGGATCACGCCCTCCTTGCGGCCGAGTGAGATGCACTGGTTGAAGTACCGCAGCGGCGTGTTCGGTAGCTTGCCGCCGGTCAGCCGGGCCGCGATCGCGTCGGCGGCCTGCCACGCGGTGGGGACGCCGGACGCGCACGACATCCGCAGCGGTTTGCCGCCGGGGCCCGCGACCTCGGCCGCGTCACCGACGACGTACACGTCCGGATGCGAGACCGAGCGCATGGTGCCGTCCACCAGGACCCGGCCCGTGCCGCCGGCTCGCAGGGTGGTGGCCTGAGCGATCGGGTGGACGGCGAAGCCGGTGGTCCACACGGTGACCGCGGCCGGGAGGGACACGCCGTCGGCGGTGACGACGTGGTCGGGCCCCACTCCGGTGACGTCGGCATGTTCGCGGACGGTGATGCCGAGCCTGCCGAAGACCTTCCGCAGGTGACCGCGGCCCTTGGGCGAGAGCCAGTCGCCGAGGCCGCCGCGCGTCGCGAGGACGACGTCGAGGTCCGGACGGGCCTCGGCGAACTCGGTCGCGGCCTCCAGGCCGGTGAGACCGCCGCCGACCACGACGACGCGCTGTCCGGCGTCCAGCCCGGCCAGGCGCTCACGCAGCCGTAGCGCGCCGGGGCGGGAGGCGATCTCGTACGCGTGCTGGGCGGTGCCGGGGACGCCCTGGCTGTTCCAGCCGCTGCCGAGGGCGTACACGAGGGTGTCGTACGGCAGCTTCTTGGTGCTGTCCGCGCCGGTGACCGAGACGGTCTTGCCGTCGGGGTCGACGACGGTGACCTTCGCGACCTCGAGGACGACGCCGGTGCCCGCGAACATCTCGTTGAACGGCCGGGACGTGAGGTGCCGTCCGGCCGCGAGCTCGTGCATCCTCACGCGTTCGACGAAGTCGGGCTCGGCGTTGACGAGGGTGATGACGGCGTCGTCGCGGCGCAGCCGCCTGGCGAGGCGTCCGGCGGCGACGGCCCCGGCGTATCCGGCTCCGAGGACGATGATGCGGTGCTGCATCTGCATGCTCCTGTCTTGAGCGGGTTCGCCCCTTGAACCGGGCAGGCCGCCGTTTCCTGACAGGAACGGGCTGTGAAGCAGCTCACGTCGGAGCATCAGGTCACGTCGGAGCATCAGGTCAAGTCGGAGATCACGTCACGTCGGCCGCGGAGGTCAGAACGCGTGGAACAGCGGGGTGCCGTGGTCCTCGGCCGCCCAGTGCCTCGTGGCGCGTTCGAGCTTGTCGGGGTTGACCTGGTTGCGCAACGCGGTGATGCCCTCGGCGGTGATCTCCAGGCACATGACGCCGACGACCCGGCCGTCGAGCACCGCCACGATCGCGGGGCCGCCGTTGGCGCTCGTGACATGGACCTCGGGCGAGCCGCCGACCATGTCGCGCTTGGCCTTGGCCGGTTTGAACAGGCCCCGCATGAACTTCGCGACCGCGAGCGCGCCCTCGAACGCCTTGGCGCGGGCCGGTGTCTTCCCGCCGCCGTCGCCGACCGCGATGGCGTCCTCGGTGAGCAGCCGTACGAGCGGCTCGGTCCGGCCGCTGGTCGCGGCGGCGAGAAACTCGTCGACGACCCGTCGGGCGGCGGCGGCGTCGACCGCGCCGCGGGTCCTGCCGTCGGCGACGTGCTTCTTCGCGCGGTGCAGGATCTGCTGGCTGGCGGCCTCGGTGATGTCGAGGATCGCGGCGATCTCCCGGTGCGGGTAGTCGAACGCCTCCCGCAGCACGTACACCGCCCGCTCGCCCGGGGAGAGGCGCTCCAGCAGGACGAGGACCGCGTACGAGACCGACTCGCGCTGTTCGGCGGTGTCCGCCGGGCCGAGCATCGGGTCCCCGGCCAGCAGCGGCTCGGGCAGCCACTGGCCGACGTAGGTCTCGCGCCGCGCGCGGGCCGAGGTGAGGTGGTTGAGGCACAGGTTGGTGAGCGTCTTGGTCAGCCATGCCTCAGGGACCCTGATGTGGCCCGTGCCGGCGGTCTGCCAGCGCAGGAACGTCTCCTGCACGGCGTCCTCGGCCTCGCTCGCGGAGCCCAGCAGACGGTAGGCGATGGCCTCCAGACGGGGCCTGGACGCCTCGAACCGGTCGACTTCACTTACCGTCAGGGCCATGGACCGGATCCTAACTTCCGGCCGGGCTCCCGCCCGTGAAGACTTCCGGCCGGCCGCGACGCCGGCGGAGCACCGCGGGCCCGGGCCGTTGGCCCGGGCCCGCGGTGGCACCCTGCTGTCCGGGTCGGCGTCGGGGCGCCGCCGTCTTCAGGAAAGAGGCCCGGGCCGCTACTTCACCGGTTCCGGCTCCGGTTCGGCCTCGGCGTCCGCCGTGTCCTCCGGGACGACCGGGATCTTCACGGAGTCGAGGAGGAGCTGGGCGACGTCGACGACCTGGATGGACTCCTTGGCGGTGCCGTCGTTCTTCTTGCCGTTGACCGAGTCCGTGAGCATGACCAGGCAGAACGGGCAGGCGGTGGAGACGATGTCGGGGTTGAGGGAGAGGGCCTCGTCGACGCGCTCGTTGTTGATGCGCTTGCCGATCCGCTCCTCCATCCACATCCGCGCGCCGCCGGCGCCGCAGCAGAAGCCGCGTTCCTTGTGGCGGTGCATCTCCTCGTTGCGGACACCCGGGACGGCCGCGATGATCTCGCGCGGCGGCGTGTAGATCTTGTTGTGGCGGCCCAGGTAGCAGGGGTCGTGGTAGGTGATGATGCCCTCGACCGGAGTGACCGGGACGAGCTTGCCCTCGTCGACCAGGTGCTGGAGCAGCTGGGTGTGGTGGATGACCTCGTAGTCCCCGCCGAGCTGCGGGTACTCGTTGCCGATGGTGTTGAGGCAGTGCGGGCAGGTCGCGACGATCTTCTTGGCCGACTTCGGCTTCTTCGTCGACTCGTCCTCGTCGTCCTCGCCGAAGGCCATGTTCAGCGCGGCGACGTTCTCCATGCCGAGCTCCTGGAAGAGGGGCTCGTTGCCGAGGCGGCGGGCGGAGTCACCGGTGCACTTCTCGTCGCCGCCCATGATCGCGAACTTCACGCCCGCGATGTGCAGCAGCTCGGCGAAGGCCTTGGTGGTCTTCTTCGCCCGGTCCTCCAGGGCGCCGGCGCAGCCGACCCAGTACAGGTACTCGACCTCGGTGAGGTCCTCGATGTCCTTGCCGACGACCGGGATCTCGAAGTCGACCTCCTTGAGCCACTCCAGGCGCTGCTTCTTCGCCAGGCCCCAGGGGTTGCCCTTCTTCTCCAGGTTCTTCAGCATCGTGCCCGCCTCGGACGGGAACGCCGACTCGATCATCACCTGGTAGCGGCGCATGTCGACGATGTGGTCGACGTGCTCGATGTCCACCGGGCACTGCTCGACGCAGGCGCCGCAGGTGGTGCAGGACCACAGGACGTCCGGGTCGATGACGCCGTTCTCCTCGGCGGTGCCGATCAGCGGGCGCTCGGCCTCCGCGAGGGCGGCGGCGGGCACGCCGGCCAGCTGCTCCTCGCTCGCCTTCTCCTCGCCCTCCATGGTCTTGCCGCCGCCGGCCAGCAGATAGGGGGCCTTGGCGTGCGCGTGGTCGCGCAGCGACATGATCAGGAGCTTGGGGGAGAGCGGCTTGCCGGTGTTCCAGGCGGGGCACTGCGACTGGCAGCGACCGCACTCGGTGCAGGTGGAGAAGTCCAGCAGGCCCTTCCAGGAGAACTGCTCGACCTGGGAGACACCGAAGACGTCGTCGTCACCGGGGTCGGTGAAGTCGATCGGCTTGCCGCCCGAGGTCATCGGCTGGAGGGCGCCCAGCGCCGTTCCGCCGGCCGCCTCGCGCTTGAACCAGATGTTCGGGAACGCCAGGAAGCGGTGCCAGGCCACGCCCATGTCGGTGTTGAGCGAGACCACGATCATCCAGACGAACGACGTCCCGACCTTGATCATCGCCACGAAGTAGACGAGATTCTGCAGAACGCCGACAGACAGGCCCTTGAAGGCGAGGACCAGCGGATACGACGCGAAGTATGCGGCCTCGTAGTGCTCGACGTGGTGGAGCGCGCCTTCGAGGCCGCGCAGGACGTAGATCGACAATCCGATGGTGAAGATGACGTACTCGACGAAGTACGCCTGCCATGCCGTCGAGCCGGCGAAGCGGGACTTGCGGCCGGCTCGTGAGGGCAGGCTCAGCAGCCGGATCGCCATGAGCACCGAAATGCCCAAGATCGTCAACACGGTGATGAACTCGACGTACATCTCCCACGGCAGCCACCCGCCGATCAGTGGGAGTGTGAAGTCGGCCACGAACAACTGGCCCATGGCCTGGCCCAGAATCGGGATCAGCGTCAGAAAGCCGATCGCCACGAACCAGTGGGCGATACCCACGACGCCCCAGCGGTTCATCCGCGTATGGCCGAGGAACTCCTTCACCAGCGTCACACTGCGCTGGTAGGGGTTGTCGGTCCGGGTGCCGGCGGGTACGGGCTGGCCCAGTTTGAAATACCGGACGAACTGACCGGTGGCGCGCGCGAGCAGGGCGACGCCGACCACGGTCAGGACCAGCGACACGATGATCGCGGCGAGTTGCATTTGGGGGCTCCTCGGGCCTGCGAGGGAGATTACTAAGCGGTAACTTACCCAGTCGGTCTGAGACTACCCGCATCCCTTGTCGCACTGTAGCCAGGCATGGAGTGATCTGAATCGCTGAGGGTCGCCTCACGAAGTGAACGTGCCACCTCACGAACCGAACGTGTTATTCGTACCAAATTGAGAGATTCACGCCTAATTTAAGACCGTGCTCTACGGCATCGCCGCCGCTGTCGCGGCCCTCCTGCTCGCCTCGCTGCTCACGGCCGTCCTGCGCGTGCCCGCGCTGCGCCTCGGACTGCTCGACCGGCGCCGCCGCACCCCCGTTCCGCTGCTCGGCGGCGTGGCCGTCGTGCTCGCCACCCTCGCCGTCGCGGGCACCGGCGAGTGGACCGGCGTCGCCCCGCTCGGCTCCGGCGTCGGCACGCTGCTGGTCGCCTCCGGAGCCGTCGCCCTGCTCGGGCTGCTGGCGGACCTGTGGCGGCTGCGGGCGCGGCTGCTGCTGTGCGGCACGGCGGGGGCGGCGGCCTGCGTGGTGCCGTACGAGGAGGTCGGTGTCGTCGGCGGGGTGGTGGCCGTCGCGTGGATCGCGGCCGTCGCCGTGGCCTTCCGGGCGCTCGACCACGCGGACGCGCTGGTGGGGACCGTCGGAGTGGTGACCGCCTTCGGGGTGGGGGTGTGCGCGGCGGTCGAGGTGATGGACGGGCTCGCGGTGCTGCTGAGCGTGCTGGCCGCCGCGCTGACCGGGTTCCTGATGCACAACTGGCATCCCGCGCGGATCGCGCTCGGCGCGTGCGGGTCGCTGTTCACCGGGTTCGTGCTCGCCGGCGCGGTGGTGCTGACCCGCGCGGGGTACGCGCCGGGGAGTTCCGCCGGCCCGCTGTTCGCGTTCACCGCCGTGGCGAGCGCGGACGTCCTGCTCGTGGTGCTGGCGCGGCGGCTGCTGACCCGCAGGCCCGGCCCCGACCATCTGGCGCACCGGCTGCGGCGGCTCGGGCTCTCTCCGCAGGGCGTGACCGTGGTGCTGGGCGCCCTCGCCTTCGCCGGGGTGCTCGTGGGCGTCCTGGTGCACACCGGGTGGGCCGGAGGGTTCGCGGTGCTCGGTGTCGCGGGCGTCGCGCTGCTTCTCGTCCTCGGGCTGCTGCGGGTGAAGACGCGCACCCGGTTGACGGGAACCTCGACGCGTGCCGCTGCGTCCTTGCAGGTCACAGGGCACCTGCGTGTAAGGAACGGATAAGAGTTGAGTCGGAGCGACTCAGGTCTGTTGACCCCGACGCGGACGTCATGCACACTTGAGCCTGTTCCACTCAAGTCAGCTGGAGGAATCAACCATGGCACGTGCGGTCGGCATCGACCTGGGCACGACAAACTCGGTCGTCAGCGTTCTGGAGGGCGGCGAGCCCACCGTCATCACCAACGCCGAGGGCGCCAGGACCACGCCGTCCGTCGTCGCCTTCGCCAAGAACGGCGAGGTGCTGGTCGGCGAGGTGGCCAAGCGTCAGGCCGTGACCAACGTCGACCGGACCATCCGGTCGGTCAAGCGTCACATGGGCACGGACTGGAAGATCGAGCTCGACGGGAAGCCCTTCAACCCGCAGCAGATCAGCGCCTTCGTGCTGCAGAAGCTGAAGCGCGACGCGGAGGCCTACCTGGGCGAGAAGGTGACCGACGCGGTCATCACCGTCCCGGCGTACTTCAACGACGCCGAGCGCCAGGCCACCAAGGAGGCCGGCGAGATCGCCGGTCTGAACGTCCTGCGCATCGTCAACGAGCCGACGGCCGCCGCCCTGGCGTACGGCCTCGACAAGGACGACCAGACCATCCTGGTCTTCGACCTCGGTGGCGGTACGTTCGACGTCTCGCTGCTGGAGATCGGCGACGGTGTCGTCGAGGTGAAGGCCACCAACGGTGACAACCACCTCGGTGGTGACGACTGGGACCAGCGCGTCGTCGACTACCTGGTGCAGCAGTTCAAGTCCGGTCACGGCGTGGACCTGGCCAAGGACAAGATGGCGCTGCAGCGTCTGCGTGAGGCCGCCGAGAAGGCGAAGATCGAGCTGTCGTCCTCCACGGAGACCTCGATCAACCTCCCCTACATCACCGCCTCCGCCGAGGGCCCCCTGCACCTCGACGAGAAGCTCACCCGCGCCCAGTTCCAGCAGCTGACCGCGGACCTGCTGGAGCGCTGCAAGACGCCGTTCCACAACGTCATCAAGGACGCCGGCATCCAGCTCGGCGAGATCGACCACGTCGTCCTCGTCGGTGGCTCCACCCGTATGCCCGCCGTCGCCGAGCTCGTCAAGCAGCTGACCGGCGGCAAGGACGCCAACAAGGGCGTGAACCCGGACGAGGTCGTCGCCATCGGCGCCGTCCTCCAGGCCGGTGTCCTCAAGGGCGAGGTCAAGGACGTCCTGCTCCTCGACGTCACCCCGCTGTCCCTCGGTATCGAGACCAAGGGCGGCATCATGACCAAGCTCATCGAGCGGAACACGACGATCCCGACGAAGCGTTCGGAGATCTTCACCACCGCCGAGGACAACCAGCCCTCCGTGCAGATCCAGGTCTACCAGGGCGAGCGCGAGATCGCGGCGTACAACAAGAAGCTCGGGATGTTCGAGCTGACCGGTCTGCCCCCGGCGCCGCGCGGTGTCCCGCAGATCGAGGTCGCCTTCGACATCGACGCCAACGGCATCATGCACGTCACGGCGAAGGACCTCGGCACCGGCAAGGAGCAGAAGATGACCGTCACCGGCGGCTCCTCGCTGCCGAAGGACGAGGTCGACCGGATGCGCCAGGAGGCCGAGCAGTACGCGGAGGAGGACCACCGCCGCCGCGAGGCCGCCGAGTCCCGCAACCAGGGCGAGCAGCTCGTCTACCAGACGGAGAAGTTCCTCGCGGACAACGAGGACAAGGTCCCCGGCGAGATCAAGACCGAGGTCGAGGCCGCCCTCGCCGAGCTGAAGGAGAAGCTCAAGGGCGACGACTCGGCCGAGATCCGCACCGCCACGGAGAAGGTCGCGGCCGTCTCCCAGAAGCTGGGCCAGGCCATGTACGCCGACGCCCAGGCGTCCCAGGCCACCGCGGGCGGCGCCGAGCAGCCCAAGGCCGACGACGACGTGGTCGACGCCGAGATCGTGGACGACGAGCGCAAGGACGGTGCCGCGTGACGGAGGAGACCCCGGGCTTCGAGGAGAGGCCCGACGTCCCCTCCGGCGCGACTCCCGACGACGCCGAGCCGCAGGCCGCCACCCCCTCCCCGGAGGAGGGGGCGGCCCCGGCCGGGGACGCGAACCAGACGGCGGCCCTGGTGGCCCAGCTGGACCAGGTGCGCACCGCGCTCAACGAGCGCACCGCGGACCTCCAGCGGCTCCAGGCCGAGTTCCAGAACTACCGTCGCCGGGTCGAGCGCGACCGGATCACCGTCAAGGAGATCGCGATCGCGAACCTCCTGACGGAGCTCCTGCCCGTGCTCGACGACATCGGCCGGGCCCGGGAGCACGGCGAGCTGGTCGGCGGTTTCAAGTCCGTCGCCGAGTCGCTGGAGACCGTGGCGGCCAAGATGGGCCTTCAGCAGTTCGGCAAGGAGGGCGAGCCCTTCGACCCGACGATCCACGAGGCCCTGATGCACTCGTACGCGCCGGACGTCACCGAGACGACCTGCGTCGCGATCCTCCAGCCGGGGTATCGCATCGGCGAACGCACCATCCGCCCCGCGCGGGTGGCCGTCGCCGAGCCCCAGCCGGGCGCGCAGACCGTGAAGCCCGCCGAGGAGGGCGACGCGCAGGCCGACGACAAGGAGAGCGGTGGCCCGGACGAGGGCTGACGTTGAACGGATGAGGGAGGAGGGACGTCGAGGATGAGCACCAAGGACTTCATCGAGAAGGACTACTACAAGGTTCTCGGCGTCCCCAAGGACGCCACCGAGGCCGAGATCAAGAAGGCGTACCGCAAGCTCGCCCGCGAGTTCCACCCGGACGCCAACAAGGGCAACGCCAAGGCCGAGGAACGCTTCAAGGAGATCTCCGAGGCGAACGACGTCCTCGGTGACCCCAAGAAGCGCAAGGAGTACGACGAGGCGCGCACCCTGTTCGGCAACGGCGGCTTCCGCCCGGGGCCGGGCGCGGGCAGCGGCTCGTTCAACTTCGACCTGGGCGACCTCTTCGGCGGCGCCCAGGGCCAGGGCGGGCAGGCGGGCGGCTTCGGCGGCGGAATCGGTGATGTCTTCGGGGGCCTGTTCAACCGGGGCGGCCCCACGACCGGCACCCGGA
The DNA here is from genome assembly GCF_053593375.1 of Streptomyces sp. NPDC002309. NCBI lineage: Bacteria > Bacillati > Actinomycetota > Actinomycetes > Kitasatosporales > Streptomycetaceae > Streptomyces > Streptomyces sp. NPDC002309. The sequence continues at coordinate 238,265 of NZ_JBSFCI010000002.1, read as the reverse complement.
CCCAGCCGCGGCGCGGACAGGACATCGAGTCCGAGGTCACCCTCAGCTTCACCGAGGCGATCGAGGGCGCGACGGTCCCGCTGCGGATGTCCTCGCAGGCGCCGTGCAAGGCGTGCTCCGGCACCGGCGACGCCAACGGCACACCCCGTGTGTGCCCGACGTGCGTCGGCACCGGCCAGGTCGCGCGCGGCTCCGGCGGCGGTTTCTCGCTGACCGACCCGTGCCCCGACTGCAAGGGCCGCGGCCTGATCGCGGAGAACCCCTGCGAGGTCTGCAAGGGCAGCGGACGCGCCAAGTCCTCGCGGACCATGCAGGTGCGCATCCCGGCCGGGGTCTCGGACGGCCAGCGGATCCGCCTGCGCGGCAAGGGCGCGCCCGGCGAGCGGGGCGGCCCGGCGGGCGACCTGTACGTGGTCGTCCACGTCAAGGAGCACCCGGTGTTCGGCCGCAAGGGCGACAACCTCACCGTCGTCGTCCCCGTGACGTTCACGGAGGCGGCACTCGGCGGCGAGGTCAGGGTCCCGACCCTGGGCGGGCCCTCGGTCACCCTGAAGCTTCCGCCGGGCACGCCGAACGGCCGCACGATGCGGGCCCGGGGCAAGGGCGCGGTCCGCAAGGACGGCACCCGGGGGGATCTGCTCGTCACCGTCGAGGTGAGTGTCCCCAAGGACCTGACGGGGAAGGCTCGTGACGCGCTGGAGGCGTATCGCGAGGCGACCGCGGACGAGGATCCGCGGGCGGAGCTGTTCCAGGCCGCGAAGGGAGCATGAGTGAAGCCATGGACATCAACGGCCGTCGACGCAACCCCTATGAACTGACCGAGGAGACCCCGGTCTACGTCATCTCGGTGGCGGCCCAGTTGTCCGGCCTGCACCCGCAGACGCTGCGCCAGTACGACCGGCTGGGGCTGGTGTCTCCGGACCGCACCGCCGGCCGGGGCCGCCGCTACTCGGCCCGCGACATCGAACTGCTCCGCCAGGTGCAGCAGTTGTCGCAGGACGAGGGCATCAACCTGGCCGGCATCAAACGCATCATCGAACTGGAGAACCAGGTCGCGGCACTTCAGTCCCGCGTCGCGGAGCTCCAGGCCGGGCTGGACGGCGCGGCGGCGGCGATGCAGCAGCGCGAGGCCGCGGTGCACGCGTCCTACCGCCGCGACCTGGTGCCGTACCAGGAGGTCCAGCAGACCAGCGCGTTGGTGGTGTGGCGCCCGAAGAAGGCCAAGGACTAGGCAGGAACGCAGGTACGCGAAGGGGGCCCGGAGGTTCGGTGAGAACCGCCGGGCCCCCTTCGCTGTGCTCTTCGACTCAGGTGCCGCTGGGCAGGGTGGCGGCGGTGGCCACGTCCGTGAACGCCTCCGTGCCGTCCTCCTTGGTGAAGGAGGCCAGGTAGTGGACGGTGGTGCCGGCCGGCGCACTGGTGTCGGTCCAGTACGAGGTCGTCGCGGGCGTCTCCGTCAGACGGACCCAGGTGTTCGTCGCCCGGTCCCAGCGGTGGACGTGGTAGCCGTCGGCCTCGGTGAAGGCCGAGCCGTAGCAGTACGGGTCCACCAGGACGTTGCCCGACCGGTCGACGAACGCGCCCAGATCGCACGCCGTGGGCTCGGGGGCCTCGGTCGTCGGGCGGAGGTCCAGCTCGGTGACGGAGACCGCGGAGACCGGGTCGCTCCAGTAGGTCCCGTCGTCCTCGATGTCGCCGATGAAGGTCGCGGCGTTGCCGTACCGGTCCACGGGGATGACGACGTAGTGCTTCTGCTCGCCGTCGGCCGGCATCCGCAGCAGGGTCTCCGACTTGGTGGCGTCCACCGTGCGGAGGTAGTCGGGGTGCTGCTGCGGATGCGACTGCTCGTAGATCCAGTACTCGGCCAGGTCCTCCACCGGGCTCGCGTCCCAGTCGAGTTTGACGCCGTACTCCAGGGCCTGCGCGGTCAGATCGGTCACGGCCGGCGGGGCGATCTCGTCGCCGGGGCGGGTGACGAGGATCTCCTGTGACGCGACGGACCAGCGGCCGTGGATGTCCTTGCGCGTCACCACGTAGGCGTAGGTGGCGCCCTGGTCGCCGTCGTAGTCGGTGCAGCTGTGGACCGTGTTGCCGGAGGGGTCGGTGCTCGTGGCGCGGTCGCGGCAGTCGACGCTCGTCCAGGTGCGGGTGCCGTCGGCCGGAGCGGGCGAGCGCCGCACCGAGTAGGTCTCGGTGTCCTTCTCCGCGGGCTCGCTCCAGCTGATCACCGCGCCGTACGAAGGGGTGGTGGCGGTGACGTTCCGCGGCGGGGTGATCGTCGGGACGCCGCTGACCACGGCGGAATAGGTCTGGTTCCAGGCCGCGTCGTAGGCGAGGACCTTGTAGTCGTACGACACGCGGTACAGCGCCGAGGTGTCCGACCAACTCGCCTCGGTGGTCTCGGGGTGCTCGGTCCAGGTCGTCTCCGAGCTCTTCTTGCTGAAGACCGAGAAGGCGACGACGTCCGCGGGGGCCGACCAGGACAGGTTGTTGGCGTTCGCGGTGCTCGTCACCGTCAGCACCGGCGCGGCGGGCGGTGTCTTGTCGAGGGTGGTGACGGACCGTTCGGCGCTGCCGCCCGACTTGTTGCCGGCCTTGTCGTGGGCGCGTACCTGGTAGGAGAAGGTCTGTCCGGTGGCGGGCGGGGCGTCGGTGTACGAGGTGGCCGCGGTCGTGGTCAGTCTCGTCCAGGTGTCGCTGCCCTTGAGGCGGCGGTAGACCTGGTAACCGGCGAGGTCCATCTCCTTGTTCTTCGCCCAGGTGACCTTGGCCTTGCCGGTGGCGGTGTCGTACGAGACGGCCGCGCCGGTCGGCGCGAGCGGTGCGACCTTGTCGATGCTCGGCGAAGTCCGGGGCGTGTAGGCGAACCTCACGTTCGCGGCGCCCGTCCAGTTGACGTAGTCGACGCGCAGGCTGTGCGGGCCCTTGGAGAGGGTGAGGTCGACCGTCTTCGTCGTGGTCGTCGACACGTTCTTCCACAGGTCGACCTTGAGCTTGCCGTCGACGTACACCCGTATCCCGTCCTGCGCGGACGCCGTCAGGGTGAACGGGCCGCCGGAGCCGAAGTCCCGGGTCACCGACCAGCGGACGCCGAACTTGTCCCTCGGCAGGCCCGAAGCGGGGGCCCCGGTGCCCCAGTTCTCGCTGACCGCGCTGTCGCAGTCGGTCCTCTTCGGGGTGCCCGAGAAATTGGTGTTCGCGAAGAACTGCCGTTTGAAGACGGGCGAGGTGCAGGAGACCGCCGCGGAGGCGGGAGCGGCGGCGGTGGTGAGCAGGCCGCCCGCGGTGGCGAACACGACGGCCGTGGCGGCTGCCGTCGTCGTGCGTCTGGCTGGGTTCATTCGGTCCTCTGTCGGGAGCGGGACAGCGCGGGGAGCGCTCGTGATCACGACTTGCGGAGAAGAGGATTGGTTGTACGGTTCCGCTTCTGTGCCTCAACTCCCTGTCCATGGAGGGGTCGTAAAGGGTCTCGGGAGGAGGTTTCGCGGCGTGTTCACGAGCTAAGCGGAACGTGATGTTGCCATCTCGTTAAGTGATTTCCCTTGACGCTGAGGGGCGCCGACGCGTTGGCTTTTCAGTCATCCGGGCCGCAGTGTCGCGGCCACCTCCGGAAGCAGCAGAAGTGGGCTCATCCATGCGTCGTCGTATCGCCATATCCGTGGTCACCTCGTCGTTGACCCTGTCGCTGGCAGGCTGTGGCGTACTGGGGGCGACGGGCGACGCCAGCGACGCGAGCCCGACCAAGGGCAACGACATCACCGTCGGCCTGCTGCTGCCGGAGACGGCCAACACCCGTTACGACAAGTTCGATTACCCGATCATCAGGGAGCGGGTCGCCGAGCTCACCAAGAACCAGGGCGAGGTCCGGTACGCGAACGCCGACGCGGACGCCAACAAGCAGGCGAGCCAGATGCAGCAGATGATCGACGAGCAGGTCGACGTCATCCTGCTGGACGCCGTGGACTCGCACGCGATCGCGAGCGGCGTGGAGAAGGCCAAGGAGGCGGGTATCCCGGTCATCGCCTACGACCGGCTCGCCGAGGGTCCCATCGACGCGTACATCTCCTTCGACAACGAACTCGTCGGCGAGGTCCAGGGCCGGTCCCTGATCGACGCGCTGGGCAGCGGCATGGACAGCTCCGACAAGATCGTCATGATGAACGGCTCGCCCACCGACCCGAACGCCAAGCAGTTCAAGCAGGGCGCGCTGTCCGAGCTGACCGGCAAGTTGACGATCGCCCAGACCTTCGACACCAAGGACTGGAAGCCGGAGAACGCCGAGGCCAACATGGCCGAGGCGATCGGGAAGATCGGCAAGGACAACATCGCCGCCGTGTACGCCGCCAACGACGGCATGGCCGGCGGCGTCATCAAGGCCCTGGAGGCGGCCGGCCTGACCAAGATGCCGCCGATCACCGGGCAGGACGCGGAACTCGCGGGTGTGCAGCGGATCGTCTCCGGTGAGCAGTACATGAGCGTCTACAAGTCCTACCCGCAGGAGGCCGAGGCCGCCGCGGAGATGGCCGTGGCCAAGGTGCAGAGCCGGGACATCCAGTTCGACGCCCTGGCCCGCGACCGGGTCGACAGCCCCACCCACAAGGGCATCCCGGCGCAGCTGGTGTCGGTGGTGGCGCTGACGCGGGAGAACATCAAGGAAACGGTCGTCGCGGACGGCATCCACAAGATCGAGGAGATCTGCGCGGCGGAGTACAAGGACGCGTGCGCGGAGCTTCAACTCACGTAGTGGGGCCGGGCACACGGGTGGGTGAAGGGGTGGTTCGCGCTGAGAGCGCGCCGCCCCTTCGGTCATTCTTCCGGTCAATTTTCCGGGTGCGGTCCGGGTCGCGCGGCCGGGCGTCCCGGGCCTCGGCGGAGCCTGAACACGCCACCTTCGGCCTGTCGCGAGGTGAGGGACCGGGGTAGGGGGAATTCCGGCCATAGCGGCGGTTTCCCGTAGTCGCCCCGCAGGGAGCCGTGTTGCGGAGCAGGTCCGGTCCGCGCATAGTTGCGCTGCGGAAGAGGCGGAACCGGGGGTGGAATGGGCCATGGCCGGGCACGGGACGGACGAGCATCCGCATGGTGCTGACCGACTGTGCGAGGCCGGGGATCGTGTGTATTCCCGGGCCGTACGGCGGGGCCGTGTGCCGCGTCGCGACGCGGAGCCGGTGCCCTGTCTGCTGGAACTCGCGCTGCTGCACCCCGACCCCGACGACATGGACTGGCTGGTCCCGACCTCCCCGCAGGAGGTCATGACCCGGCTGCTGCGCGGGGTGTACGACGAGATCAGCGTCAGCCAGCGACGGGTGGGCTCGGCGGTCGCGGCCTTCGAGTGGTACGCCGGTCTGGGCGGCCAGGTGTCCTCCTCCGAGGGCATGGCCCTGCGGGTCCTGGACGGACCCTCACGCATCCAGGCGGCGCTGGACGAGGCCACGGCGGCCTGCACGACCGAGGTGCTCACCGTGCAGCCCGGGGGCATCCGGCGCGAGCACGAACTGTCGGAAGGCCTGCACCGGGCGCTGGCGCTGCGCGGCCGGGGTGTGCGGATGCGCGACCTCTACAACCACGTCGCGCGACACGGGCAGGGCCTGCTGAACTACCTGGAGCTGATGGGCGACGCGGTCGAGGCCCGGACCTTGGACGAGGTCATCGACCGGCTGATTCTGTTCGACCGCACGGTCGCCTTCATCCCGGCGAACGCCGAACGCACGATGGCCCTGGAACTGCGGCACCCGGCGCTGGTGGAGTACCTGGTGACGGTCTTCGAGCGCCTCTGGCGGCCGGCGATCCCCCTCACGGCGGCGCTTCCCGACACGGGCATCGAGGGCATCTCGCACCGCGAGCAGTCCATCGCGGCACTGCTGGCGGAGGGGCATCAGGACGCGGTGATCGCGGAGCGGCTCGGCATCAGCGTCCGCACCTGCCGCGCCCACATCGCCCGCCTCTCCGAGACGCTCGGGGCGGCGAGCCGGACGCAGCTGGGCGTCCGGATAGCGCAGGTCGGCCTGGACGGGCCCGCGCGCCCGCTCTCCGCCGCGGAGCTCACCCTCCCCGACCAAGGGTCCCCCACGGCGCGCTGAGCCCCTGGAGAGCCTGCTCCCGGCCCTCGGCGCCCTGGCCTGACCGGAAACCCCGCAAACCCCGCGCCCGGGCTCTCGACGCGGTCCTGACGGCGCTCGGCGTCCCCTGCGCCACAGCTTCCGTCTCCCGCGCCGCAACCGGCGGCTTCGGTGCTGCTGTCGTGTGCTCTACGGGGCTCGGTGCTGCTGTCGTCGGGGTTCCCGGCGCCGGTGCCGCTGTCGTCGGAGTACTCGGCCCGGACGCTCCCGACCCCGGCGCCCCGGAGTCCCGCTTTCCGATCCCCCGACCCCGACGTTCCCGGCGCCCCGCATCCCGATCCCTCGACCCCGGCGTTCCCGCGCCCGGCACTCCGACACCACGCCCCCCGACTCCACGCGCCCCCCGACACCCCGCCCCCGCCCCGGTGCCCCGGCCTCATTGCTCCCGTTCCAGCATTCCCGACTGGGCGATGAGGTAGCCCAGTTGGGCGCGGCTGCCGCTGCCCAGGGCCGTGGCCAGCTTGGCTATGTGGGCCCGGCAGGTGCGGACGTTCATGCCCAGACGCCGGGCGATGGCCTCGTCGACGTGGCCCTCCACGAGCAGCTTGGCGATGGAGTACTGGACCTCGGAGATGCCGTCGGGCGCGGTCTCGTAGGGGGCGCCGGCGCTGAGCGGGACCGCGCGGCTCCACATGAACTCGAACACTTTGATCAGATAGCCGACGAGGCCGGGGTGGCGCAGCTCCAGGGCGACCTGGCGGTCGTCGCGGACCGGGATGAAGGCCACGCTCTCGTCGCAGATGATGAGCCGCTCGACCAGTTCGTCGATGGTGCGGTACTCCGCCTTGCCGTCGGTGAACTGCTCCATGTAGGCGAGCCGTTCCGGACTGTAGCGGGCGGTGTGCTGGTAGAGCGTCCGGATGCGGACTCCGCGCTCGATGAGCGTCCGGTCGCGTTCCATCGCCTCGATGAGCCGGTTCTCGGGCCGCTTGCCGCGGCTCGGCTGCACCGTGAGCACCTCGGACCGGCACTGCGCGGTGGCCAGGTCGAGCGCGCCGTTGATCCGGTCCAGGCCCTCCAGGACCGTGATCGAGTGCGCGGGCGTGATCTGCTGGGCGCTGAGCGTCATGAACGGCTCGAAGGCGTCGACCAGTTCGATGGACGTCCGCCGGCGCTCGGTGATCTCGCGCTCAATGGGATTGAGCCGCTGGGCCAGGGCGACGGACGGCGGCAGCGGCAGCAGCCAGTTCGGATCGTCCGGATCGGGGTGGAGCAGGGCGAATTCCATCAGGCACGGTGCGGCTTCCACCTCCGTACGGGCGATACGCCCTGTACGGAGGGCGTTGGCATAGAGACGACCGCCTTCGTCACACAGCTCGGCCACCGCGTGAGGATGTGTCGCCTTCGTCCCGTTCGATGCCAAATCTCCACCCCCCAGGGTCCTGAACATGCAGGAACATGATGCATCGATTGTGTGGCCATGACGTGCCTGAATGAGCCATCGTCTTATCCGACGGGGGAAGAGGGGACCTTCAAGTGAGGACGAAGCCGACTATGCGTAAGAGAATGCTTCGCTCGGTGCTTGTCGCCGCCTTCTCCGCCGTTGTGGCCTTCGGAACGCTGAGTGGCCTCTCCGCGGCGAAGAGCGACGCGGCGACGGACGTGCGGCCGGCATCAGCGGTGTCCGATGACGGAAACGCCCTGGCGTTCCCGGCTGACACCACCTGGGACTGACCATGACCACTCCGCCCGACGATCGGTCCTTCCGGAGAGAGATGGCCACGGCCTATCGATCCGGCTGGCACTTCATCGACCTGGCCACCGCCATCCCCCACAGCGGTGACTCGTTGATGGTGACCGTGTTCGGCGAGCCCGTCGTCGTCACCAGGGACGATGACGACGACGTGCGGGCGTACCGGTGTCTGCGGCGGCCTCGGGGGGCGCCGCAGCCGGTGCGGTGCGCCATCCGGTACGGAATGATCTTTGTGAACCTGGACCAGCGGGACCATCGTCTGGCGGAGCCGGAAACCTCCGGTCCCAGGACCATCTCGGCCACCCCCCGCAGTGCCTGACGCGATTCCCCCGTCGTAACAGATCGCTCAGGTGCTTCCCCCCGCAGCGGCGTCACCGTGACCTGAACACGGTGACGCCGCTGCAGTTTTTGCGCATTTTTCGCGCTATCCCGGCCTATCCGATGCCCGTTCGAGTGTGGCCGAAAAGTGCCGCTCGATGCCGATGGCGCGTTCCGGGCTTCCTCCGCGTACTCCCTGAGGCTCCGGGTCGTTCCGCCTCCATGCCCTTGAGTGGAATAGACTCAACTTTGTGGAAGTTGGCTGAGTCAGTCGCTCACGCAAGGAGGAGAACGGACACGTGGACGCCGAGCTGACGAACCGGAGCCGGGACGCGATCAACGCGGCCGGCAGCCGGGCCGTGACCGAGGGGCATGCCGACCTCACCCCCGCCCACCTGCTCCTCGCTCTGCTCCAGGGGCGGGAGAACGAGAACGTCACCGACCTGCTGGCCGCGGCCGACGCCGATCAGGCGGCCGTACGCGCCGACACCGAGAAGGTCCTCGCGCAGCTGCCCAGCGTGGCCGGCTCCACCGTCGCGCCCCCGCAGCCCAACCGCGACGTGCTCGCCGTGCTCGCCGATGCCCGGGCCAGGGCACAGGAGCTCGGGGACGAGTACGTCTCGACCGAGCATCTGCTGATCGGGATCGCCGCGAAGGGCGGCGCCGCGGGCGACGTGCTGAGCCGGCACGGCGCCGGGGCGAAGAAGCTGCTGACGGCCTTCCGCACGGCGCGCGGCGGACGCCGCGTGACGAACGCCGACCCGGAGGGCTCGTACAAGGCCCTGCAGAAGTTCGGGACCGACTTCACCGCCGCCGCCCGCGAGGGCAAACTCGACCCGGTCATCGGGCGGGACCAGGAGATCCGGCGGGTCGTGCAGGTGCTGTCCCGGCGGACCAAGAACAACCCCGTGCTGATCGGTGAGCCGGGCGTCGGCAAGACCGCCGTCGTCGAGGGGCTCGCCCAGCGGATCGTCAAGGGCGACGTGCCCGAGTCGCTGCGCGACAAGCGGCTCGTCGCGCTCGACCTCGGCGCCATGGTCGCCGGGGCGAAGTACCGCGGTGAGTTCGAGGAGCGGCTGAAGACCGTGCTCGCCGAGATCAAGGACTCGGACGGGCAGATCATCACCTTCATCGACGAGCTGCACACCGTCGTGGGCGCCGGGGCCGGCGGCGATTCGGCCATGGACGCGGGCAACATGCTCAAGCCCATGCTCGCCCGCGGTGAGCTGCGCATGGTCGGTGCCACCACCCTCGACGAGTACCGCGAGCGGATCGAGAAGGACCCCGCGCTGGAGCGGCGCTTCCAGCAGGTGCTGGTCGCCGAGCCGTCCGTCGAGGACACCATCGCCATCCTGCGCGGACTGAAGGGACGCTACGAGGCCCATCACAAGGTGCAGATCGCGGACAGCGCCCTGGTCGCCGCCGCGACCCTGTCCGACCGGTACATCACCTCCCGCTTCCTGCCCGACAAGGCCATCGACCTCGTCGACGAGGCCGCCTCCCGGCTCCGTATGGAGATCGACTCCTCACCGGTCGAGATCGACGAGCTCCAGCGCGCCGTGGACCGGCTGAAGATGGAGGAGCTGGCCCTCGGCAAGGAGACCGACGCCGCCTCCCGCGAGCGCCTGGACAAACTGCGCCGCGACCTCGCCGACAAGGAGGAGGAGCTGCGCGGCCTGAACGCCCGCTGGGAGAAGGAGAAGCAGTCCCTCAACCGGGTCGGCGCGCTCAAGGAGAAGCTCGACGAACTGCGCGGGCAGGCCGAACGTGCCCAGCGCGACGGCGACTTCGACACCGCCTCCAAGCTGCTGTACGGCGAGATCCCGGCCCTCGAGCGGGACCTGGAGGCCGCCTCGGAGGCCGAGGAGGAGGTCGCCGGGGACACCATGGTGAAGGAGGAGGTCGGCTCCGACGACATCGCGGACGTCGTCGCCTCCTGGACCGGGATCCCGGCAGGGCGGCTGCTGGAGGGCGAGACGCGGAAGCTGCTGCGCATGGAGGACGAGATCGGCAGGCGGCTCATCGGGCAGGCCGAGGCCGTGCGCGCGGTGTCCGACGCCGTCCGCCGCTCCCGCGCCGGCATCGCCGACCCGGACCGGCCCACGGGCTCCTTCCTCTTCCTCGGCCCCACCGGCGTCGGCAAGACCGAACTCGCCAAGGCGCTCGCCGACTTCCTCTTCGACGACGAGCGGGCCATGGTCCGCATCGACATGAGCGAGTACGGCGAGAAGCACAGTGTCGCCCGCCTCGTCGGCGCCCCGCCCGGGTACGTCGGCTACGAGGAGGGCGGCCAGCTGACGGAGGCGGTGCGGCGCAGGCCGTACAGCGTCGTGCTGCTCGACGAGGTCGAGAAGGCGCACCCGGAGGTCTTCGACGTCCTTCTCCAGGTGCTGGACGACGGACGGCTGACGGACGGCCAGGGGCGGACGGTCGACTTCCGCAACGCCATCCTGGTGCTGACGTCCAACCTGGGCAGCCAGTTCCTGGTGGACCCGATCAGCAGTGAGCAGGAGAAGAAGGAGCAGGTGCTGGAGGTGGTCCGGACGTCGTTCAAGCCGGAGTTCCTCAACCGCCTCGACGACCTGGTCGTCTTCTCCGCGCTGAACAAGGACGAGCTGAGCCGGATCGCCCGGCTCCAGATCGACAGGCTGGCCCGGCGGCTGGCCGAACGCCGGCTCACCCTGGAGATCACCGAAGAGGCCCTGGCCTGGCTCGCCGACGAGGGCATGGACCCGGCGTACGGCGCTCGCCCGCTGCGCCGCCTCGTCCAGACCGCGATCGGTGACCGGCTCGCCAAGGAGATCCTCTCCGGCGAGGTCAAGGACGGCGACACGGTCCGGGTGGACGCCTTCGGTGACGGGCTGATCGTGGGACCGGCGACCGGCAAGACGCTCTAGCCGCGGCAGGTGCGCTTCTCGGCGTGATCGCCGTGCTCGTCGTGCACCTTGTGATCCTCGTTCGCCGGGTCACATCGTGAACGCCGAGAAGCGCACCAGCGCGGTCCGCGCGTCCTCGTGCTCCACCGCCACCCGTACGGCGTGCGCGCCGGCGGGCCCGGGCAGGGCGTCCGAGAGCCCGAGGTCCAGACACAGGTCCGCGTCGGCGTCCTCGCACACGCTCCCCGGCGCCGGGGCGTCCGGATAGGTGCCGGCCAGCCAGCCGCTCACGTCCGCGCGCGGCATCCGGAAGACCGCCGTGTAGCCCCTGTCGATCCCGCGCGAGACCGTGCACGACTCGGTACGCGCGCCCTCGGGCAGCGCCGCCCCGCCGAAGGCCAGGGCCCGCGTGCAGTCCGTCTTCTCGGGGACGTAGCCGCCGGCCTCCTCGTCGTCGATCAGGACGAAGGCCGCCACCAGTCCGGCCACGAGGGTGCCCGCGATCAGCAGCGGCACGGTCGCGATCGCGGTGAAGACGCCCCACCGGGTGTGCCCCCGGGGCAGCTCCCGCCCTGTCGCCGCGCCGTCCCGCACCTCTGCCATGGCCCCCACCCGAATGCCTCCCACCGGCCGACCGGCGGGATCACGTCCGCCGAGGGCGGACAGACTACAGCGGGGCTTGCCACCCCCCTCCCCGCATGGGGGAGGATGGCGGAATCCGTACGAAGGGAAATTCACGGTGACCATCGACCCGTCCTCGATTCCGAACTTCGGGGGCAAGCCCCAGCCCGAGCCCCAAGGGCCGGCGGGCCCCGTCGTCCCGGATCAGGACCTTGTGAAGCAGCTCCTCGACCAGATGGAGCTGAAGTACGTCGTCGACGAAGAGGGCGACCTCGCGGCGCCGTGGGAGCAGTTCCGTACGTACTTCATGTTCCGCGGTGAGGACGACCAGCAGGTCTTCTCGGTGCGGACGTTCTACGACCGCCCCCACCCGATCGACGAGAAGCCGCAGCTTCTGGAGTCCATCGACGACTGGAACCGGCGGACCCTGTGGCCGAAGGTCTACAGCCACACCCACGACGACGGCACGGTCCGTCTCATCGGCGAGGCCCAGATGCTGATCGGCACCGGCGTCAGCCTCGAGCACTTCGTCTCGTCGACGGTCAGCTGGGTGCGCGCGGCGATCGAGTTCGACCGCTGGCTGGTCGAGCAGCTCGGCCTGGAGAAGGAGATCAACGACTCGGACGAGCCCGAGGGCGACGAGTAGGACGGCCCAGGGCCCTTCGGGAGCCCGGTCAGGGCACCGGCCGACACGGCCAGGTGCTCGGGCCGGGCTTTGCTGTTTCCGGGATGCGACGGGCCGCCCGCCCACGTCGCCGGGTTCCGTGACGCGCCGCCGCCCGCCGCGCCGTGACCGCGCACTCCGCCGGCCGACGGTCGCACCTGCACCCTGGACCTCGACCAGCTCCCGCGTCCCGAACCCGGGGCGGACGGGCGACTCGCGCCACGGCACCCCGGGCCTCCGCCCCGGACGTGTCCGCCCGCTAACCACCGAGTGTCTTGAGCCGGGCCGCGGCTTCCTCCAGCACGTCGGTCCGCTTGCAGAAGGCGAACCGTACGAAGGGTGCCCCCTCCTCCCGGTGGTCGTAGAAGACCGCGTTCGGGATGGCGACGACACCCGCGCGCTCCGGCAGGGAGCGGCAGAAGGCGATGCCGTCGCTCTCGCCGAGGGGACGGATGTCGGTGGTGACGAAGTACGTGCCGGCCGGCTTGTAGACCCGGAATCCCGCGTCCGACAGGCCCGCGACCAGCAGATCCCGCTTGGCCAGCATGTCGTCGCGGAACGCGGTGAAGTACGGGTCGGGCATCGCGAGGGCCTCCGCGACCGCGTACTGGAACGGCCCCGACGCCACGTAGGTCAGGTACTGCTTCGCCGAGCGCACCGCCGTGACCAGCCCCGGCGCGGCGGTGACCCAGCCGACCTTCCAGCCGGTGAAGGAGAAGGTCTTGCCGGCGGAACCGATCGTCACCGTGCGCTCCCGCATCCCGGGGAAGGCGGCCAGCGGCACATGCTCGGCGTCGTCGAAGACCAGGTGCTCGTACACCTCGTCGGTCACCACCAGCAGGTCCCGCTCGACGGCCAGCTCGGCGACGGCGGTCAGCTCCGCCCGGGTCAGCACGGTGCCGGTGGGGTTGTGCGGGGTGTTGATCAGCAGCAGGCGGGTGCGGTCGGTGACGGCGGCGCGCAGTTCGTCGAGGTCCAGCCGGAACGCGGCGTCCCCCTCGGTGTCCGGCCGCAGGGTGACCGGCACCCGGGTGCCGCCCGCCATCGCGATGCACGCCGCGTACGAGTCGTAGTACGGCTCGAGGGCGATGACCTCGTCACCGGGCCCCACCAGCGCCAGCAGCGCCGCGGCGATGGCCTCGGTGGCGCCCGCGGTGACCAGGACCTCGGTGTCCGGGTCGTAGGACAGTCCGTAACGGCGCTCCTGGTGCGCGGCGACGGCGGCCCGCAGCTCGGGAATGCCGGGGCCGGGCGGGTACTGGTTGCCGCGCCCGTCCCGCAGGGCCCGTACGGCCGCCTCGCGGACCTCCTCGGGACCGTCGGTGTCGGGAAAACCCTGGCCCAGGTTGATCGAGCCCGTGCGCAGGGCCAGCGCGGACATCTCCGCGAAGATCGTCGTCCCGAACTCGGCGAGGCGGGGGTTGAGGAAGGGGCGCTCGATGGAGGTCATGCCGGCCATCCTGCGCGCAAGCTCTGGAGTTCCTCAACTCACCTTCACTGATGGGCGCCTGCACCAGTTCACGGTGCGTCGCCTCTGAGCAGGGGCGGGGCTGTTGTCGCCTGTCGTCAGTTGTCGTCGTCGGCCACCCTCGGACGGCCCACAGGCGGCCCCGGGGGTACCCCTGGGGTAGCTGCTTCCCGGCGTCTGGCCTCCTCGATGCGAACTACGGGCGGGGGCGGTCGCTTGGGTCTGCTCGGCTGGTCAGACAGTCATGCGGGGCTGCCCGCGGTTGGATTCGACCTTGCTGCGAGACGGCGGGAAGGCGTGAGGTACAACTGCGCCATGGCGACTCGACCGACGCGGGCAATGTGGTGGGCTGAAATAGCGATCTTCCTTGCCGTAGCAGCCGTGACTTTCGCTGGGATCAGCGCTCTTGTGGTGGCATCGGCGCCCCAGGGCCAGCACGTCACAGTGGAAGGCGAGGGCTCCATCGTGGTGATTGCGCTGTCCGCCGGCGTCGGCATCTTCGTGAGTGGCCGGTTCAGGGCGTGGGGGCTGCGTCGGCAAGCCTTGTCCTGCGCACGATCTTGAGATCTGATTTTGAGGTCTGGCCTCATCCTTATCAGGTCGATCATGCAGGATCTGCGGCGAAGGTCAACCTGCTATGTACCTCGACTCGCTGTCCGCTGCCATCCTTGGCGGACCGCTGCCGTTCGCCGCTGTTGGTGTCAGGCGTTGGTGTCAGCCCCAACCGACGACCTTGACAAATGCATGATCTCCAGGCTTTTGCGACCTGCTGCTGTCGGATCGCCCCCGGACGACCCAGAGACGCCCTCGCGGAACTCATCGACTGTTGCTCTCGCTCGGGTCCGCCTTCCTCTCGTAAGCCGCCAGCTCCTCAGCGGTTCCCATAAAGGCTGGCCCGCAGCCTGGTGGTAGTCGCTCGATGACCATGGCTACGGCGGCCTGCGCGCTGTCCGTTTCGGCGATCCGCGGGCTGCTGCGATGCGGTCCCTCGACGTAGTACCGGCCGTCCGTCAGAGTGCCGATGTAGGGGATGTCCCAGGTGGGACGGAACCCTGTGCACCTGCTGAAGTGCAGCTCCCACATTCCCGCCCACGGGCAGAGCTGACGAAGCTGCGGCTCGGCGTAGGCCACTTGCACCATCTTGGTGAACGGCCCCAGGAGCGGCGAACCCCCCGGCCGGGTGCGCTCCCCGGCGGTTGCCAGGATCTTGCGCCAGGCGGCTTCAACGATGTCGGTCACGCTGCAATTGTGCACAGGTGAAAAGGGTCGGGGGCCGTTGCGCTGAGTGGTGCCCGCTCGGCACCGTGATTCCCCGAGTTCCCCGCACGATCGGGTACGGGCACCTTCTGATCCGTAGCTCTAGCGGGATCGGTCAGCGGGGGTCATACCGGCCGCTGGGCGGGCCCGGAGGGACGCTACCGTGCGGGGGCGGCTACTAGGGTTGCGGTACCTGGCTGTTGTACCGCAACGATCCAAACGGGGTGACCGTGGAACGGCATGTGTTGGAATCGCTGTTGATCGGTGATGACGAGGCGTCCGTGATAGCTCTGGCCGCCCTCCGCAGCGGCGCCCCTTACTCGGTGGAGGAGCGGGTGCAACCCACTGGTGTGCATGCCGGAGTCTTCAGTCGCCGACTTCAGCGCATGCGGATGCGCGGATTCGAACCTTCTGGCCTGGAGCGAGCAGTGCAGCTCATCAGGGAATATGGCCGGCCTGTGCGCACAGCGCTGATCGATCCTGGCAATCGGACACGGTTTACCCTGCTCTTCCTCGCCGACGACGGCAGCGCACTCGTGGCCTGCGTTAGCTGGCCACGGCCGCTGGTTGCCAGGAAGCCACCGCTTTAGGAGCGAGGTGGGGGGAGCTGGGCCCCGACCTGCGGTAGGCCGACTTCGGCAGATACCGGCTGCTGTCACTGCTGGCCACCGCAGTTCCCCATGAGTCCCCGCTCGATCTGGCACGGATGTGGCACGTACCCGGGAGCGCGAGGCATCCCCCATGCAGCCCGGCGAAGTTGAACATGTTCAATAGCGCTGGCAGGATGACAAGCGCGTGATCGACCCCCGGTCGAATCGCAGTCATTTGTGGTGCCGTGGCGGGAGGCCGGACTGTGAACACCAACTCACCTGGCCCGGCACGGCGGATCGCGGCTACCATCGCCTGCCTGTTCGTACTGGTGGGATGCAATCCGCACATGTACGACGAGGTGCCCGCGGTGCATGACGCGAAGCGGGCGGAGATCGTGGGTTCGTGGCTCTGTATCGACCGCACGGAGGTCACTCTCCGGCCTGACGGAAAAGCAGTCATCAGCCTCCTGGACGGTCAGGAGTTCGACTTCGACGACAGGTGGCGGCTGTCAGGAACTGGCGAGTGGGAGCTCACCGGCGAGCGCACCGGGTGGAACGACGGTCAGCATGTCCGGCTGACTCTCACCTCGCGCATGGCCTCGGCCACGCGCACTCCGGATACCGCTGAGCGTCTCGACCCGTCGTCCGAGCATGAGCCAGCACCCGAGACCTACACGTGGACCTTCGAGTTGCAGCGCGACGACAAGAAACAGCTGATGTTGTACTTCTTTTTCGGCGACCCCGACTCCCGCAGCGCCTACGTCCTGGAGCGAAAGCAGCCGTAGCAAGCTCAAGGGGTGCTGGCCATCGCTTGGAGGCAGCGCCCCGACGGCACGGGTTTTGTCGTTTGGCCTCATCCTTATCAGGTCGATCATTGCGAACTCTAGGCACTGGAATCTTGGCCGCCATGCGGCGCGAGAGTGGTCGCTAGGGTTCCCCCTGATCCGCCTTCGTCCGCCGCTGTTGGTGTCAGCCGCTGGTGTCAGACATCAATGACCCACTTGACAGTTGCCCTAGCTAGGGGAGTAAGGGCGCCAGCTTCGCCAGGAAGCAGTAACCGACCGAGTACCGCGATCACGATTGAAAGCGGGCCACGATCTGGTGTGCGTACTGATCGTCCGGGCCGAGGTCTTGGACCGCTCGATCGGCTTCCTGGGGCCGACTCGTCTCACACAGCAGCCGAACAAGGACGTACAGGGCATCACGATCACCGGCTTCGGCGCGGTTGCGCAGGGCCGCCTCCATCCCCCGCTCGCGAAGCGCTCTGTTGAGTCTCCGGCGTGCGTGAACATCCGTGAGAGCGCGCTCTGTGAGTTCCGAGAGCCGTTCTGCACGGACAAGCAGATCCATGTGCCACAGATGGCTGTTGTGCCTGGACGGATTGGTCGAGTAGCACTCCGCATGGGCGCTTACCAACGCGATGGCCGCGTCCCAATCCCGGCGCTGTTCCGCAGCCTGGACCTGCTCGAACCACTTCACAGGACGAGTATCGCTTAGCAATGCCCCGTACAGCGTCGTGGGAGTGGTCGCTGGCAGCCGACGAACATCCGCCCAGGATCATGCCCCCCGCCCCCCGCAGCTACCTACCAGCACTCTCAAAACGCCCTCTGAGGGGTAGAGAGTCGGGCGTATCGCGCTGTTAGATGCGGGCGTGCCGAAGAACGAGGATTACGAGCGAACCAGTACTCGATTGACTGTCTGGGGCTGCGTTGCCGGGTTGGCCGTGGCCCTAGCCATTCCGGTGTACATACTGGTGACTGTCCTCCTCTTTGGGATGCCAACCCCGTAACCCACCACATCGACCTGCAGTCGACGATGGCGAGAGGTTGGCTCCGAGACTTTGGGCTGGAGCTGCCATGGGGCGAGTGATCATGGCCCCGTAAGCTTCCGGCGAGTCGGGCAGTCTGTGGACCTGCCCGTAAAGCACGACGTTGGGGCCATGATCTTCGAGGCTCGCCCCATGGTGGCTGCCTAAAGTCTCGGAGCCAACCGGCTCATCGGCACGTTGACAGTTCTCGACTCGGGCCCGCACTTGCTGCGGCCCAGGGCTCGGCCCCGGCGCCGAAGGCGCAGAGGGGCCGAAGCCCAAGGGCCAGCCCGCGCTGTGCGCGGGCACTTGATGAGGTAGAGAAATCTGTAACAGCTCTCGCCTGGGTCAAGCCGAAGGCACGTCAGTGGTCAGGAGTCGGCTCGTGAATCCGGCCTGGCAAAGGCGCTCGTACGCCTCGGACACGTCGGCGGGTACCAGTTGGCTGATCATGAATCCCTGCTCGGGGTAGATCATGAGTCGCTGTAGCGCGCCGACCAGCATGTCGATCACCAAGCGGGCGTCACCGATGGAGTCGACGTAGTCGTCCATCGTCATCGGAGTGGAAGCACTGACGATCTCGACGTCGGGCCAGAGCTTGCGTGCGGTGGCGTACGCTCGCCGCTCTTCGTACGGCTTGCTGATCAGGAGGACCGAGGACACCTCGATGCCGGACTCCGCCAGGACCTCTCGGGAGAAGCGGATGTTCTCGCCCGTGTTCCGGGCACGCGGCTCCACGAAAACGGCCGCGCTGGGGACGCCAAGCTCAAGCGCTCGTTCCTGGTAGTGCACGGCTTCACCGCGGGGCATGCGTTCCCGGGTCGTGGGGCTGGTGGCACCGGTGAACAAGAGCAGGGGAGCCATGCCGCGCTTGTAGAGGTCTACCGCCGTGTCAGCCACCCCAAGGTCGTGGCTGCCGAGTCCGATCGCCACCGAGCACGGTCGGAGCGAGTGGCCCATCTGGTGGTAGTCCCAAATATGCCGGGCATCTGCCCAATCCTGCGTCGAGATCACTGCTGCCCCTTTCTGTCCTTCGCCGAGTCGGGTACCTGGAAGTCGTACTCCCACGCGAAGCGCGATGCCGCGTGTACCCCGATGGCGAACTCCACGACAGTGCCCGACGCTGTGTACGTCGTCCGGTGCAGCTCGACGACCGGTTCCCCTGGCGGCAGCTGGAGCTGCTTCACCTCGTCCGGCGTGGCGGCACGGGCAAAGAGTCGCTCCTTCATGTGATCGATCTCGTAACCCGCGTCGTACAGCACGCGAAATCCGCCGCCTCGGCCGGCGGGACCCGGCGTGGGGTCGACAAGTCGCGTGCCTTCCACATGCTCGGGCCGGTAGTAGCTGGTCAGCGTGTGCGTCGGCTGATCGCCTTCCTTGACCAGCCGCGCGCGGGCGTAGACCTCGGCGCCTTCCGGGAGTTCGTGTGCGGCTGCCACCTCCGGCGGCGCCACGACGCGCGTCACCGTCTGTGTCTGCTCGTTGCGGCGGTACCCCCGTCCGGAAGCCACGCGGTCCGCGATGAAAGCGACCTCGTCACCGTCCCGCCACTTGGCTTTGTCGTACCGAGCGATACCCAGGCGCTTCAGGGGCACTTGCTGGCGCACGACCGTGCCGTGGCCTCGCGACGAAGTGACCAGTCCTTCGGCTTCCAGTGCCTTGTAGGCGGCATGGACGGTGGCCTTGGAGCCTGCGCCAGCCTCGACGAGTTCTCGGATGTGCGGCAGCTGCTGGCCCGGTGCGTAGTCACCCCGCTTGATCTGCTCAGCCAGTTTGTCTGCCAGCTCTCGCCATTTGGGCGCCATCTCGAACCCCTCTCGATTGGCTCTAGTGAAACATAGTCCTAGGACTGTTGACAGTCCTAGGACTGCCGTGCACTATCTCTCCTAGTAGTTCGCAGTCCTAGGACAGCGAACCTCGGGGCGGCCTATTTGGGCTGCTTCGACGCCAACGCTGGGAGTACTGATGCCGTCCTTCAAGATCGACCTTTCGACCGCCGTGGTGTTCGTGGCGACCGCGCCGGAGCCGAAGCTGGTCAACAAGCGGACCGGTGAGCGGGCCGTCGACCGTGAGACCGAGGCGCCGCTGTCGACCGTCGGCTTGCTGGTCTCCGACGAGGGTGAGGGCAACCTCTACCAGGTCACCGTTCCCGAGACGGGCGTCCCGGCCAGCCTGTCGCCGGGCATGCCGGTGGCCGTGACCGGACTGAAGGCCCGTGACTGGGAGAACGAGTTCAACGGGCAGAAGCGGCACGGGATCTCGTTCCGCGCGGTCGCGATCACGCCGCTGGGGGCCTGATCATGACGGACCTGGTCACCTGGCTGGAGCTGGGCGGTGCCGCGGCCGGTGCCGGTGGGCTCTACGCCACGAAGGAACGAGCCCCGCGGGTGTACTGGTCTGTGGTCGGCCTACCGGTCACCTGGGGCCGGTTCACCTGGACGTACGGCTCGACCATGGACGTGTGCGGGCTGACGGTGCAACCGTCGCGGCTGCGGGCGTTCATGACCCGCAACGTGGCCCGTCGCGAGGTGCGGCCGATACCGCCCCGAGTGCGCCGGGTCCGCCCGACCTCGACCGGGTTGCGGGTCTCCCTCCGGCTGCCCGCCGGTCTGGAGCCCGCCGACATCGTGGCCTCCTCCGAACGCCTCCGGCACGCCTGGGGTGTCCACTCGGTGACCGTGGTGGAGACCAAGCCGGGTCACGTCGAGCTGCGCATGACGGGGTACGACGTGCTGGCCAAAGTTGCGATGCCGCGCCGGGCCGTCTCCCGTGACCTGGTCGTCCCGGTCGCGATGCGGGAGGACGGCACGGTCTTCGAGCGGGACTACCGCAAGATCCCGCACGCCCTGACCCTGGGCGCGAACCAGTCCGGCAAGTCCATGTACCAGCGCAACCTGATCAAGGGCCTGGCGCGGCTGCCGATCGGCCTGGTCGGCATCGACTGCAAGCGCGGGGTCGAGCAGTCACGCTATGCCCCTCGCCTGTCGGCGCTGGCCACCGACCGGGAGAGTGCCGGCCACCTCATCGACGCCCTGGTCCAGGAGATGGAAGACCGTTTCGATCTGCTCGCCCTGCACGGGGTGTCGGATCTGTGGGAGCTGCCGGAGAAGGTCCGGCCGGTGCCGCTGGTCGTGCTGATCGATGAGGTGGCGGAGCTGTTCTTCGTGACCTCCAAGAAGGACGAGCCCGCGCGGGATCACACGGTCATGCAGCTGGTCCGGCTGGGCCAGATGGCCCGTGCGGTCGGGGTCTTCCTGGAGGCGTGCGGGCAGCGCTTCGGCTCCGACCTGGGCAAGGGCGCGACCGCCCTGCGCGCTCAGCTCACCGGCCGCGTGGTGCACCGGGTCAACGACAAGCAGACAGCGGAGATGGGCCTGGGCGACATCGCCCCGGACGCCGTGCTCTCGGTGACCGGGATCCGGGCGGACCGTCCCGGTGTCGCCGTGGCCGGTGACGCCTCGGGCTACTGGTCCCGCATCCGCACCCCCGAGACCACCCCGGCCGAAGCCACCGCGGTCTGCCGGGAGTTCGCGCACCTCACCCCCGAACTGCCGTTCCTCGCCCCGTTCCGCCCGGTCGAGCAGATCGCCGTACCGCCCATGCCGACCGTGCCGCCGCGGGTCCCGGCGCAGTCCGTCACCGACTAGGCCGCCAGCTCGCCCAGACCGGCGCGACTACTTCGCGCCCGACCCCGCGAAGGGAGGTGAAGACCCGTGTCCCGACCGTTCCGCGTTGACGCAGTCCTGGTGCAAGCCGTGATCGCCGGTGCGCTGTCCTTCGCCCACCTGCACGATCTTGCCGAAGCCGCGGGACAGACCGGCTGGAAGGCGTGGGCCTACCCCGTCTCGGTCGACCTGCTCCTCGTCGCCGTGTGGCGGCGGCTGCGCACCGAGCGATCCGGGCTGGCCTGGTTCTGGTTCCTGGTCGCCTTGGTCGCATCCCTCGGCGCCAACGTGGCCACCGCCGGACTCCTCGACCTCGAACACGTCCCGGCCTGGCTGCGCATCGTGGTCGCTGGCTGGCCTGCGCTCGCATTCCTCGGCGGCACCCTGCTAGCCCACCAACCCTCCACCGACCCTGCACCCGCGCCAGCCCCGGAGCCTGAGCCCGGGCCCATGCCTGTGGTCGACCGCCCTGAGGCACCCGCCTCCTCACCGGAGCCAGCGCCGGAGATCACCAAGCCGGAGCCTGCCCCGGCCCTCCCGGAAGCCACCGCGCCGGCGCCCGTACCGGCGGTGCCTCCGGCGCTGATCGACCACGCACGGAAACTCGCCGCTGATCACCGCACCCGTACTGGCAGCGAGATCGACACCGCGACACTCCGCGCCCGTCTCGGAGTCCCCGAACACCTCGCCGGAGCGATCGTCGCCCAACTTGCCTGACAGACAAGGAGGTCCACCCGTGCGTCCGAACCGCTTCTACGACGTGATCCGCATCGGCCCGGTCAAGGTCGGCACGTTCCACAACGGCCGCGGCCAGACCCGGCACACCGCCGCCTGCACCGCCCCGAAGTGCGGCTTCTCCACCGAGCACCGCGACCGCTCGGCCGCCGAACTCGCCGCCCGCACCCACCGCTGCAACCCCTGAGGAGCGATCCCCATGCGCCTGCCTGACGAGCAGCTTCGCGCGGGGCACATCCCCGCCGACCTCTACCGGCAGATCCCGCCCGGCACCGACCTGCGCCGCGTCGTGATCGTCCAGGAAGCCCCGCGCTCCTACACCGGCCCGATCGTGCTGACGCTCGTCATCACCGCCGGATCCATCGCGGTCCTGCTGGTGGTCGCCTTCGTCACCCAGGTCATCGCGGCGTCGATCGTCTCGGTCCTGTCGGCGAGCTGCGGCATCGGCTACACGCTCAGCCGCACCTCGAAGCGCAAGAAGGCACCACGCGCACTCAGCAAGTAACGCCCTCCGGGGCGGCTCTCTCGCCAAAGATCCGCTGCCCCGGACGGCCCGCACCACTTCCAGACCCATCGATCCGAAAGGGCTCCATCATCATGCCTGCCCGCGTCCCGAACCGTCCGGTCTGTCACCACTGCGACGGCTTCCCCGTCGTCTCCGTCACCACCGGCGCCCGCCACCGCGACGGCTCCCGCGTCCTGCTCCGCGTCGCCTGCCCCGTCTGCCAGGGCACCGGCCACACCCGCCGCGCCACCCTCGCCCCGGCACA
Organism: Streptomyces sp. NPDC002309; assembly: GCF_053593375.1. NCBI lineage: Bacteria > Bacillati > Actinomycetota > Actinomycetes > Kitasatosporales > Streptomycetaceae > Streptomyces > Streptomyces sp. NPDC002309. Next base: position 215,685 of record NZ_JBSFCI010000002.1, on the reverse strand, counting down.
GGCGGTGACCGCGTGAAGAGCCTCGCCACGTCGGCGCACATCGAGCCGGACACCAGCTTCCGGGTCTGCCCCTTCCCGGACAGCGCGAACCCCTTCGTCAGTCTTCGGGCTGAAGGCGAGTTCATCGCGGTCGCGCTGATCGCCCCCCTCGGCACCTCCGAGGCACTGCGCAGCCTGGCCGCCGCGGCGACCGAAGCCGCCGCCGTACTGGACGCCATGGCCGTGGACACCCCGGAGGTGCCCGCGTGACCGACGCCGCCACCATGGCGGGCCTGGACCCGGCCACCCTCGCCGACGTGCTGAGGCTGGCCGGGTCCACCGGCTTCGACCGCATCCAAGACCAGATCCGCCGCACCGGCGGCTGCTCCGACCCCATCCACCTCACCGGCTCGACCGTCACCCGCGACGCGACGACCGGGCAGGTGCTGCACTCCTACTCGACCGACACCGAACCCGGCGGGCGGCTCCGTCTCGCCTGCGGAAACCGCCGTGCCTCGCGCTGCCCGGCCTGCGCCTGGACCTACGCCGGCGACACCTACCACCTCATCCGCGCCGGCCTCGTCGGCGACCCCGACAAGGGCACCCCGGACACCATCCGCGACCACCCCCGCGTGTTCGCCACCCTCACCGCACCCTCGTTCGGCCCGGTCCACAACCGCCCCGGCGACCGGCCGTGCCGCTGCGGCACCCGCCACGCGGAAGACGCGCCGGAGCTGGGCACCCCGCTCGACCCCGACGCGTACGACTACGCGGGCGCGGTGCTGTGGAACAACCACGCCTCCGAACTGTGGCGCTACTTCACGATCTACCTGCGCCGGGAGATCGCGAAGCGGGCCGGGCTCACCCAGAGGGCCGCCCATGAACAGTCGCGGGTGTCCTTCGGCAAGGTCGCCGAGTACCAGAAGCGCGGCGCCGTGCACTTCCATGCCGTGATCCGCTTCGACGGCCCTGCCGGGCCCGACGATCCGCCCCCGGCCTGGGCCACCCTCGATCTCCTCACCGACGCCCTCCGCGCCGCCGCGGGCCGCGTCGCAGTCGACGTACCCCCGGCCGGAGACGAACCCGCCCGCACCCTGCGCTGGGGCACCCAGCTCGACGTACGGCCCATCCGTGCCTTCGGCGACGGCGAGAACATCACCGAACAGGCCGTCGCCTCCTACGTCGCCAAGTACGCCACCAAAGCGGCCGAGACCACCGGCACCGTCGACCGCCGCATCGGCAACAAAGAGGCCCTGACCCTGCTCGGCGTGCCCGACCACCCCGCCCGGCTCATCGCCGCCTGCCTCGACCTCCACGCCCTCTACCCGGACCGCAAGCTCCGCGACTGGGCCCACATGCTCGGCTTCCGCGGCCACTTCTCCACCAAGTCCCGCCGCTACTCCACCACCCTCGGCGCCCTCCGCCAGGTCCGCGCCGACTACCGCGCAGCCCAGCAACGCACCGCCCTCGGCCTGCCCGACCCCGACGACACCGAGGCGACCACGCTCACCCTCGCCCACTGGACCTACGCCGGACACGGCCACACTCCGGGGGAGTCCTGGCTAGCCGCATCGGTCGCAAGGGAGATCCGACTGAACCGAGAGACCGCACGAGAAGCCCTCGCCGACCTGCCCGACCCGGACGACCGGGAGGTGCGCGCATGAGCCTCCCGCTGCCCGCTCAGTACCTGACCCCGGAAGACCTCGTGACGCTGCTGCGCCTGCCCAGCGTCGAGACCGTCTACCAGTGGCGCCGCAAGGACATCGGACCACGCGGCTTCCGCGTCGGCCGATACGTGCGCTTTGACCCCGAAGACGTGCGGGTCTGGGTCGAGTCCCTCATGGAAGGGGCCGCCTGATGGCAGGACATGTCCAAGACCGCTGGTTCACGACCAAGACCGGGCCGGATGGTAAGCCAGTCAAGGTCAAGTCCGAGCGACACGGGACCGGCATGCGCTACCGGGCCCGGTACGTCGGCCCCGACGGCTCCGAGAAGTCCAAGAGTTTCCCCGACGGTAAGAAGAGGCTCGCCGAGAAGTGGCTGAGCGCCATCGAGACGGACATGACGCGCGGTCAGTACACCGACCCCCAGTCCGTTCGGATCACGTTCCGGCAGTACGCAGAGAAGTGGCTGGACACTAAGACCTCCAGTCCGATGACCCGGAAGGAACTTGGCCGGCGCCTGAGGCTGCACGTCTACCCTGCGCTCGGCTCCCGGCCGATCGGGACATTCCGGCCCGAGCACGTCCGGGAACTCGTCGCGGCGCTCGAAGCGAAGCCGGGCGTGAGTGCTGCCTACGCCCGGAACATCTTCGCGGACGTTCAGTCGGTCCTGTCCGCCGCTGTTGATGACAGCCTGCTGGCGCGCAACCCGTGCAGTGCTCGGACCGTGCGACGGCCGAAGGCTGACCCATCACGCGTGGTCCCTTGGGCGCCTGAACAGGTGTTCGCTGTTCGCGCCGCGCTACTGGAGCGATACCGGGCGATGACCGACGTGGGCGCCGGCTGCGGTCTGCGCCAGGGGGAGGTGTTCGGCCTGGCCGAGGACGCCATCGACGCCAATGGGCGCACGCTGCACGTGGTCCGGCAGATCAAGCACGTGGAAGGCCACCCGGTGTTCGCGCTTCCCAAGGGAGGCAAGGAGCGGGACGTGCCATTGCCCGATCAGGTGGCCGAAGTGCTCCGCGCGCACATGGACGCCTACAAGCCCGTCGAGATCACGTTGCCGTGGGACGTACCGGAGGGGCCGAAAGTGTCCGCCCGTCTGATCTTCACGGCTGAGCAGGGCGGCATGGTGTGGCGCAGCAACTTCAACGGCAAGGAGTGGAAGCCCGCCCTGGCGGTCGCCGGCCTCATCCCGGAAGCGGATCAGAGCGGCAAGTACGACTCGGCACGCGAACACGGGATGCACGCCCTGAGGCACTTCTACGCCTCGGCACTGCTGGACGCGGGGGAGAACATCAAGGCTGTCAGCGAGTACATGGGCCATGCCGACCCGGCGATGACGCTGCGGGTGTACGCCCACCTGATGCCCGACAGTCGAGAGCGTGCCCGTCGAACCATTGACACCGTGTTTCAGCGCATGGCCCAGGAAGATCACGGCCCACACACGGCCCAGTAGGACTCTGACGGCCCCTGACCTGCCAATCTGTGCAGGTCAGGGGCCGTTACTGCGTGAGAAGGCTCTGGAGTTCCTCAACTCTGCTTTGGGCCGGGCGGTGGCCGGGCATCTCCTCGGCACGCAAGGGAACGAGGCGCCCACGGGGGGCCGCTTCGGGGGAAACGGAAGGAGGGTGACGCCATGGTCCTCGGCATCATCCTGACGCTCTTCATGGCCTTCGTGTTCGTGTGCGTCATGGCCGCGGTACTCAACAGCCGCAGGGCGGCGGGCAACCGCCGGCGCCGGCGTGGCGGTTCGTACGACAGCGGCTCGTCCGACAGCGGCAACAGCTGGTTCGCCGCCGGTGGACACACCGGGGCGGGCGGCGACTCCGGAGGCGGGAGCTCCTGCGGGGGCGGCTCGTCCTGCGGAGGGGGAGGCGGCGGTGGATGCGGGGGAGGCAGCTGACACGGGGCAGCTGAGCTCCGGCAGGGGGAACCGCATCCCTGCCGCACGGCGTCCGCCGGGCCGCGGTCCGGCGGACGCCGTCCGTGCGCCGGTCCGCCACGGTTCGCGCTCACTCCGGCGTGCGCCGACCTCGCTCAGTCGTACGCCTCGGTTGAACAGGTGAGCTGACGCGCCCTCTGAGGGATGGAAACCCTACGAAGTTGGGTAAAACGCTGTGGTGTCGTCACAGTTCATGATTCCCTCTACTCACCAACGCGGCCCTCGGACGTCCTGCGGACCCCGCCGTCGACCGGGCTCCTGAAAGGGCCGTCGGGCCGATCTCCCGGTGTCGACCGGGGTGCGCCGGACCCACCCCGCCTCTCATTGCGTGCCAGCGGAGCCGACCCATGCTCACGACCCTGAACACCTCCTACACCGACACGCGCGCGGCCGACCTCGCCTGGGCGCTGGGCCGTGAACCACTGCCCGCCCTCGCCACCCTCGACCTCGAACTGGAGGGAGCGAAGCTCCAGTTGCGCCTCCTCGGCGCGTCCCACCAGGTGCTCCTGGACGAGGAGCGGAGCACCTGCTCGGAGACGGTGGCCTGCATCCCGGGCAGCAGCACACCGCTGCCGCTCGGTGTCGCCAAGCGGGTGGGGGACTGGGAGTACGAGTTCGCCGCACGCGTCGAGGCACTGTCACCCGGCTCCTTCGCCGGCCGTGCCCAGGAGCTGCTGGCCCTCGTCTCCGACCACCCCAACGGCCTGGTCGGGGTCTTCCCCGGCAGCCCGCACGCCTTCACGGCCCTGCTCGCCCAGCACCACGAGGGCCAGGTCCACTGGCGCACGTGGCACGCGTACCCCCAGGACGGACAACTGGTCGCGACGCGTACGCGGGTGGGGGTCCGGTCGGGGGCGGGGCAGCGGCACCGGAGTCCCGCCGCGAGCCTCGCCGGCGACTGAGTCAGCCCGAGCCACGCGGGCCACGCGGGTCACCCGGGCCGCCTGGTCACGTCGCTCACCCGAGCCGCCCGAGCCGCCCGGGCCGCAAGCGGGAACCGGGCGGGCCGAACTCGTGGGCGCGGGAGCGCGTGAGCCCGGGCGGCGCGCGCTCAAACGCCCCGGCCGTGGCAGCGTACGGTTCCACACGTGTGGGTGACGAATACCTCCGCATCTGTGACGTAACGTCGCAGTTGTGATCGACCCGCACGCGTCGGCCCCACCCGGCGCCCCGCCCGCCTGGCGCGCCCCCGCGCGCATCCCCGTGCGGCAGGCGACCGGGCGGTTCCTGGTCCTCGCGGGCGTGTTCGTCTGCGCGGCCTGCGGACTGGTGTACGAACTCGAACTGGTCGCGCTGGCCACCTACTTGATCGGCGACTCCGTCACCCAGGCTTCCGTCGTGCTGTCCGTCATGGTCTTCGCCATGGGCATCGGCTCACTGGCCGCCAAGCGGCTGCGCGGTCACGCCGCCGCCGGGTTCGGCGCCGTCGAGGCGACCCTCGCCCTGGTCGGCGGGTGCAGCGCGATGGCCCTCTACGCCGTCTTCGCCTGGACGGGCGACTGGGGCGGTCTGTGGGCCGACGGCCCCCGCTGGCTCCTGGTCGCCTTCTCCCTCGGCATCGGACTGCTGATCGGCGCCGAGATCCCCCTGCTGATGGAGCTGATCCAGCGCGTCCGCCGCCAGGACGCGGGCGGCGCGGTGGCCGACCTCTTCGCCGCGGACTACGTCGGCGCCCTGGTCGGCGGCCTCGCCTTCCCCTTCCTCCTGCTGCCGTTCCTGGGCCAGTTGACCGGCGCCCTGCTCACCGGCGCGGTCAACGTCGTCGCCGGCGGCGCTCTGGTGCTCGGCCTGTTCCGGCGCGACCTGACGCGCCGCGCCCGCCGGCTGCTGATTGTCGCGAACGTCGCCGTCCTCGGCCTCCTCGCCTCGGCCGCCGTCCTCGTCGACGACTTCGAGCGCGCCGCGCGCACCGCCGTCTACGGCGGGGACGTACGCGTCGCCCTGCAGACGGACGTCCAGGAGGTCGTGCTGACCGGAGGCACCGAGGGCCGGCCCCTCGACCTCTTCATCGACGGCCGGCTCCGCGTCAGCGGCCGCGACGAACGCCGCTACCACCGGGCGCTGGTGCGCCCCGCGATGAACGGCGCCCACGCGCGGGTGCTCATCCTCGGCGGCGGCGACGGGCTGGCGGCCCGCGAGGTACTGCGCCACCCTGGCGTACGCCGCGTCGACGTCGTCGAACTCGACGCGCAGGTACTGGAGTTGGCGGACCGGGATCCGGCACTCTCCGCCCTCAACGGCCACGCCTACGACGACCCGCGGGTCCATGTCACCCTGGCCGACGCGTTCGACTGGCTGCGGACCGCGCCGACGGCGGCCTACGACGTGGTGATCGCGGATCTGCCCGACCCCGGCATCACGGACAGCGCCAAGCTGTACTCCCAGGAGTTCTACGGCCTCACCCGGCGCGTGCTGGCGGACGACGGCCGGCTGTCCGTGCACGCCGGCCCGGTCCGCTCCCGTCCGGACGCCTTCTGGACGGTCGAGACGACGATCCGCGCCGCCGGTCTGCACACGGCTCCGCACCGGGTGTCCGGCCAGGACCCCGCGTCCACCGCCCACCCCGCCCCGGGACCGGCCCCCACCGCGAACGACTGGGGCTTCGTCCTGGCGGCCTGCGGCGGCACGCCCTCTCCGGGCACGGCGCACGACGTCCCGGCGCCCCGGATCACGGGACTGCCGGCGTCCACGCTGGTGCATCCGAGGTACTGAGGCCACCGGAGAGAAGCGGGGAGCGGGAGAAGCCGGGGGCCGGAGAAAAGAGGGGAGCGGCCGGGCGAGTTGCTGTCGAGGGGAGCGTACTTTCGGTCACCCCGGGTAGGCTCCGTCGGCATGGAGCATGAGGTGTTCGTTCCGGTTTCCCCCGCTCTGCTGGGCGCGGCGCTGGCCGACCCCGCCCGGGTCGCCCGGGCCGTTCCCGGGCTCCAGCAGGAGGCGGGCGCCGAGCCTGTCGCCGGGCGGCTCAAGGTACGGGTCGGCAGTCACTCCATCACCTATCGGGGCACCCTTCGCGTCACCCCGCAGGACGACGGCTCGTACGGCGTCGAGGGCGACGCCACCGAGGCCCGCGGCGCCGGCGCCGTCAAGCTGGCGCTCACCGTCCGCCTCCGCGAAAGCGACGGCGGCACCACCCTCAGCGTCCAGGGCGGCGCCTCGGCCGACGGCCGCATCACCGAACTGCCCGCGGACACGGTCCGCTCCGCGGTGACCCGCCTGCTGGACCGTACGGCGGAGAAGCTGGCCACCGACGCAGGGCAACGGCACGACGCGCCGCAGGCCGCGGACGAGGAGTGGCCGGACGCGCCCGGATCGCCCGACGAGGAGTCGCCCTCCGTCTTCGGCAGCGAGGTCCCGCCCCCGTCCCTCGACCCGACCACCGACGACCCCGAGGTGGCCGAGAGCGACGTCGGGGAACCGGGCGGCACCCAGGGCTTCGCCGACGAGGACGAGCCTCCCGCCGAGGCCGCGCACGCGCGCCGCACGATGATCGGCCGCAGCGCGGAGGAGGTCGACCACGCACCGCCGCGCGGCCGCTACGCCCCCGTCCCGGCCCCGCAGACCGTCGTCCAGAACCCCACCCTGCGCTGGGCCGCCCCCGCCGCCGCGCTGGTCGTGGCGGGCGCCATCGTCCTGGGGCGTGCCCTGCGCCGCCGTCGCTGAGCCCTCGCGGGGACAGGCGCTCTTGTTCCGCGCAGTAGGGTCGTCCCGTGAGTAACGAACCCATCACGCTGACCGCGGGCGACGCGGAACTGACCCTGCGGCCGGACAACGGCGGCCGCCTCGCGGGACTCCGTGTCGACGGCACCGAACTCCTCCGCCAGGGCGACCGCTTCGGCTGTTTCCCGATGGTCCCCTGGTGCGGCCGGACCCGCGACGGCCGGTTCCACGACGGCGCCGTCGTGCACCAGCTGCCCCTGAACGCCCCGCCGCACGCCATCCACGGCACGTCCCGCGACGGCGCCTGGAACGTCGCCCGGGTCGCGGCCGACGAGGCGGTGCTGACGTACGACCTGGTGGAGCCCTGGCCCTACCCCGGGCGCGTCACCCACGTCATCGGGCTCACGCCGGACGCCCTGACGCTGACGATGGCCGTCGAGACGTACCACGACTCCTTCCCGGCGCAGATCGGCTGGCACCCGTGGTTCAACCGGAACCTCGGCGGCGCCGACGCGCGGCTCGACTTCGCACCCGCCTGGCAGGAGGAGCGCGGCGACGACCACCTCCCCACCGGCAACCGCGTCGACCCCGCGCCGGGGCCCTGGGACGACTGCTTCGGTATGCCCGGCGGTGTCGACGTCACCGTCACCTGGCCGGGACAGCTGGAACTGAGGGTCACCAGCCCCGAGGAGTGGGTCGTGGTCTACGACGAGCAGGAGGCCGCCGTCTGCGTGGAGCCGCAGACCGGGCCGCCCAACGGGCTCAACACCCTTCCGCGCCTGGTCACCCCCCTGGAGCCGCTGGAAGCCACGACGACCTGGCGCTGGACGCGGCTCTAAGCTGGGCGGCATGACGGACGTCAACGGAGTAATGCCGGCAGGCACACGCGGCGCGCTGCTGCAGCAGATCAAGGACAAGGCCGTGGTGCACGGCAAGGTGACGCTCTCCTCGGGCCTGGAGGCGGACTACTACGTCGACCTGCGCCGCGTCACGCTCGACGGCGAGGCCGCCCCGCTGGTCGGCGAGGTACTGCTCGACCTGACCGCGGACCTGGAGTTCGACGCCGTCGGCGGGCTCACCATGGGCGCCGACCCGGTCGCCGCGGCGATGCTGCACGCCGCCGCCGCGCGCGGCCGGGGGCTCGACGCGTTCGTCGTCCGCAAGGCCGCGAAGGCGCACGGACTGCAGCGGCGGGTCGAGGGGCCGGACATCGCGGGCCGCCGGGTGCTGGTCGTCGAGGACACCTCCACCACCGGCGGCTCCCCGCTCGCCGCCGTAGAGGCGGTGCGCGAGGCCGGCGCCGAGGTGGTCGCCGTCGCGACCATCGTCGACCGGGCGACCGGAGCCGCCGAGAAGATCCAGGAAGGCGCCGGGGTGCCCTACCTGTACGCGTACGCGAAGGACGAGCTGGGGCTGGACTGAGCCACCCTGCCGGGGGCCCTCGGAGCATCCCGATTCGTCTGGAAAGATGGGGCCGACGATGACGTCGCACCCCAGGTCCAGGTCAGGGCCGTAACCACGTCGGACGCCGAACCGCACATACCAAGGAGCGGACAGATGCCCATCGCAACCCCCGAGGTCTACAACGAGATGCTCGACCGGGCGAAGGCAGGCAAGTTCGCCTACCCGGCCATCAACGTCACCTCGTCCCAGACCCTGCACGCGGCTCTGCGCGGCTTCGCCGAGGCCGAGAGCGACGGCATCATCCAGATCTCGACCGGCGGTGCCGAGTTCCTGGGCGGCCAGCACAACAAGGACATGGTCCTGGGCGCGGTCGCCCTGGCCGAGTTCGCGCACATCGTCGCCGCGAAGTACGACGTGACCATCGCCCTGCACACGGACCACTGCCCGAAGGACAAGCTCGACGGGTACGTCCGTCCGCTGATCGCGGTCTCCGAGGAGCGCGTCGCGCGCGGCGAGAACCCGCTCTTCCAGTCGCACATGTGGGACGGCTCCGCCGAGACCCTCGCCGACAACCTGGCCATCGGCCAGGAACTGCTCGCCCGCGCCGCCGCCGCGAAGATCATCCTCGAGGTGGAGATCACGCCGACCGGTGGCGAGGAGGACGGCGTCACCCACGAGATCAACGACAAGCTCTACACCACGGTCGACGACGCGCTCCGTACGGCCGAGGCGCTGGGCCTGGGCGAGAAGGGCCGCTACCTGCTGGCCGCGTCCTTCGGCAACGTGCACGGCGTCTACAAGCCGGGCAACGTCGTCCTGCGCCCCGATCTGCTGAAGGAGCTCAACGAGGGCGTCGCCGCGAAGTACGGCCGTCCCGCCGACGCCAAGGTCTTCGACTTCGTCTTCCACGGCGGCTCCGGCTCCACCGAGCAGGAGATCCAGACCGCGCTGGAGAACGGCGTCGTCAAGATGAACATCGACACCGACACGCAGTACGCCTTCACGCGTCCGGTCGTCGACCACATGTTCAGGAACTACGACGGCGTCCTGAAGGTCGACGGCGAGGTCGGCTCGAAGAAGACCTACGACCCTCGGACCTGGGGCAAGCTGGCCGAGGCCGGCATGGCCGCGCGCGTCACCGAGGCCTGCCGCCACCTGCGGTCGGCCGGCGCGAAGCTGAAGTAGTACCGACGTTCGTCCAGCGGGCCCGGCGCGAGCGCGCCGGGCCCGCTGTATACCTGGGAACATGCCTGATGTCCGGCTGGCCTCGTCCCAGGGCAAGTGGATCCTGCTCACCACCGTGCTCGGCTCCAGCATGGCCCTGCTGGACTCGACCGTCGTCAACGTGGCGCTGCCCCGTATCGGCGCCGACCTGGACGCCGACCTGGCGGCGCTCCAGTGGACGGTCAACGCGTACATGCTCACCCTGGCGGGACTGATCCTGCTGGGCGGCTCGCTGGGGGACACCTACGGCCGCCGGAAGGTCTTCGTCATCGGCGTGGTGTGGTTCGCGCTGGCCTCGCTGCTGTGCGGCCTCGCGCCCAGCGCCGAGGTGCTGATCGCCGCGCGTGCCCTCCAGGGCATCGGCGGAGCACTGCTCACGCCGGGCTCGCTGGCCCTCATCCAGGCGTCCTTCCACGCCGACGACCGGGCGCGGGCCGTCGGCCTGTGGTCCGGATTCGGCGGGATCGGCGCGGCGGTCGGACCGTTCGTCGGCGGCTGGCTGGTCGACGGCCCGGGCTGGCGCTGGGTCTTCCTGCTCAACGTCCCGCTCGCCCTGGTGTGCATCCCGGTGGCGCTGCGGCACGTCCCGGAGTCCACCGACGGCCGCGAGCACGGCCGCTTCGACGTGCTCGGCGCGGTGCTCGCCGCGCTGTCGCTGGCACTGGTGACATACGCTCTGATCGAGGCGGCCGAGGGTTCCCTCGTGGTCGCCCTCACGGCGACCGCGGGTGTGGCGGCGGGCGTCGCCTTCGTGTACCTGGAGAAGCACCGCACCGATCCGATGATGCCGCCGGACATCTTCGCGTCGCGCCAGTTCACCGCGGTCAACCTGGTCACGCTGTGCGTGTACGCGGCGTTCGGCGGCTTCTTCTTCCTCGCCACGCTGCAGCTCCAGGTGGTGTCCGGCTACTCGGCCCTGCAGGCCGGTACGGCACTGCTGCCGACCACCGTCCTGATGCTGCTGTTCTCCGCCCGCTCCGGAGCGCTGGGCGAGCGCATCGGCCCGCGCATCCCGCTCACCGTCGGCCCGCTGTTCGCCGGGGCGGGGATGCTGCTGATGCTGCGGGTGGGCGAGGACGCCTCCTACCCGCGGGACGTCCTGCCGGCGCTGCTGGTGCTGGGCCTGGGCATGGTCACCCTGGTCGCCCCGCTCACCGCCACGGTCCTCGCCTCCGTCGACACCGCCCGGGCCGGACTGGCGAGCGGCATCAACAACGCGGCGGCGCGGGCGGCGGGCCTGCTGGCGGTCGCCGCGCTGCCGCTGGTGGCCGGGATGGGCCCGGAGGCCTATCGCTCGCCGGACGCCTTCGACGCGGCGTTCGGCCGGGCGATGGTGGTCTGCGCCGCGATCCTGCTGCTCGGCTCGTTCCTCGCCTTCGCCTATGTCCGCCGCCCGGCTCCGGGCTGCGAACGCCCCGAATGCCGCACACACGGCAACGTGCTGTCGCCGCCGCTGGAGAGGCCGGGGCAGGCGGACGTCTAGGGCGAGCGGGGAGCGGGCTGGGGCGAGCGGGCCGGCGCCCTCCCGTTCCGTGGATCCAGCCCCTCCCGTTCCGCGGGCATGTACCAGACTGGAGCCATGACGATTCACGAGAACCTCCTCGGGGGACCGCCCCCTACCCACCTCCCCGACGACCCGGAGCCGCGTGAGCTGCTCGCCGGCGGGACCGCGCCCGCCGACGTGGCGGCGCGGTACCCGACGTCCTCGCTGGCTTGGGCGCAGCTGGCCGACGACGCGTTCGAACGGGGCAGCGTCGTCGAGTCGTACGCCTATGCCCGCACGGGCTACCACCGCGGCCTGGACGCCCTGCGCCGCAGCGGCTGGAAGGGCCACGGGCCCGTGCCCTGGGAGCACGAGCCGAACCGCGGTTTCCTGCGCGCCCTGCACGCCCTCGCCCGCGCGGCGGGTTCGATCGGTGAGCAGGAGGAGTACGAGCGCTGCACCCAGTTCCTGAAGGACTCCTCGCCGACGGCGGCGCAGACGCTGGGTTAGCGGACGCCGAGCCGGGGACGCCGGGCCGAGGGGACGTTTTCGCAGGCCCGTCCGTGATCAGGGCGGGCCTTGCGATGTTCCTGGGCATCCCTGAGGATGCGGGTGGGGACCGGGGCCCCCGTGTCGAGAACGGCAGGGGCGGACCGCTACCCGGAGTAACAACAGGAGACAGCGATGTCCCAAGAGGCTCGAGGAACGCAGGAGCCCGAGACCCCGCATCTCGCCCCGAAAATCGATTGGAGCGAGGGCACGACGCCGTACGAGGACTACGTCAAGGCGGACGTGCTCACCCACCTCCAGCACCCCCTCTCCGACGATCCCGGAGAGATGGTCTTCCTGGTCACCACCCAGGTGATGGAGCTGTGGTTCACCGTGATCGTCCACGAGTGGGAGACGGCCGCGAAGGCGCTCCGTGAGGACGACATCCCGGTCGCGGTGGCGGCGCTGAAGCGCTCCGTCCGCGAACTGGAGGCGCTCAACGCCTCCTGGACGCCGCTCGCGCAGCTGACGCCGGCCCAGTTCAACTCGTACCGCTCGGCCCTCGGTGAGGGCTCCGGCTTCCAGTCGGCGATGTACCGGCGGATGGAGTTCCTGCTCGGCGAGAAGTCCGCGTCCATGCTGGTCCCGCACCGGGGCACCCCCCGCATCCACGCCGAGCTGGAGAAGGCGCTGCACGAGCCGAGCCTCTACGACGAGGTGCTGCGGCTGCTCGCCCGGCGCGGCCACGCGATCCCGGAGTCCGTGCTGCGGCGTGACGTGTCGGAGCGCTACGAGCCGTCGAGCGAGGTCGAGGCGGCATGGACCGCCCTCTACGGCGGCGACCAGAACGCCGAACTCGTCCGGCTCGGCGAGGCCATGACCGATGTGGCCGAACTGGTCTGGCGCTGGCGCAACGACCATCTGGTCGCCACCCGCCGCGCGATGGGCGCCAAGACCGGCACGGGCGGCTCGGCCGGCGTGGCCTGGCTGGAGAAGCGCGCCCGCAAGAACGTTTTTCCCGAGCTGTGGACGGCGCGGTCGTATGTCTGAACTCGCCCTGCGGGCACAGAAGCTGGACGGGGCGGACGAACTCGCCCCGCTGCGCGCCCGGTTCGTCCTCGACGACGTGGTCTACCTGGACGGCAACTCCCTCGGCGCGCTGCCCGCGCATGTGCCGGACCGCCTCGCGGACGTCGTCCGCAGACAGTGGGGCGAACTGCGCATCCGCTCCTGGGAGGAGAGCGGCTGGTGGACGGCGCCGGAGCGGATCGGCGACCGGATCGCCCCGCTGGTCGGCGCGGCGCCCGGTCAGATCGTCGTCGGCGACTCGACCAGCGTCAATGTCTTCAAGGCCCTGGTGGCGGCGGTGCGGATCGCCGGTGAGGGGCGCGACGAGATCCTCGTGGACGCCACCACCTTCCCCACGGACGGCTACCTCGCCGAGTCGGCCGCACGCATGACCGGGTGCTCGCTGCGCGCGGTGGTCCCGGGGGAGGTGGGCGCCGCCCTGTCGGGGCGTACGGCCGCGGTCCTGCTGAACCACGTCGACTACCGCACGGGCCGGCTGCACGACCTGCCGGCGCTGACGGCCGCGGTGCGCTCGGCGGGCGCGGTGGCCGTCTGGGACCTGTGCCACAGCGCGGGCGCGCTGCCGGTCGGTCTCGACGAGCACGGCGTCGACCTGGCGGTCGGCTGCACGTACAAGTACCTCAACGGCGGCCCCGGTTCGCCCGCGTACCTGTATGTGCGCCGGGACCTCCAGGACCGCTTCGACTCACCGCTGCCGGGGTGGAACTCGCACGTCGAGCCGTTCGGCATGCGCGGCGCGTACGAACCGGCGCCGGGCGCGGTCCGCGGACGGGTCGGCACGCCGGACATCCTCTCGATGCTGGCCCTGGAGGCCGCGCTGGAGGTGTGGGACGGCGTCCCGATCGAGGCCGTCCGCGAGAAGTCGCTCGCCCTGACGGACTTCTTCCTGGAGTGCGTGCGGGAGTACGTGCCCGAGGGACGCGTGGAGCCGGTGACTCCGCTCGCGCACGCGGAGCGCGGCAGCCAGGTGGCGCTGCGGTGCCCGGACGCGGGGGACGCCATGATGAGGCTGATCGAACGCGGGGTGGTCGGCGACCACCGCGCCCCGGACATCCTGCGCTTCGGCTTCACGCCGCTGTACGTGGGGTTCGCGGACGTCGAGCGGGCGGGGCGGATCCTGGGGGAGGTGCTGGGCGCGTAGCCGCGGGGGCGCGGGGGCGCGGGAGCCTGGGCCGGGGGCGCGGACGCCGGGCCTGTGGGGCCGGGGCTCGGGCGCTGGGGCTTGTGGGGCCGGGGTGCGGGCGCTGGGGCTTGTGGGGCCGGGGCTCGGGCGCTGGGGCTTGTGGGGCCGGGGTGCGGGCGTCGGGGCCTGTGGGGCCGGGGTGCGGGTGCGGTGGGGCTAGGTGCGGGTGCCGTGGGGCTTGGACGCCGGGGGCGTGTGCGGGTGTTCACCGGCGGCGTCCGGGATCACCCCGGTCGTCGGCGGCTCCCACCGGAGCGGTGCCGAGACCGCCCGCACCACCGTCCCGCGTCCGTGCCCTCCGTCAACCCGCCCCGGGCCACGCCCTGTTCCGCGCGGGGCGCCCACGCGGCGACCCGGCCCTCGTGGAACCGGCCCGGGTGCGCTCACCGAGCGTGACATCCGCGTGCAGACCCACGTCACCGGCCTGATAGCGTCCCGGCCAACGGCCGATTTCCCCTCTGGTCCGCCAAACCCGTTACGTCGTTGAGAGGTTGGAGCATGCCGGACGACGCCGCAGCAGCCCGGGCCGCCGCCGAGGAGGAGTCCGCCTTCTCGCACCCGGCCGTCGACCCCGACGCCACAGCCGCGTACGGCGACCATCCCGACCAGCTGATCGACTTCTACGCCCCGCGCGGTACGGAAGCCGCCGGGGGCGTGGCCGTCGCCCCGCTCGTGGTCGTGCTGCACGGGGGTGCCTGGCGGGCGCCGTACGACCGCCGCCACATCAGCCCGTTCGCCGGCTTCCTGGCCCACCGCGGGTTCGCCGTGGCGAGCGTGGAGTACCGCAGGGGCGCGGACGCGGACGCGGGTGCCGCCGGACCGGTCGCCGGTCGCTGGCCGGAGACCTTCGACGACGTCGCCGCGGCGCTGGACGCGCTGCCCGCCCTCGCACGGGAGGCGCTGCCGCAGGCCGACCCCCGCCGCATGGTGATCACCGGGCATTCGGCGGGCGGCCAGCTGGCGTTGTGGGCGGCCGCCCGGCACGTCCTCCCGGCGGACGCCTCCTGGCGCACCGACCGGCCCGCACTGCTGCGGGGCGTGGTGGCCCTGGCCCCGATCGCCGACTTCGCGGTGGCCGGGAAGCTGGACGTGTGCGGCGGCGCGGCGGGTCAGCTCCTCGGTGGTGACGATCACTTCAAGGAGCGTCAGCCGTACGCCGACCCGGCGCTGCTGCTGCCGACCGGCATCGCGACGGCCCTCGTCCAGGGGCGTGCGGACGAGGTCGTCCCGCAGGCCGTCGCCGAGTCGTACGCGGACGCGGCGGCGAAGGCGGGGGAGGTGGTGGGGCTGACCCTGCTGGAGGAGGTCGGGCACTTCCCGCTGATCGACCCGGCGGCGGACGCGTGCGCGGTGGTGGCGGAGGAGATCGCACAGCTGGCCTGGTGAGGCGTGGCCGTGCGCGGTCGGGCACGGAGAGACGGGGCCGGTCCCTGTGCGACCCGTAGTACCTGAGAGGGACACCGCATGACCCCTCTCACTGGTGACGACGGCGACCCTCGTCGAGCCGTACGGTTTTGAACGTGACCGAGACGACCCAGACGCACAGGCCCCCGAGACCGCCGAGCGGTGCCGGGGCGCGCAGCCCCGAGTACCGGCTGGCCCTGGACGCCCTTCGGGGACTGCGCCAGGATCTGTTCCACGACGCCTTCGCCTACCGACCGCTGCCCCGCATGGGCGTGGACGGGGCGATGACGCGCCGGCTGAAGGGCCGGATGCGGCACTACGCGGCGTGGACGCCGCACGCGGTGGTG
This sequence comes from Streptomyces sp. NPDC002309, assembly GCF_053593375.1. NCBI lineage: Bacteria > Bacillati > Actinomycetota > Actinomycetes > Kitasatosporales > Streptomycetaceae > Streptomyces > Streptomyces sp. NPDC002309. The sequence goes on along the minus strand of NZ_JBSFCI010000002.1, from coordinate 199,820 downwards.
ACGTCGGCGGGCCTGCTGGCCATGCTCGTCGGCTACGAGTCGAGCCGCGGCGAGACGCTCAACGTGTTCGTCGGTCTCCTCGCGCTGGCCCCCGTGCTGCTGACCCTCGTCCGCCCCGTCGGCGCCTTCTGGGTCTCCATGGCCGCGGCCCCGGTCTCGGGCATGTTCTACGGCGGCTGGTACGAGTGGCCCTGGCCGCCCGGCGCCTTCGTCGCCCATCTGACCGTGCTGACGATCGTCGCCGTACGCACCCGGCCCCGCACGGCCGCGTGGATGTGGGTGCTGACCCTGGCCTACGGGCTGTTCGCGGACTCCTTCCTCAGCTCGGGCTACTACGACTCCAACACGGGCCCGATGCTCGTCCTGTCGGCGTTCGTCCTGCTGTTCGTCGCCGTGCTGCAGATCCGCCGTGAGGCCAGGCACGAGGTGACCGCCCAGCAGTCGGTCACCGAGCTGGAGCGCTCCCGCCGCACGCTCCTGGAGGAGCGCACCACGATCGCCCGCGAGCTGCACGACGTCGTCGCGCACCACATGTCGGTCGTCGCCATCCAGGCGGAGGCGGCGCCCTACCGGGTGGAGAATCCGCCGCCGGAGCTGGAGCGCGCCTTCGCCACGATCCGGGAGAACGCGGTGGCGGCGCTGACCGAGCTGCGCCGGGTCCTGGGCGTCGTGCGCGCCGAGGACTACGAGGCGCCCGAGGCCCCGCAGCCCACCCTCGCCGACCTGGACGCGCTCCTGGCCAATGTGCGCAACGCCGGCCTGACCGTGGACAAGACGGTGACCGGCGCGGTGCGCGAGCTTCCCCAGGGTGTGGAACTCTCGGCCTACCGCATCGTCCAGGAGGCGCTGAGCAACACCTTGCGGCACGCTCCCGGGGCGACCGCCCACGTCGAGATCGGCTATGTCCTCGGCGGTCTGGGCCTGCGGATAGTCAACGGCCCGCCGCCGGCGCCGGCCCTGGTCAAGCCCTCGCCCGGCGCGGGCCACGGCATCACGGGGATGCGCGAGCGCGTGAGCATGCTGAACGGCCAGATGACGGCGGGCCGCACGGACGACGAGGGCTACGAGGTGACGGTGTTCCTGCCGGTGGCCACGGTGAGCGAAGGTACGGCATGACCATCCGCGTGCTGGTCGCGGACGACCAGATGATGGTGCGCGAGGGCTTCTCGGTCCTGCTGAACGCGATGCCCGACATCGAGGTCGTCGGCGAGGCGGTCAACGGCCGGGAAGCGGTCGAGAAGGTCCGTGAGCTCTCGCCCGACGTGGTGCTGATGGACATCCGGATGCCCGAGCTGAACGGCATCGACGCGACCCGGGAGATCATCGCGGCGGACGGCACGGCGAAGGTGCTGGTGCTGACGACGTTCGACCTCGACGAGTACGTGTACCAGGCGCTGCGGGCGGGGGCCTCCGGCTTCCTGCTCAAGGACGCCTCGGCGCGGCAGCTCGCCGACGGGGTGCGGGTGGTGGCCTCCGGCGAGGCCCTGCTGGCCCCGTCGGTCACCAGGCGGCTGATCAAGGAGTTCTCGAAGCTGTCCGACGCCCCGGGCATCCCGGCCACCGCGCAGGCGGCGTACGGGGACCTGACCGAGCGGGAGACGGAGGTGCTGGTGCTGATCGCGCAGGGCCTGTCGAACTCGGAGATCGCCGGGCGGCTGGTCGTGGCCGAGTCGACGATCAAGACGCACGTCAGCCGCGTCCTGGTGAAGCTCGGCCTGCGGGACCGCACGCAGGCGGCGGTGTTCGCCTACGAGGCGCGCCTGGTGACGCCGGGCTGAGCGGGGGAGGCCCTGGTCAGGGAGTGCGCTTCCGGGCTAGCGTCCGTCCATGGCAGCTGCCCCCGACCTCGCCTTCGATCCGTGGGACCCGGCGTTCCTGGCCGACCCGTACCCCGCCTACGCGCACCTGCGCGACCAGGGCCGCGTGCTGTACTTCGCGCGCACGGACCAGTGGCTGGTCCCGCACCACGCGGACGTCTCGGCGCTGCTGCGCGACCGGCGCCTCGGCCGGACCTACCGGCACCGGTTCACACACGAGGACTTCGGGCGCACCGCGCCCGCCCCGGAGCACGAGCCGTTCCACACGCTGAACGACCACGGGATGCTGGACCTGGAGCCGCCGGACCACACACGGATCCGGCGCCTGGTGTCGAAGGCGTTCACCCCGCGCACGGTGGAGCGGCTGAAGCCCTACGTGGACAAGCTGGCCGGCGATCTCGTCGCGGCGCTGGCCGGGGCGGGCGGCGGGGACCTGCTGACGGACGTGGCGGAGCCGCTGCCGGTCGCGGTGATCGCCGAGATGCTCGGCATCCCCGAGTCGGACCGGGCGCCGCTGCGGCCCTGGTCGGCGGACATCTGCGGGATGTACGAGCTGAGCCCGTCACCGGAGACGGCCGAGCGGGCGGTACGCGCCTCGGTCGAGTTCTCCGAGTACCTGCGGGAGTTGATCGCCCGGCGCCGCGAGGAGCCCGGCGAGGACCTCGTCTCCGGCCTGATCGCGGCGCACGACGAGGGGGACCGGCTGACCGAGCAGGAGATGATCTCGACGGCCGTGCTGCTGCTGAACGCGGGCCACGAGGCGACCGTGAACGCCACGGTCAACGGCTGGTGGGCGCTGTTCCGCAACCCGGACCAGCTGGCGGCCCTCCGCGCCGACCACTCCCTCGTCCCCTCCGCCGTCGAGGAGCTGATGCGCTACGACACCCCGCTCCAGCTCTTCGAGCGCTGGGTCCTGGACGACATCGAGATCGACGGCACCACGATCCCGAGGGGCGCGGAGGTGGCGATGCTCTTCGGCTCCGCGAACCATGACGACCAGGTCTTCCGCAGCCCGGAACGCCTGGACCTCACCCGTGCGGAGAACCCCCACATCTCCTTCAGCGCGGGCATCCACTACTGCATCGGCGCCCCGCTGGCCCGTATCGAACTGGCCGCGTCGATGCGGGCGTTGCTGGAGCTGGCCCCGACCCTGACGCTCGCGGCGGAGCCGGAGCGCAAGCCGAACTTCGTGATCCGCGGCCTTGAGGGCCTGAGCGTGGAGGTGAGGTGATCACCCGTTCGGCTGAGCACACGGCGTTCCTGGTCGATGGCCACCGGTTGCCGACCACACTGGCTCCGACCCGAAAGGGGGTGCACCATGACGGTCATGGCAGAGCGCACGTCGCAGACGTCCCAGATGTCGGTGGAGGAATTCGAGAGGATCGCCGAGTTCGCGACCAAGGAGACCGGCGACGCCGTCAGGTTCGAGTTCATCAACGGGCGGATCGGGGTCAAGAAGGTGGCCGACGGGGACCACGACACGATCGTGGTGTGGTTGAGCAAGCGGTGCATGCAGGCTCGACCTGACCTCGACCTCTACCAGGGGCGAGGGCTGCGAGTGGAGAAGTACCGCGAAGGGCGGGCTCGTCCTGACGCCGTGCTGGTACCCGAGGAACACTTCGCCGGGCATGGTGAGTGGGCGGATCCGAGCGGTGTGCTCCTTGTCCTCGAAGTCACCTCGTACGACTCCGACACAGATCAGCGGGACCGGCTCGAGAAGCCCGTGGCCTACGGGGCGGCGGGCATTCCGTCGTACCTGCTGATCGATCGTGACTCCTGCACGGTCAAGCTGCACAGCGACCCGGACCCGGGCGTGGGATATCGGAACAGCCGCACGGTGCCCTTCGGCGCTGTGCTTCTCCTCCCCGACCCTCTCGGCATCGAGCTGGACACCGAGAAACTCAAACAGTACGTCGACTGACCCACGCCGTCAGCCGCTGATCACGTCCCGCCGCCGCAACCCCGCCGGCCCCGCGGAGCAGGACCGAGGCGGCGATGCGGAGCGCTGCGCGGCCTCACCCCCCGGGCAGGGTCAGCCCCCAGGCGCGCTCCCGCACCCGCCACGTCCGGGTCCGCACCGGCCCGCTGACGCCCGCGTCCGAGCCGTAGCGGAAGTCCGCCCCGGAGACGGTCACCGTCCGCCCCTGTGCGCGCAGAGGCGTGGCCTCCGCGCCGACCGACAGCGGGCGCACCTCGATCTCCGCGGCGCCGGAGCCGTCCGGGGCGACGGAGACGGCCTCGACCGGCTGGCCCAGATCGACCAGCGTCGCCCCGTCGACCTCGATCCGCAGCCGCGCCGGTCCCGGCGCGGGTACCGACGCCGACCGCACCGGACGGGCCGCCACCAGCGTGCGCACCAGGGACTGGTACGTGCGCAGCCAGGGTGCCCGCACCGGGACCGCGCCGTCCTCGTCCCGGGGCACCGGCGGAATCCGCAAGGCGCCCAGCACCACGCCGTCGCTGTCGTCGACGAGCAGGTCCAGGCGTCGTTCGGCCCCCTCCAGCACGGCCCGGGCAGCCGCCACGGTGCTCACCGGCACGCCCAGTGCGGTGGCGAGGCCGAGGACAGGTCCGACGGGAACGAGCGAGAGCACACTTCCGGCCAGCTCCCGCTGCCGGTGCAACAGGGCCACCGTGCGCACCAGGGCGCGGTCGTCGCCGATCAGCACCGGCCGCCGGGACCCCCTGCGGGCCAGCATCCGGGCGAACTCCTCCGGTCCCTCCGGGAGGCAGACCTTGGTGGCGGCGCCCCCGCCGAGTACGTCTTTCGCGATACGGACGGACTCCCCGTCCGTCCTCCGAGCGACCGGATCGATGATCACCAGCAGCTGATCGGACCTCGGAGAAGTCGCCACCTCGGTCATGCCTCGCTTCCTCGGGTAGCATCTTTGTGCAAGAGCCCCTTGCGCTATTGCGCCAGGGGCTTCGTCTATTCCGGGGCACCCGGTCCGACGGTCGCGGCCGACGAAGGTCGCGGGGCACGCGGCGGTACGACCCGTCACGTTCGCCTCTGACCCTGGACATGCCCCGCCCGGAAGGGGTGTACGCGCGTGCCCGCACTTGTGCTGCTCGGTGCTCAGTGGGGTGACGAAGGCAAGGGAAAGGCGACGGACCTGCTAGGCGGTTCCGTCGACTACGTAGTGCGCTACCAGGGCGGCAACAACGCCGGCCACACGGTCGTCGTCGGCGACCAGAAGTACGCACTCCACCTCCTTCCTTCCGGAATCCTGTCCCCCGGCTGCACGCCGGTCATCGGCAACGGTGTCGTCGTCGACCCGTCTGTCCTGCTCTCCGAGCTGAGCGGGCTGAACGAGCGTGGCGTCGACACGTCCAAGCTCCTGATCAGCGGTAACGCGCATGTCATCACGCCGTACAACGTGACGGTCGACAAGGTGACGGAACGCTTCCTCGGAAAGCGCAAGATCGGCACGACGGGCCGCGGCATCGGCCCGACCTACGCCGACAAGATCAACCGCGTCGGTATCCGGGTCCAGGACCTGTACGACGAGTCGATCCTCACCCAGAAGGTGGAGGCGGCGCTCGACGTCAAGAACCAGATCCTCACCAAGCTCTACAACCGCCGCGCGATCGCCGTCGACCAGGTCGTCGGGGAACTGCTCGGTTACGCCGACAAGCTCGCTCCCTACGTCGCCGACACCGTCCTGGTCCTCAACCAGGCCCTGGAACAGGACAAGGTCGTCCTGTTCGAGGGCGGCCAGGGCACCCTCCTGGATATTGACCACGGCACGTATCCGTTCGTGACGTCGTCGAACCCGACGGCGGGCGGTGCCTGCACGGGTGCCGGCGTCGGCCCCACGAAGATCAGCCGCGTCATCGGCATCCTCAAGGCCTACACGACCCGCGTCGGCGCGGGCCCGTTCCCGACGGAGCTGTTCGACGAGGACGGCGCGGCGCTGCGCCGTATCGGCGGTGAGCGTGGCGTGACCACCGGCCGGGACCGCCGCTGCGGCTGGTTCGACGCGGTGATCGCCCGCTACGCGACCCGGGTGAACGGCCTGACGGACTTCTTCCTGACCAAGCTCGACGTCCTGACCGGCTGGGAGCAGATCCCGGTCTGCGTGGCGTACGAGATCGACGGCAGGCGCGTCGAGGAGCTGCCCTACTCGCAGTCGGACTTCCACCACGCGAAGCCGGTCTACGAGATGCTGCCCGGCTGGTCGGAGGACATCAGCAAGGCCAAGTCCTTCGGCGACCTGCCGAAGAACGCGCAGGCCTACGTGAAGGCGCTGGAGGAGATGTCCGGCGCCCCGATCTCCGCGATCGGCGTGGGTCCGGGCCGGGACGAGACGATCGAGATCAACTCGTTCCTGTAGGCCGCCTTCCGCTCCGGTCCGCCGCCGCGTCCGCGCCCGCCGCTACGCCCTCCGGGTGCGTCCGGCGGGCGCGCGTCCGTCGGGGGCGGTGCAATCGGCGTATGAGCGACCACGCGATCGTGCCGTGCCTCGGCCCGTACGGCGGTGAGGGCGCCGACGCGGCGGGGTCGGAGTGCTCCGACCCCGCCGTCTTCGAGGTGGCCCGCCATCACCGGGCGCCCCTGCGGGTGTGCCCGGTCCATCTCGGGCCGTCGCTGCTGATGGCGGCCGGAGTGCTGTGGCCACCCGTGATCGTCGTCATCGGCCGGTCGTGAGCCGGTGCCGTGGGGCGGGGCCGCTCAGCTGAACACGATCATCGAACCCTGCGCCAGGCTCCGGGTCGCCGCCGCGTGCAGGCCCAGCCAGACGTGGCGCTCGCGGGCGAACGGGCTCGGGTCGTACGGGGCGGGCACGGCCGGCTCCTCCAACTCCGTGGGGGCCGAGGGGGGTTGGGGGGCGGCCGGCGGATTGGCCGGGTCGATGCCGATCGACGGGGCCACGAACTCCAGCTCGCGCAGCAGCGCCTGCGAGGAGCCCAGCGGGCCCCCGCCCGCGAGGAGTTCGTCGTCGGCCAGCGGGTGCGGGAAGTCGAGCGGGACGTAGGCGCCCGCGTGGTCGTAGTGCCAGACCAGGTGGGACTGCTGGGCCGTGGCCTCGAACATCTCCAGGAGCTGCTCGTAGTCGCCGCCCAGGTCGTCGACCGGCGCCACCGGCAGGCCGCACACCTGGAGGAGGTAGGCGCGGCGCAGGAAGTGCAGCGCGTCGTAGTCGAAGCCCGCCACCGGGGCGACCTCGCCGGACAGGCCCGGCATGTACTGGTACACCGGCACCGGCGGCAGCCCGGCCTCGGCGAGCACCTTGTTGTATTGCGCGAGTTCCTCGGCGAACGGGTTGTCGGGCGTGTGGCACAACACGTCGACGAGCGGTACCAGCCACAGGTCACAGGCCAAAAGAGGGCTCCTCATCACGCAGGCGGCGCGGGGTGGTGTCACGGGCGGCGCGGTGCACGTCGGTCGAAGAAGAGTAGTCCGTGTGGTGCGGGGTGGGGCCCCGCGTGCAGGACCCATACCCACGTCAGCCGTCTGCCAGCCGTTCGATCAGAGCCAGCGCGTGCGCGTTGTGCGCGGCGACGAGGGAGCGCGCCGCCTCGGTGTCGCGCCGGGACAGCGCGTCGATCAGTTCGGTGTGGCCGGCCCACAGCTGACCGCGCAGATCGGGGAGCCGGCGCAGATGCTGCACGGCGCACACCCAGGACTGCACACGCAGCCGGTGCAGGAAGTCCACCAGGTAGGGGTTGCCGAACAGGCTGCTCAACTCCCGCCAGAACCGCAGGTCGTAGCCGACCAGCACGGAGAGGTCCCCGGCGCCCGCGGCGCGCTGCGCCTCCTCACCGCGCCGCCGTACGCCCGCGAGTCCGGTGGCCGTGTGCGGATCGCCCGGATCCTGGAACCGGGGCGGCCCGCCGACGCCTTGCTCCAGGGCCTGGAACATACCGTCTATGACCAGGCTGCGCGCCTCGACCAGCCCGCTGAAGTCGGCGAACGAGTACTCGCGCACCCGGAAACCGCGGTGCTGGAGCGCGTCGAGAAGGCCCTGCGCGGACAGGTCGACCAGCGCTTCGCGGACCGGCGTCGCGGAGACCCCGTACTGGTCGGCGATCTCCTTGACCGTGAACTCCTGCCCCGGCTGGAGCCGCCCGGCGAGCACCTCGTCGCGTAGCGCGTCCGCGATCTGCTGCCGCAGGGTGCTGCGGGTCACGGCGCCATTGCCGGGCATGGTCGGGCGGTCTCCTCGTCGCGCGCGGGGGGCGTGCTCGTGGTGCGGGTCCACGAGCACGCCACCATACGCGCTCGGATGCCGTGCCGTGATTACTCGGTGTGCTGGTCGGCCACCGACAGGGCCGCGTCCAGCGCCGCGAGCCCTTCCTTCAGTTCGGCCTCGGTCACGTTGCACGGCGGCACGACGTGCGTGCGGTTCATGTTCACGAACGGCCACACCCCGCCCGCCTTGGCCGCCGCGGCGAACGCGGCCATCGGCGCGCCCGCCTCGCCGGTCGCGTTGTACGGGACCAGCGGCTCGCGGGTCTCCTTGTTCCGCACCAGTTCCAGGGCCCAGAACATGCCGGTGCCGCGCACCTCGCCCACACAGGGGTGCCGCTGCGCCAGCTCGCGCAGTGCCGGACCGACGACGTCGGCGCCGAGCCGCGCGGCGTTCTCGACGACGCCCTCCTCGGCCATCACGTTGATCGTCGCGACGGCGGCGGCGCAGGCGAGAGGGTGGCCGGAGTAGGTCAGTCCGCCCGGGTAGGGCCGCCGGCCGAAGGTCGCGGCGATCTCGGCGGAGATCGCGACGCCGCCGAGCGGCACGTAGCCGGAGTTCACGCCCTTGGCGAAGGTCATCAGGTCGGGCACGACGCCGGCGAGGTCCGCCGCGAACCACTCACCGGTGCGCCCGAAGCCCGCCATCACCTCGTCGAGGACGAAGACGATGCCGTGCCTGTCGCAGATCTCGCGGACACCCGCCAGATACCCCGGCGGCGGCACCATGATCCCCGCGGTGCCCGGGATCGTCTCCAGGACGATCGCGGCGATCGTCGCCGGGCCCTCGAAGGCGATCGTGGTCTCCAGGTGCTCCAGCGCCCGCGCGCACTCCTGCTCCTCGGTCTCGGCGTAGAAGCGGGAGCGGTACAGGAAGGGCCCCCAGAAGTGCACGACGCCGGAGGTGCCGCTGTCGCTGGCCCAGCGGCGCGGGTCGCCGGTGATGTTCACGGCCTGCTGGGTGCCCCCGTGGTACGAGCGGTACGCCGACAGCACCTTCGGCCGGCCGGTGTGCAGCCGGGCCATCCGCACCGCGTGCTCGACGGCGTCGGCGCCGCCGTTGGTGAAGAAGATCTTGTCGAGGTCGCCCGGGGTGCGCTCGGCTATCAGCCGGGCGGCCTCGGAGCGTGCCTCCACGGCGAAGGCGGGCGCGAAGGTGGCCAGGCTCGCGGCCTGTTCCTGGATCGCGGCGACGACCTTCGGGTGCTGGTAGCCGATGTTGGTGAAGACGAGGCCGCTGGTGAAGTCGAGGTAGCGGTTGCCGTCGTGGTCCCAGAAGTACGACCCCTCGGCACCGGCGACGGCGAGCGGGTCGATGAGCTCCTGCGCGGACCAGGAGTGGAACACATGCGCGCGGTCCGCGGCCTTCACGGCTGCGCCGGTGGCGGGAGAGGGCTGAGGGGTCATGCGGCCGAGGGTAAATGTCCGGGATACGGCCGCGACATCGGCGTCCTGTCTGCGGTCTCGCCCGATCCGCGACAGGTTGTCGATGACGGCGGGCCCGGGCGGGGCCCGCCCGGGGAGCGGCCGGCCCGGTAGCCGGTCGTGGAAGCCGCCCCGCGACCCGCCCCGGAGCCGACGACGGTGCCCGCCCCGGGAGCGACCTCGGTACCGGCGCCGTGACCGACCTTGGTACCGGCGCCGTGACCGACCGCTGAACCAGCCCCGGAACCGGTCGCCGAACCCGTTAAGGAACCATGGAAAGCGGACTCGCCGTCTCCCCGTACCGCCGCATTATTCTTCGGTCAACGCACAGGGGTGGGGGAGGGGTTCGCCGTGGACGGACTGGGGCCTGGGGATCCACCGCGGATCGGCGGCTACCGGCTGCTCGCGCGGCTCGGCGCCGGCGGCATGGGGCAGGTGTACGTGGCGCGTTCGGACCGGGGGCGGACCGTCGCGGTCAAGCTGGTGCGGCGCGAGCTCGCCGCGCAGGAGGAGTTCCGCGCGCGGTTCCGTCAGGAGGTGCGGGCCGCGCGGCAGGTCGGGGGCGACTGGACGGCGCCCGTGCTCGACGCCGACACCGAGGCGGCCGTGCCCTGGGTGGCCACCGGCTATGTCGCCGGTCCGAGCCTGCAGCAGGTCGTCGGGCGGGACCACGGGGCGCTGCCCGAGCGCTCGGTACGGATCCTGGCGGCCGGGCTCGCGCACGCGCTGAAGGACATCCACGCCGCCGGGATCGTGCACCGTGACCTCAAGCCGTCCAACGTGCTCGTCACCATCGACGGCCCCCGGGTCATCGACTTCGGGATCGCGCGGGCGATGGAGACCGTGACGGACGGCGGACTGACCCGGACCGGCGCGCTCGTCGGCTCACCCGGTTTCATGGCCCCCGAGCAGGTGCGCGGTGACCGCGTCACGCCCGCCTGCGACGTGTTCTGCCTCGGCTCCGTCCTCGCCTACGCCGCCACCGGCCGCCTCCCCTTCGGCGGCACCGACAGCGGGGTGCACGCCCTGATGTTCCGCATCGCCCAGGAGGAACCCGACCTGGACGGCGTGCCCGAGGGGGTCGCCGACCTCGTACGCCACTGCCTGCGCAAGGACCCGGAGGCGCGCCCCACCCTGGACGACGTCCTGCGTCGCACGGGCGCCGGGGACACGGTCGCGGGCGGGCGGTCCCGGGACCCCTGGCTGCCGGGCGCGCTGGTGGCCCAACTCGGGCGGCACGCCGTGCGGTTGCTGGACACGGAGGACCCGGAGGCCGCGGGGGGTGCCGACACCGACCGGGGCACCTCACCCGAGCACGCCTCCACCGCCGACGAGGCGGCACCGGCGGCCGGGGCGCGGGACGGCGGGGCGCAGCCGCTGGACCGCATGCCGACGCAGGCCGCGGGCGCCGCGCCACCGGTCCCACCGCACCCGGCGTACGGATATCCGCAGCAGGGGCACGGCCATCCCCAACAGCCGCAGGGCCCGGTACCCCCACCGGGAGCGGGTCCGCCGCAGCAGTACGCGGGCGCCCCGCACCCCGCCGGCCCCTACGGCAACGGCCCCTACGGCAACGGTCCGTACGGCCCCTACAGCGGCGGTCCCGGTGCCACGACTCCCTACGGAACCCCTCCCGCCGGCATCCCCGGGGAGCCCCGGAGAAGCAGCCGCGCCACCGTCGCGCTGGTCGCCATGGCACTGGTCGTCGCGCTCGCCGCCGGAGGGACGGTGTACGCGGTGATGGACGGCGGCCGCGACGACCCGCAGGCCGGCCCTACCGCCACCGCACCCGTGAGCGCCTCCGCACCCGCCGGCCCCGAGGAGTCCGCCCCGGCGCCCGCGCCCTCACCACCGGCCTCGTCCCCGTCCCCGTCCGCCGACGGCGGGATACCGGCCGGCTACCTCGGCACCTGGGCGACCACGATCGACAACGCGAACGGGCAGCACACCCGGCGGCTCACCCTCCAGCAGGGCGAGGTCGGCGACACCGTCCTGTCCCTCGTGGCGGACGGGACCGCCGAGGACGGCGGCAGCTACCACTGCGTGTTCCAGGCGGAGTTGGCCCAGCCGCCGGGCGCGGACGGCCCGGTGCGGCTCGGCCCGTCCACGGTGACGGTCGGTCGACCGCCCACGGCCTGCGCGCCGGGCGAGGCCACCGAGATCACTCTCCGGCCGGACGGCAGCCTGGAACGCGTCAACGCGACCACCGGCGAGAAACTGACGTACCGGCGCCGGTGACGGACACCGTGAACCGGGCGAAGTCGGGCGGCCCGGCCGGAAGTTGAACGCCCAGCGAACAATGCCGGGAGGGCGCTGACGTGCGGTTCGGACAGACGTACGGTGACCCCACCATGCAAGCTCCGGGAGTGGCGGGGGACCACCAGTGGTGGAGTCGCTGAACATCGAGAACGTCATCGCCGTCGGCACGTCCCTCCTCGGTCTCCTCGTGCCGGTCGTGATGTTCCTGTACGACCGCCGGGTGCCGCGCCGCAAGCTGATCGGCTACCGCGTGCAGATGGACAGCCCCATAGGCGACGGCTACTCCAACCCCCGCCTCGGCGACTTCGACGTCCCCAACATGGCCGACGCCTCGCTGGTCCTGCTGCGCATCGAGAACGACGGCTCCCAGAGCGTCGCCGACAACGACTACACCTCGTCCGAGGTCCACGGCCTGACCGCCGACTTCACGGGACGCACGGTCCAGGCGGTCGCGGTCACCCAGCCGTCCGGCATCGACCACATCAACAGCCACTTCACGAACGCCAACGGCTTCGAGCACGTCGGCAGCACCGTGAACATCCCCCGCGTCCCGCTCAACCCCGGCGACCACTTCAAGCTGCTGGTGCTGCTCTCGGGCGGGCGGGCGGAGGGCGAGGTCAGGCTGATCGGTGGCCTCCGGGACGGCAAGGTCCACCGCAACAGCGCCCCCAAGCCCGACGAGAAGCAGCGCACGTTCACCGCCCCCGCACGGCTGCTCAGTGCCGCGCTCACCGTCGCCCTGGTCCTGCTCGCGGGCATCATCGTGCTGCGGGAAGGCAACCCGATCGAGTGCGAGCAGGGCGAACTTCGGGTCACGGGATCGACCGCCTTCGAGCCCGTCGTCAGCACCCTCGCCGAGCAGTACGAGAACAAGTGCGAGGGTGCCGACATCGCCGTCGAGGCGCGGGGCAGCGAGGACGGCGTCGCCGAACTCGCCGCGCTGGGCGAGCAGTCGGAGAACGCCGCCCGGTCGGTGATCGCCTTCTCGGACGGCCCCATGGGTGAACGCTGGGACCTCACGGGGGAGCGGGTCGCGCTCTCCGTCTTCACCCTCGTCGTCCACAAGGACGTCGAACTCGGCGCGCACGGACTGTCCCTGGAGGAGGTGCGGGACATCTACGCGGGCCGGTACCAGCGCTGGGGGCAGGTGGTCCCCGGTGTCGAGGAGATCGCCGGCCTGCCGATCGTCCTGGTCAGCCGGGGCGACGAGTCGGGCACACGGCAGATCTTCCAGGACCGGGTGCTGGGCGGCTGGGAGCGGGCGCCGAGCACCTCGCTGGACTGCCGGCCCCCCGTACCGGCCGGTGACGGTGTCACGCGCTGCGAACTCGGCTCGACGGCGGCGGTGCTGGACAAGGTCGAGGAACAGCCCGGCGCCATCGGCTACAGCGAACTCGGCCTCGCCAGGGAGCGGGGCGACGACGTGCACCGGGTGTCCCTGGGCGGCGACCGGCCCGACGACCGGCAGATCGAGCTGGGCGGCAGCCGCTACCCGTACAAGGACGTCGAGTACGCCTACACCTACGGCACGCCCCGGCCCGGCTCCCTCGCCGCCAGCTTCCTCGCCTATGTCGGCGAGTCCACCAGCCAGAGCGTCATTCGGGACAAGGGGCACCTGCCGTGCCTGCGTGATCCGGGCCTGTGCGGGTGACGCCGTCCCGCGCGCGACGGGGGCGCGCACACGCGCCGGTCAGCGCGGCTCGGGCGGCCGCTGCCGGGGCATGTTGGGGCGCGCCCCCGCCCCCGGGGGCAGGGGGAACCTGCCCTGCCCGCCCGTCCCCTCGGGACGGCCACCCGAGGCAAGCGCCGACTGGATGCCGAGCGCCGGCCCGGACCGGAACTCCCCCATCCAGTCCGTCGTCTCGGTGCGCACCAGCTCCGTGACGTCCTCCGAGAACCTGCGCAGCACCCCCAGGCACCGCTCGGCCGCCTCACCGGCCGTCCCCTCGGTGGGCCCCAGCACCTCGCGCACGCTCTCCGCCGCCCAGTCGAACTGCAACGCCTGCAACCTGCGCTGCACGGCCTGCGCCGTCGCCACGTCCCTCATCCACCCGGACGTCACCCCGAAATAGCGGTCCACCGCCACGCAGGACGCCCCGAGGAGCAGCGCCAGATACCCCCAGGGCGCCACCCCGCCCACCACGCCGGTCAGGTCGAGGATGGGCAGCGCGGCCCCGGTCACGGCCCCCGCCGCCGCCCCGCACCGCAGCACCCGGGCCTGCCGCCGCTTCCACACCCGGTCGGCGAGGTACCAGGCCGCCGTGTCCAGCGCCCCCCGCTCCACCCAGCGGTACAGCTCGTCCAGGCGCAGGGCGGGTTCCGCCCAGTCCCCGAGCGGGAACGACCGCCCGGCCAGATCCCCCGGCCGCAGCCCGGCCGCGCCCTCGCCCCGCCCGTCCTGAGGCGGACCCTCGGGCTGCATCTCCGGCTGACCCACCCGGCACTCCCTATCGACCACAACTGATCACGGTGCGTGACACATCGTTACGGCGCGTGCGTCGTCGCGACATCCCGCCTGATGGTGACGCCGATGCGCCGTGACCCTTCCTACCGCCCAATGGGTGGCGAAGGGCCTGCTTTCCTCTGTTTTCCGCCCGGAAGTGGGCCTTGATCAGGTATAGGAAATGCAGTCCTCTCACTCGAAAGAGTGCTGGGGCGACGGCCGCGTGGACCACGTAGGCTCGTGCTGAACGGGAAAATCCCGTGCTCGTGAGCCCCGGAAGAGGAGCTGATCGTGATCCCCGGTGGTGGCCAGCCCAACATGCAGCAGCTGCTGCAGCAGGCCCAGAAGATGCAGCAGGACCTGGCGAAGGCGCAGGAGGAACTGGCGCAGACCGAGGTCGACGGCCAGGCGGGCGGCGGTCTGGTACGGGCCACGGTGACCGGCGCCGGGGAGCTGCGCGCCCTGCGGATCGACCCGAAGGCGGTGGACCCGGAGGACACCGAGACCCTCGCCGACCTGGTCGTGGCGGCCGTGCACGCGGCCAACGAGAACGCGCAGACCCTCCAGCAGCAGAAGCTGGGCCCGCTGGCCCAGGGGCTCGGCGGCGGTGGCATCCCCGGACTGCCCTTCTAAGACGGGCCGCGGGAAACTACCGTACGTACCAACAGCATTGAGGAAGGGCGGCAGTCCGTTGTACGAAGGCGTGGTCCAGGACCTCATCGACGAACTGGGGCGGCTTCCCGGCGTCGGTCCCAAGAGTGCCCAGCGGATCGCCTTCCATGTGCTGCAGGCCGAGCCGGCGGACGTCCGCCGGCTCGCGCACGCCCTCCTGGAGGTCAAGGCGAAGGTCCGCTTCTGTGCCACCTGCGGCAACGTCGCGCAGGAGGAGCTGTGCGGGATCTGCCGTGACAGCCGCCGCGACCTGTCGGTGATCTGCGTGGTCGAGGAGCCCAAGGACGTCGTCGCCGTCGAGCGCACGCGCGAGTTCCGCGGCCGGTACCACGTGCTCGGCGGTGCCATCAGCCCCATCGAGGGCGTCGGCCCGGACGACTTGCGGATAAGGGAACTGCTGGCCCGCCTCGCCGACGGCTCGGTCACCGAGCTGATCCTGGCCACGGATCCCAATCTCGAAGGCGAGGCCACGGCCACGTACCTCGCTCGCATGATCAAGCCCATGGGCCTGAAGGTCACCCGCCTGGCCAGCGGCCTCCCAGTGGGCGGCGACCTGGAATACGCGGACGAGGTGACCCTCGGCCGCGCCTTCGAGGGGAGACGACTCCTAGATGTCTGACGCCACGCTGCACTCCACGACGCGGGACCCGGACGACTTCGCGGTCCAGATCGCGGACCAGGTCGAGAGCTTCCTGGTGGCCGTGACCGAGGTGGCCAGGGGCGACGAGCCGGCCTCGGCCGTGCCCTTCCTCCTGCTGGAGGTCTCGCAGCTCCTGCTGGCGGGCGGCCGTCTGGGCGCCCACGAGGACATCGTCCCGGACGAGCGCTACGAGCCCGACTCCGGCCCCGAGCCGGACGTGGACGAACTCCGGGAGAACCTGGCCCGGTTGCTGGAGCCGATCGACGTCTACTCCGAGGTGTTCGACCCCTACGAGCCGCGTGAGGCCCCGGTGCCGGCCCGCGTCTCCGACGATCTGGCGGACATCATCACCGACCTTCGCCACGGCATGGCCCACTACCGCGCGGGCCGCACCACGGAGGCCCTGTGGTGGTGGCAGTTCTCCTACTTCTCCAACTGGGGCCCCACGGCGTCGGCGACCCTGCGCGCCCTGCAGTCGGTCCTCATCCACGTCCGCCTCAACCAGCCGCTGGCGGAGCTCGACGGCCTGGACACCGACCAGGGCGTGGGCGACGACACGCTGGAGATCGAGGCCGGCAAGGTCATGCAGCAGGAGATCGCGGCGCCGCTGGGCGTGCGGGTGAAGTAGCGCGGCGCGCCCGAAAGCCGGTCCACGGCACACGCGACGAGTGCTTTGTGTGATGCCAGGCACTTTTCCGAGTGGCCTCGGGCCCCCGCGGGCATGTGCCTCTCCGGAACAGGCGGCGGGGATCTCACCATGCGATATCGCGAAGGTGGTTTTCGGCCGCTCGTTAGACTGAGCCGACCGCCGTGCACATGCGTATCCGTGCACGGCGGAAAATACGACGGATTGAGCGAGGAGCGCACGTGGGCCTTGTCGTGCAGAAGTACGGAGGCTCCTCCGTAGCCGATGCCGAGGGCATCAAGCGCGTCGCCAAGCGGATCGTGGAAGCCAAGAAGAACGGCCACCAGGTGGTGGCGGTGGTCTCCGCGATGGGCGACACGACGGACGAGCTGATCGATCTCGCCGAACAGGTATCGCCGATTCCTGCCGGCCGCGAGCTCGACATGCTGCTGACGGCCGGAGAGCGGATCTCCATGGCCCTGCTGGCCATGGCGATCAAGAACCTGGGCCACTCGGCCCAGTCCTTCACCGGCAGCCAGGCAGGTGTCATCACCGACTCGGTCCACAACAAAGCCCGGATCATCGATGTCACGCCGGGCCGGATCCGGGACTCGCTGAACGAGGGCAACATCGCCATCGTCGCCGGTTTCCAGGGCGTCAGCCAGGACACCAAGGACATCACCACGCTCGGCCGCGGCGGCTCCGACACCACGGCGGTCGCGCTGGCCGCCGCGCTGGACGCGGAGGTCTGCGAGATCTACACGGACGTCGACGGTGTGTTCACCGCCGACCCGCGGGTGGTGAAGAAGGCCCGGAAGATCGACTGGATCTCCTTCGAGGACATGCTCGAACTGGCGGCGTCCGGGTCGAAGGTGCTGCTCCACCGCTGCGTGGAGTACGCCCGCCGCTACAACATCCCGATCCACGTCCGCTCCAGCTTCAGCGGACTCCAGGGGACGTGGGTCAGCAGCGAGCCGATCGAGCAAGGGGAAGAGCACGTGGAGCAGGCCATCATCTCCGGTGTCGCGCACGACACCTCCGAGGCCAAGGTCACGGTCGTCGGTGTGCCGGACAAGCCGGGCGAGGCCGCCGCGATCTTCCGTGCGATCGCCGACGCCGAGATCAACATCGACATGGTCGTGCAGAACGTGTCCGCCGCCTCGACGGGGCTGACGGACATCTCCTTCACGCTGCCGAAGACCGAGGGCCGCAAGGCCATCGACGCGCTGGAGAAGAACAAGCCGGGCATCGGCTTCGACTCGCTGCGCTACGACGACCAGATCGGCAAGATCTCGCTCGTGGGCGCCGGGATGAAGACGAACCCGGGCGTCACGGCCGCCTTCTTCGAGGCGCTCAGCGACGCCGGGGTGAACATCGAGCTCATCTCGACCTCCGAGATCCGCATCTCGGTCGTCACCCGCGCCGACGACGTGGCCGAGGCCGTGCGCGCCGTGCACACCGCCTTCGGACTCGACTCCGACAGCGATGAGGCCGTGGTCTATGGGGGCACCGGCCGATGACCGGACGACCGACGCTCGCGGTCGTGGGGGCGACCGGAGCCGTCGGCGCGGTCATGCTCCAGATCCTGTCCCAGCACGCGGACATCTGGGGCGAGATCCGTCTCGTCGACTCCCCGTCCACGGCCGGCCGCAAGCTGACCGTGCGCGGGGAGGAGGTCGAGGTGGTGGCCCTGTCCGAGGAGGTCTTCGACGGGGTCGACGTCGCCATGTTCGACGTCGACGACGAGACCGCCGCGCACTGGGCGCCGATCGCCGCGGCCAAGGGCGTGGTGGTCGTGGACAACTCCGCCGCCTTCCGGATGGACCCGGACGTGCCGCTGGTCGTGCCGGAGGTCAATCCGCACACGGTGCGGTCCCGGCCGCGCGGCATCGTCGCCACCCCGAACTGCACCACGCTGTCCATGATCGTCGCGCTGGGCGCGCTGCACGCCGAGTTCGGCCTGCGCGAGCTGGTGGTCTCGTCGTACCAGGCGGTGAGCGGCGCCGGGCGGGAGGGCGTCGAGACGTTGCGCCGGCAGCTGGCCCTGGTGGCCGGTACGGAGCTGGGGACCCACCCCGGTGACGTGCGGCGGGCCGTCGGGGACGACACCGGGCCCTTCCCGGAGCCGGTCGCGCTGAACGTCGTGCCGTGGGCCGGATCCCTCATGGAGGACGGCTGGTCGTCGGAGGAGATGAAGCTGCGGGACGAGTCCCGCAAGATCCTCGGCCTGCCGAGGCTGCCCGTCGCCGTGACGTGCGTCCGGGTGCCGGTGGTGACGGCGCACTCGCTGACCGTGCACGCCCGCTTCCAGGACGAGGTGACGGTGGACCGGGCGCGCGAGATCCTCGCCACCGCGCCGGGTGTGGTCCTCTGCGACGATCCGGCGGCCGGCGAGTACCCGACGCCCGCCGACGTGGTGGGCACCGATCCGACGTGGGTCGGGCGGGTGCGCCGGGCACTGGACGACCCGACCGCGCTGGAGCTCTTCGTGTGCGGGGACAATCTGCGCAAGGGTGCCGCGCTGAACACCGCGCAGATCGCCGAACTTGTTGCCGCGGAGTCGTCCTGAGGGAAAATGTGTCGTGGCGATGACCTGATCTATTTGTAGGATCAACGTAAGGATTTTTCTCCCCGTCCTCCGCAACCGCGCGGAGGGCGGGGAGCGTCTATGCCGTCGCCCTTCCTGGGCTGCAGGGACGCGTTTGATCCGAGGCGTGGGGACGCCGATGAGTGCGCGTGGGGACGCTCGCTCATGCGGGACATAGGGGAAGAGCGGGGCGCATGAGGGCATTTGAGGCACCGTCGGTCGTGCTGCCTGACGCGAGAACAAGAGTGATGTCCGGCACGTACAACCCTCACGGGGGTGAACGTGTCCAACTGGCGTGGCAGAGGTACTCGACTTCCCCGCGGTGGCCGGCGGCACGGCCCTACGGCCGCCCCGGCGGCCCGTGCGCACCCGTATGCCCGGCTCGTCCGGCGGCATCCCGGTGATCGCGCCCATGCCCGCAGCGCGGCCCGCCCGCGTCCCCGGTCAGCGTGACGGTGCCGACGACGCCGCGGCGGCCGGCACCACCGTCGACCACCTCACCGAGACCTACCGAACGCACTACCGTTCGCTGCTCGGTCTCGCCGCGCTCCTCCTCGACGACACGGCCTCCTGCGAGGACGTCGTCCAGGAGGCGTTCATCCGCGTCCACTCCGCCCGCAAACGCGTCCGCGACCCCGAGAAGACCCTCGCCTATCTGCGCCAGACGGTCGTCAACCTCTCGCGCTCCGCGCTGCGCCGCCGCATCCTCGGCCTGAAGCTCCTCTCCAAGCCGATGCCGGACATGGCGAGCGCCGAGGAGGGGGCGTACGACCAGCTGGAGCGGGACTCCCTCATCAAGGCGATGAAGGGGTTGCAGCGCCGGCAGCGCGAGGTCCTGGTCCTGCGCTACTTCGCGGACATGACCGAGGCCCAGGTCGCCGAGACGCTCGGCATCTCGCTGGGCTCGGTGAAGGCGTACGGCTCGCGGGGCATCGCCGCGCTGCGGATAGCGATGGAGGCGCCGGCATGACGAGGGAGCCTCGTGAGCGGGGAGAGCCCGCGCGGTGGGGCCGGGCGCCCGGGGCGTCCGACGACTCCTCATCCGATATCTTGCGTGAGCCCACCGAGGCGCACGAGCAGGATCCGAAGCAACCGCACGCTGGGAACGGAACTGTGAACCACGGCCTCGACGACCAGAGCCCCGACGGGTTCGACTCGGACGAGCCGGCACTGCGCCGGTTGCTGCACCAGGCGGTGCAGGAGATGGAACCGCGCGACGGCACGCTGGACCATCTGCGCCGGGCCGTGCCCGCACGCCGGGCGCGCAAGCGGCAGGCGGCCGTCGGCATGGCGGCTGCCGCGCTCTTCGTGTGCACCGCCGTGCCCGCGCTGGTGCACGTCTCCCACTCCACCGGCCCGGACGCCAACCCCTCGATCGCCGGTCATGGGTCGCAGACGCAGGGCAGCGCGGGTGAGGGCAGCGGCACCGAGGGCACGGGCGGCGGCTCCGGAGGTTCCACGGGCGCGGCCCAGGACCCGGGCACGACCAGTTCCGAGAAGGACGACGAGGGCGGCACCGCGTCCCCGAGCAGCGGAGTCGTCGACGACAGCACGGAAGGCGTCTACCCGTCCGCGACCAGCGCGGTCACCACACCGATCTGCACGGCGGCCCAGCTCGGCTCGGCCACCGCGACCGCCGAACTCCCCGACGCCGCCGGGACGGTGTACGGCACGTTCCGGATCACCAACGTCTCCGCCGCCGGCTGTACGGTCGGCGGCGCCGGCGCGGTGACCCCGCTCGCGCAGGGCGCGGCGGACGCGGCCAGGATCAGCGTCGCCGCGCACACCGCGGGCGACGCGGCGGGCGGCCTGCCCGACCCGGCCCTGGAGATCCCGCAGCTGGTGCTGGAGCCGGGCGCGGCCTACGAGGTGCGGTTCGCCTGGGTGCCGTCGGAGACCTGCCCGACCGACCCGGGCGGTGACAACGGCGGCGAGACCGGTGGTCCCTCGCCCGATCCGACGCCGACGGACGGCCCCGGGACGACGACGTCGGGAAGCTCCGCGAACGGCGACGCGGGCGCCTCCGCGCAGCTGATGACCGAGGACGGCACGAAGGACGGAAGCGTCGTCGCCACCTACACGGCGGAGGCCGGAGCGCCGACGGTCTCGGCGACGGTGCCGAACGCCTGCGCGGGGACGGTCTACCGCACGGGCGTGCTGCCCGTCCCGTAGGCGTCCGAGGAGGTCGCGGGGGCGGTGGCCGGGGCGGTGTCCTCGGCCGACAGCCCCATCTCGCCGTCGCGGACGAACTCCACCTCGCGGCGGAACAACCGGAACCACATGAACACCACGAACCCGGCGAAGACGAACCACTCGCCGGTGTACCCCAGGTTCTGGAACGCCTTGAGGTCGAGCCCGGTGTCCGGGGCCGTGCCCACCGGTACGGCCCTCATGCCCGAGTCGCCCTCGTCGAGCGTGACCCAGGCGTCGTAGAGGTCGTACGGCACGAGGTTCACCAGCGAGGCCGCGCTGATCGCCGCGGTCTGGCCGGCCGGCAGCCCGGTCCGCCCGCTGACGCCGTTCTCGCCGGGGTGCTCCGAAGCCTGGAGCGCGCCGGTGACCGTCACCTCGCCGCGGGGCGGGACCGGCACCTCGGCGGCGCCGGGCTCACCGGGCAGCCAGCCCCGCACCACGGGCAGGGCCTTGCCGCCGTCGGTGCGCAGCAGCGTCAGCACGTAGTAGCCCCGCTCGCCGTCCAGCTCCCGGTCCGGGACGAGCAGCTGCTCGCCGTACCGGCCGCCGACGGTCGTCGGGTCGCCGGAGGTCTCCTTGTCGACGGGCAGCAGCTCCTCCAGCGGGCGGGCGGCCTGCTGCCCGTCCGTGGCGGCCTGCTCCTCGGCGCTGCGGTGATTCTCCACGCGTGCCTCGAACCGGCTCAGCTGCCAGGACCCCATGAAGACGCAGAAGGGGATGGCGAGCAGCACGAAGACGTTGATCCCCCACCATCGGGGCGTCAGCAGAAACCGGTACACGCCCCTAAAGGTACGGGGGGCGCGGGGCGGACGAGGGCGCGGGGTGCCGAAGTTATCCACAGGCTGGGGACCTCGGGAGCGGGATCCGGGCCGGGGCGGGCAGTATGGGGTCATGACTGAGAGCAACGGGTCCCCCTCGCCCGAGCGGCGCGAGGCCATGCCGAACTGGGAGAAGCGCTTCCGGGCGCCGCGGGTGTCACTGCCCGACTGGGCGGAGGACGCCCCCGACCGCTCCCTGTTCGTGTCCAACGCGACGGGGACGTACGAGCTGTACGCCTGGGATCGCGCGACGGGTGAGCAGCGCCAGGTGACGAACCGGCCGAACGGCACGACGGACGGACTGCTCTCCCCGGACGGCGCGTGGATCTGGTGGTTCGACGACAAGGACGGCGACGAGTTCGGCGTGTGGCGCCGCCAGCCCTTCACGGGCGGGGAGGACGAGCTGGCCGTGCCGGGACTCGATCCGTCCTACCCGGCGGGCCTCGCGCTCGGCCGGGACGGGCGCACGGCGGTGGTGGGACGCTCCACCGACGAGGACGGCACGACCATCCATCTCGCGCGCGCGGGCGAGGCGCCGGTCGAGATCTACCGGCACCGTGAGTCCGCGGGCGTGGGCGACCTCTCCCGTGACGGTTCGCTGATCGCCGTCGAGCACACCGAGCACGGCGACGCCATGCACTCCGCGCTGCGTGTACTGCGCCCCGACGGCACGCCGGTCGCCGAGCTCGACGACACCAAGGGCGGCACGGTCGAGCTGGGCCTGGAGGTCCTCGGCTTCGCGCCGGTCGACGGGGACACGCGGCTGCTGATCGGGCACCAGCGGCGCGGCCGCTGGGAGCCGCTGGTCTGGGACATCGCCACGGGCGAGGAGACCGACCTGGCGCTGGAACTGCCCGGCGACGTGAGCGCCGAGTGGTACCCGGACGGCTCGGGCCTGCTGATCGGGCACAGCCACGAGGCGCGCGGCGAACTCTTCCGCTACGACCTGGGCACGCGCGAGCTGGTGCGGATCCCGACCCCGACCGGCACGGTGTCGGGGGCGACGGCCCGGCCCGACGGCAGCGTGGAGTACCTGTGGTCGTCGGCGGCACAGCCGTCGTCCGTGCGCTCCACGACGGGCGGTGTGGTGCTCGACCCGCCGGGCATGAAGTCGCCGGGCTCGGTGCCGGTGGAGGACGTGTGGGTGGAGGGTCCCGGGGGCCGGATCCACGCACTCGTGCAGAAGCCGGCGGGGGCCACGGGACCGCTGCCGACGGTCTTCGACATCCACGGCGGCCCGACCTGGCACGACAGCGACTCGTTCGCCGCGGGCCCGGCTGCCTGGGTCGACCACGGCTACGCGGTCGTCCGGGTCAACTACCGGGGCTCGACGGGCTACGGGCGGGCCTGGACGGACGCCCTGAAGCACCGGGTCGGCCTGATCGAGCTGGAGGACATCGCGGCGGTCCGTGAGTGGGCGATCGGCTCGGGGCTCGCGGACCCGGACCGGCTGATCCTGACCGGCGGTTCCTGGGGCGGCTACCTCACGCTCCTCGGCCTCGGCGTCCAGCCCGACGCGTGGACGATGGGCATCGCCGCGGTCCCGGTGGCGGACTACGTCACCGCGTACCACGACGAGATGGAGGCCCTGAAGGCCATGGACCGCACGCTGCTCGGCGGCACCCCGGAGGAGGTCCCGGAGCGCTTCGAGGCGTCCTCGCCGCTGACGTACGTCGACCGGGTCGAGGCGCCGGTCTACATCTCCGCCGGCGTCAACGACCCGCGCTGCCCCATCCGCCAGATCGAGAACTACGTCAAGCGCCTCCGGGCACGTGACGCGGTCCACGAGGTCTACCGCTACGACGCGGGGCACGGCTCGCTGGTCGTCGACGAGCGCATCAAGCAGGTGCGGCTGGAACTGGACTTCGCCGAGCGCCACCTGAAGGCGGCTGCCGGGAAGTGACGTCCACCGGGAGGTGACGTCCAGCCGGACAGGGCGTCCAGCCGGACGTGATGTCCAGCCGTCCGCGGCGTTCCCCGGTGAGGTCTCTCTTCCGGGCCCAGCATCCCGCGCCATCCGCCCTGCTGGGCCCGGAGAGAGCCTCCCGGAGCCGTACGCCCCCGTTCGCTCCCGGCGTCTGCGGCCCAGGAGTTCCGCGAGGCCGCGGCGGGTCGCCGCCAGGACCACGCGGTCCTCGGCGCGCGGCACAGAGGCGGGCGGCAGTTCCCGGACGAGCTCCGAGACGGCCGCGCGGCCCGTGGCCGCCGGGCGCGCCGCGAGGATGGTTCCGGCAACGGATTGAACGCCCGTTCCGCAGCGGCCGTATCGAAGGGGAGCCACCCCGCGCAACGGAGGACCCCACCCGTGGCCGTCACCCTTCCCGAGCCGCCGCCGACGCCCCCGTCCCGGTCGACGGACCCGACGCCGCGGACGACGCCGGCACCGCCCGCCGCCGGCAAGGAAGACGGCTGGCACCTGAGTTCCCCGCTGGTCCTCACCGTCACCGTGCTCCTGCTGCTGCTCGGCCAGGCACCGATCCGCCGCGCGCTGTCGGCGCCGGTGATGCAGAGCTGGACGACGGTGTTCGTCGCGGTGGTCGTGCAGGCGCTGCCGTTCCTGGTGCTCGGCGTGCTGCTGTCGGCGGCGGTCGCCGTGTTCGTCCCGGCGTCCGTCTTCGCCCGTGCGCTGCCGGCCCGGCCCGCCGCCGCCGTACCGGTGGCGGGGCTGGCCGGAGCGGTCGTCCCCGGCTGCGAGTGCGCCTCGGTGCCGGTGGCGGGGGCGCTGATCCGGCGGGGAGTCGCCCCGGCGGCGGCGCTGACCTTTCTGCTCGCCGCGCCCGCGATCAACCCGGTCGTGCTGACCGCGACGGCGGTCGCCTTCCCCGGGCAACCGGAGATGGTGGCCGCCCGGTTCGTCGCGAGCCTGGCCGTGGCCTGCGCGATGGGGTGGCTGTGGCAGCGGCTGGGCCGCGCCGACTGGCTGCGCCCTCCGGCGCGTCCCTCCTACGAGGGCCAGGGCAGGGGAGCGGCGTTCTGGGGATCGGTGCGGCACGACGTGATGCACGCGGGCGGGTTCCTGGTGATCGGCGCGATGGCGGCCGCGACGCTGAAGGCGGTCGTGCCCGAGGAGTGGCTGCGGGCAGCGGCGGACAACCCGGTGGTCGCGGTGCTGGCCCTGGCGGTGCTCGCCGTGCTGCTGTCGATCTGCTCGGAGGCGGACGCGTTCGTGGCGGCCTCGCTGACGCAGTTCTCGCCCACGGCGCGGCTGGCGTTCCTCGTGGTGGGGCCGATGGTCGATCTGAAGCTGTTCGCCATGCAGGCGGGCACGTTCGGCCGCGGCTTCGCCCTCCGCTTCGCCCCGGCGACCTTCGCCGTCGCCGTCGGTGTGTCCGTGCTGACCGGGGCGGTGCTGCTGTGAACCGGCACGCGCAGGCCGCCGTGCTGTGCCTTCTCGGGGTGTCACTGCTGCACGCGGGCGCCACGGACCTGTCGCTGCGTTACGTGAAGGCGGGGCTGCGGCCCCTGCTGCTGGTGGCGGGGGTCGTGCTGGTCGCGGCGGCGGTGGCGACGGTCCGCTACGAGCGCCGGCGGGCGCGTCCCGTTCCCCACCACGAACCGCGCGTCGCCTGGCTCCTGCTCCTGCCGGTCCTCGCGTTGGTCCTGATCGCCCCGCCGGCCCTCGGCTCGTACAGCGCGATGCGCGCCGGAACGGCGCTGCAACGGCCCCCGGCCTTCGCCCCGCTGCCCTCCGGCGACCCCGTCCGCCTGGCCGTCGTCGACTACGCGGGCCGGGCGGTGTACGAGAACGGCCGCTCCCTGCGCGATCGCCGGGTCAGGATCACGGGATTCGTGGCGATGGACCGGGCCGGCACCCCGTACCTGGTCCGTATGACGCTCAACTGCTGCGCCGCGGACGCCCAGCCGGTGAAGATCGGGCTGGCCGGCCGTGTCCCGCCGGTGCTGCAGCCGGACACCTGGCTGGAGATCACCGGCACCTATATCCCGAAACGGACCCGCGACCCGGTGGGCGGCGGTCCCGTCCCGTTCATCGAGGTCACGACGGCGGAGCCGGTCCCGGCGCCCGCCGACCCGTACGACGAGAGCTGGAACAGCTGAGCGGGGAGGTGCCCGCGACCCCCTTCGCCGACGCCCGGGTCCCGTCCCGCGTCGTGCCGACCGCCCTGGATATCTGACGCCTCGTCAGTTATGGTCCGAGCTGCCGATGCCGAAGGGGTGATGTCCAGTGCCGTCACGTCCTCAGAGCCCGCAGCCGACGGGCGCTCCACGCTGGGTCGCGATGTTCTACGAGCCGTCCTCCGCGTCCTGGCGGATCGGCGCGGAGTCGCCGTACCAGGTCCCCGTGCAGTACGCCATGGGGGAGATGACCCAGACCCTGCGGGCCCGCGGCCAGGATCCGGTCGTCTCGCTGTGGGGCCCGAAGGACGGCGCCTGGCAGCGGATCGACGCGTCCGCCGCCGGGCGGGCCGCCCCCGCCCCCGTACCCGCACCCGAGCCGCGCTCCGGGACCGCCGCGCAGCCCTCGAAGCTCACCGAGCGCCTGACCGACCGCCGCCACCAGGTGCTCCTCGCCGCGTTGAACCGCGCCGGACTCCACGACCTCGCCCCGGACGACGAGACGGCCGTACGGGCCGTCGTGGACCGGCTCGACGAGACGACCGTCCGCACGGTCGCCGACTGGCTGACGCGCGCCGCCGAGTAGGCACCTCCGGTTCGGCGGCGGGTCCGACGGGCAGGGAAGGGACGTAGGTGTCGGTTCCGATCCGCCCGCCGGCCCGCGGGCCGAAGGCGTCTGGAGTGGGAATGAAGCTCTCCGTCGACCCCGAGCGCTGCTACGGCTCCGGCGACTGCGCGTACCGGGTCCCCTCCGTCTTCATGCTGGTGGACGGCTACGGCGCGATCGTCCCGGGGCGTGATGACGGAGGGGGCGAGCCCGAGGTCCACAAGGCCGTCGAGGGCTGCCCGTCCCAGGCCATCACGGTCACCGAACAGCGCCTCGGCCCGCCGGCCGGATGAGCCGTCGTCGCGGCACGGCCACGGAAGCCCTGATCACCCTCGGCAGCCGCTACGTACGGCACGCCCCCGGCACCCTCGGCAAGGCGGCCCTCGCCGCGCGCGTGCTGAACCCCTACCTGCGGGACCACCCGCGCCGACGGGTCGTCGAGACGCGCTCGGGCGCCCGTTTCGCGGTCGACACCGAGGACCTGATACAGCGCTACCTCTACCTCTTCGGCACCTGGGAACCCCATCTGACCGGCTGGCTGCGCGGTCGCCTCGGACCCGGTGACTGCTTCGTCGACGTCGGCGCCCACATCGGGGTCTTCAGCGTCCTGGCCGCACGGCTCGTCGGGGAGACGGGCCGGGTCGTGGCGGTCGAGGCGTCCCCCGTCTGCCACCGGCGCCTGGAGCGGCATGTGCGGCTCAACGGCTGCCGCACCGTCCGCGCCGTCAACGCCGCCGCCTCGGACCGCCGCGGGAAACTGAGCTTCACCCTGGCCGGCTCGCGCAACACGGGCGCGAACAGCGTCGTCCCCTACGACGGCCCCGCCGAGGCCGTCTTCGACGTCGACGCCGCTCCGCTTCCCGAACTGCTCGCGCCGGGCGAGCTGGAACGCGCCCGGGTGATCAAGATCGACGTCGAGGGGGCGGAGGGAGCCGTCGTGCGGGGCCTCGCGCCCCTGCTGGGCCGGCTGCGGCCCGATGCGGAGATCACGGTCGAGGTGACGCCCGCGCGGATGGCCGCGCTCGGGGACAGCGCCGAGGACTTGCTGGAGACCATGGCCCGAGCGGGCTTCCACGCCTACCGCCTGGCCAACGACTACGACCCCGCGAGCTATCCGCCCGCGCTCGTCGCTCCCCACCGGGTGCCCCTGCGGTGGCGGGCCCCGGTCACCGAGGAGAGCGACCTGGTCTTTTCGCGCACGGACGCCGAGGCGCTGCCCTGACATCCGCCGACATCCGACGGGCACTGAGTAGGGTGCGAAAACGGATGAAAGGGGTGCCCATCGTGGCCATCAGGACCGTCTACGCCGTGATTCCCGTCGCCGACTTCGCAGCGGCCCGCGCCTGGTACGAGCGGCTCTGGGGCCGCCCGGCGGACCGCGACCCCCTGAGCGGGCTGGCGGAATGGGAGGTCACCCGGGGCGGCGCCATCCAGCTGCTGCACGAGCCTGACCGCGCGGGCTCCGCCATGCTGACGCTGGCCGTCGAGGACGTCGCCGACGAGGTCCGGCTCGTCGCGGAGCGGGGCCTGGACCTCGGGGCGGTCCAGGAGACCTCCGACGCCCGCTATCGCGTCGCCGCGGCCAACGACCCGTCCGGAAACGTCGTCACCCTCGCCCAGGAGATCGGCGGCCCGTCCTGAACGGCCCGCCGGTGCCCGTCCGGGCGAGGGCCGGCGGCTACGCCACGCCGTTCGCCGGATACCTCCAGCCGAACTCCGCCAGTGCCAGCGCCCGTGCCTCCGCCACCGCCATCCGCGCCGCCCGCTCGCCGGGGTCGACGTGCGGGGCCTGGCCCGTCACCTGGCCCTCCCACTTCCGGTAGAGGAGCCCCACCTCCGCCGAGAACCACCCCCGGCTCACCGCGTTCAGTGCCAGCAGCAGTCCCGTGTCCTCGGACGCGGGCAGCGCCATCCAGCCGCCGAGCGCAACCAGCAGCTCCCGGCGCACGAAGAGGGACGCCGGGTGGACCGGCGCGCGGAAGCCGTTCGCCTTCCAGAAGCCGAGCACGTCGCCCCGCTCGATCGGCCCGCCCGGCGGATCGCCCGGGAAGCCGGCCGTCGAGCCGTCCGGCCACAGGTCCAGCACCCGCGACGTTGCCCACCCGATGCCCGGGTCGGCCTCCAGCACCGCCAGATCGCGGGCCAGCACACCCGGCGCCAGCTGGTCGTCGGCGTCCAGGACCTTCACGTACTCGCCGCTCGCCCGCGCCAGCGCGATCGTGCGCGCCACCCCGGGCCCGCCGCGCCGCCCTTGACGGAACGTCACCCGCTCGTCCTCGGGCACATACGGACGGACGTCCTGCGAACCGCCGTCCTCCTGGATCACCCAGCGCCACTCCCAGCCCTCCGGCAGCCGCTGCTCGCACAGCGACTTGTAGGCGTCGGGCAGGAAGCGGGCCGACGGCGGGTGGACGGCGGTGACGACGGCGACCTGCCCGGTCACGGCAGCGCTCACCACCTTTCCAGGGACGTCGTGAAGAGCAGCTCGGTGCGGTCGCCGGGCAGCGTGACGTCGGTGATGTCCACCACCCGGCCCTCGATGTCGTACGACCGCTTGTGCAGCAGGATCACCGAGGTCCCCGGCGGCAGGTCCAGCTCGGCGGCCTCCTCCGGGGTCGGCGGACGGGCCGTGAAGCGCTCCTCGATCCGGTCCACCTCGATGCCGACGGTGTGCAGTTGGTTCTGGGTGCCGCCGGGCCAGGGCTCGTTGCCCTCGTCCAGGAGGGCGGGGTTCGCGGCGATCACGTCACGGACCAGGTAGGACGTGACGAGGCTGAAGGGCGCGGTCTCCGCCGCGCACCTCGTGCGGTAGGTGCGTTCCAGCAGGACGGTCCGCTCGGGCACGCCGAACCCCTCCGCCAGCTCCGTGGACGCCTTGACCTCGCGATAGCGCGCCTGGAAGACCAGGTCCTCGAGACCGAGGCCGGTTTCACGTTCCGTCGCGCCGGTCGCCGCCCGCCGGTTCAGCGGTTGGCGGGCGCGGTCCTTCTCCCACTGGTGGCGCCGGTTGTCGCGGACCGCGAGCGTACGGGGGCGGCGGACGAAGTTGCCGAGGCCGTGCCGCTTGTCGATGAGACCTTCCTCGCTCAGCAGCCGCAGCGCGCTCTGGACCGTCGGCACACTGCGCCGGTACCGCTCGGCCAGTTCCGTCTCCGCCGGCAGCCGGTCGCCGGGCCTGCGTTCGCCCTCGCGGATGGACCGGCGGATGTCGTCCGCGATCACTTCGTACGCTTTCGGCATATGCGTCAGCGTAGGGCTCCTCATGAGGTCTTGCTGAGCTGGATCGGCCGTATGGCTCGGATGCGGGGGGAAACAGGGGAGCGGCATCGCCGAAACCGAGGTGGCCGTCACCGCAAGGCGCTCGGGCCGGCGTGCGGAATCCGGAACGCCGTGCGAGGTCACGCGGTGGCACCGGCGAACGAGAACGCCCGATCGCTGGCGACGGGGGATGCACCAGCGATCGGGCTGTGGCCAAGACTAACAAGGCGGATGGCGCCGCGGGACCCGACTGATGAGGTGCGGCGAGGCGCTGTGACGCGGATCACTCCGGGCAGGGCGGTTCGTAGGACAGCCGTGGCAGATATTCATGCCACTTCTCGGGCGTCAGCACCCCCCGTGTGGTGGAACAGATCTGCTTCACCGCGTCGTCCACGTTGAGGTCCCACAGCCTTACCGTCCCCGCGCCGCTCGACACGCCGAGCAGACGGCTGTTGGGGCTGAAGGAGAGGAAATTGCCGGTCTTGGCGTTGGGGCTCAGCGACTGCCCGATGGGCGTGGCGGTGGAGGGGCGGCCGACGTCCCAGAGGCGGACCGTGTCGTCGTTGCCGCCGCTGGCGAGCGTGCGCCCGTCCCGGCGGAACGTCAGCGACACGACCGCCTCGGTGTGCCCGCTGAGCGGGGACCCGAGCCGCTCGGCCCGCAGCGGGTCGCCGACCCCCCAGAGCCCGACCGTGTTGTCGTCGCTGCCGCTGGCCAGCGTCCGTCCGTCGGGGCTGTAGGCGAGCGTGTTGACGGGACCGAGATGGCCCCGCAACGCGGCACCGAGCGGGGTGGCGGGGCGGGTACCGGACACCTCCCAGAGGCGGACGGTGGTGTCGGCGCCGCCGCTGGCGAGGGTGCGGCCGTCGGGGCTGAAGGCGAGGGCGTTGACGTAGCCGGTGTGGCCGGTCAGCGGTTCGCCCAGGCGGCGGGGCCCGGACGGGTCGGCGATGTCCCAGAGCTGGATGGTGCGGTCGTCGTACGCGGTGGCGAGGGTGCGTCCGTCGGGGCTGTACGCCAGCGCCTCGGGCCCGGCGTAGCGGGTGCGCAGCCGCAGGGGCGGGCCGTGGGCGACCGGCCGGTCCGGGTCGGTGACGTTCCACAGCCGCACCGTGCGGCTGCCGGTCAGTACCGCGAGGGTGCGTCCGTCGGGGGCGAACACCGCCGTGCGGACGTCGCCCTCGACGGGCAGGAACGGCTTGCCCAGCAGCACCGGCCGCCGAGGCTCCCGGACGTCCCACAGTCGGATCCGCTGGTCGCGCGCCGCTGTGGCGAGCACCCGCCCGTCCGGGCGGAACACCCCGATCCGCCCGAGCATGTCCGAGGTCGGTATGGACCACAGACGGACCTTGTTGTCGCCGGTGCCGGTGGCGAGGGTGCGGCCGTCGGGACTGAAGCCGAGCGCGTACATCTCGCCGCTGCTGCCGGCGAGCGGCTCACCGACCTGCGACGGGAACGCCGGATTGCCGACGTCCCACAGGCTCGCCGTGCTGTCCGCGCTGGCGACGGCGAGCAACGAGCTGTCCGGGGTGAACGCCACCGACCACACGGGCCCGGTGTGCCCGGTGAGCGGCGCGCCGAGCGGCGCCGGGCCGTCCTCGCCGCCCACGTCCCACAGCTGGACGGTGTCGTCGGCGCTGCCGCTGGCGAGGGTGCGGCCGTCGGGGCTGAAGGCGACGGAGTGGACGAGGGCCCGGTGGCCGGTCAGCGGTGCGCCGAGAGGGTCGGGACGGCGCCGGTCGGTCATGTCCCAGAGCCGCACCGTGGTGTCGTCGCCGCCCGACGCCAGGGTCCGCCCGTCGGGGCTGAAGGCGACCGAACGGACGGCGGCGGTGTGGCCGGTGAGAGCGCCGAGCGGGCTCGGCCGGCCCGGGTCGGCCACGTTCCACAGCCGTACGGCCCGGTCCTCCGTCGCGGCGGCGAGGGTCCGGCCGTCCGGGCTGAAGGCGAGCAGGTAGATCGTGCCGTCGTGGCCGGTGAGGGGCGCGCCGAGCGGACGCGGGTGACGGGGGTCGCCGATGTCCCACAGCCGGACGGTGCCGTCGTCCGAGGCGCTGGCGAGGGTGCGGCCGTCCGGGCTGAAGACGGCGGTGCTCACCCAGCTCGAGTGCGCGGCCAGGGGCTTGCCGAGGGGGCGCGGGCGTTGTGGGTCCGCCACGTCCCACAGGCGCACCGTGCGGTCGTAGCTCGCGGTGGCCAGGAGCCCGCCATCGGGACTGAAGGTCGTCAGGTAGACGGCGCCGGTGTGGCCGAGCAGCGGGGTGGCCAGCGGCGCGTTGACGATCGACACCAGCCGGTTCGTGGTGCCCTCGTCGTCGGGGCGCAGCCGATGGGCGACCAGGTCGAGTTGGGCGGAGAGCGACGGGTCGGTGTACTGGACGCGGTCGGCCTCGGCGAGCACCTGCGCGAACACCGCGTCGTCCCGCTGCTGCCACGCCACCACGGCCGACCCGACGGCGAGCACCGCCAGCGCGACCAGCGCCGCCACCGCGCCCCGGCGCATCCACACCGTGCGCCGGCGCAGCCGGGTCGAGGCGGCCAGGAAGTCGACCGCGCTGCGGTTCAGTAGGGTGTCACCGGCGGACTGCGCCCAGGAGCAGGCGTGTTCCAGCCGCGAACCCCGGTACAGCAGGGCGGTGTCGCGGTGGCTCGCCTCCCAGGCCCGGCCGTCCTCCTCCAGGCGCTGGCGCAGCAGGTTGCCGCCCCGGTCCTCGTCGATCCAGTCGCGCAGCCGGGGCCAGGCGTGCAGCAGCGCCTCGTGGGTGATCTCCACGGTCTCCGCGTCCAGCGTCACCAGCCGGGCGCGGACCAGTTCCTCCAGTGACTCCTCCGTCTTGCCGGGGTCCGCGGACTCCTTCGCGAGCTGCCGTCGCGTGCCCCGCCGCCGGGTCGCCTGGGTGTCCTCGCCGAGCCGGACCAGCCGCAGCAGAAGCAGCCGCGCGGCCGTGCGCGCGGCCGGGTCGAGCCGTGACCAGGCCTGTTCGGCGGTCGCCGCCACCGCCCCCTGGATGCCGCCCGCCGCGCGGTACCCGGCCGGCGTCAGCCGGCCGCCCTTGCGCCGCTGCCAGGTGGCGAGCAGCGCGTGTGACAGCAGCGGCAGCGCGCCCGCGTCGTGCGCCCCGCGCGGCCCGTCGGAACTCACCTCGCGGACGATCAGCTCCGCGAGTCCGGGCTCCAGTTCCAGCCCCGCGGCCTTGGCGGGGCCGGTCACCGCCTCGCGCAACTCGGCGGCGGTGAGCGGCCCGAGCACCATGTGCCGGTGCTGCAGGGCGTCGGCCAGTTCGGGGTGGGACAGGCACTGCTCGTAGAAGTCGGCGCGGACGCCGAGGACGACGAGGACGGGGGCCGGTTCACCGGGCCCCGCGGAGGAGGCGGCGTGGTGCAGGAGCTGGATGAACGTGCGCCGGACGGTCTCGTCGGAGCAGAGGGTGAAGGTCTCCTCGAACTGGTCGACGATGACGACCGGCCGGGCACCGCCCGGCGCCCACGCGGCGACGGCCGCCCGCACGGCGTCCGGGAACCCGGGGGCACCGGGCTCCGCCGCCGAGACCACCGCCGCGAGTTCGGGTATACGGCGGGTCAGCTCCGCCAACGGGTCGGCCCCCGGCACCAGTTGGACCACCTCACGGCTCTCGCCGGCCCGAAGGGCGGGCACCAGCCCGGCGTTCAGCAGCGAGGACTTCCCCGCACCGGACGCGCCGACGAGCATGACGGGACCGCCGGTGCGCTCCGCGGCGCGCAGTTGGGCGGCCAGGGCGTCCGTGCTCCGCTCCCGCCCGAAGAACCACGGCGCGTCCTGCTGACGGTAGGAGGCCAGCCCCCGGTACGGGCACACCCCGCCCGGCACGTCGGGCGCGCCCTCCGCGGGCGTGCCGTCGTCCTCGTCCGGGCCCGGCACCCCGCCGGCCGCGCGCTCGGCGATCGGGTCGGCCATCGCGCGCTCCCAGAGGCGCTGCCACCGGCCCATGTCGTAGAGTCCGGCGGAGACCGGCACGGGCCGCTCCCGCCGGGCGTGCGGAATCAGCACCTGCAGCACGGCCGCGAGCGCGGCGAAGTGGGCCGGTACGTTCTTCGCGCGGCGCCAGTCGCTGATCCGCTGCGCGGAGACCCGTACGGCGCGCCCCCGTTCGTCGACCCGCTTCAGCCGGACGACGGCCTCGGACACGCTCTTCAGGGGAGGGTTGCCGGCCTCCTTGTAGAGCAGCGCGAGACGTTCCGCGAAGGCCGTGCGTGCCCCTGAGTCCGAGCCCAAGGTCCCCACCCCTTCCTTCCGCCTCTCTTGGCCATCCGGACCGGAAAACTCACCTTATACGGCTGACCTGCGCAGAAGCCGTCGTCCGGACACCGGAGCCTCCTCGACGGCGGCCCGGAATGGCAGGATCACGACCCAGCAGGGCACCACCCGCACGCCGCCCGGGCAGGTCACCAGCTCAGTGCTCGAAGAGGCACCTCACGCCGCCGTATGTTCTGGGACAACTTCCGTGATGTCCGCGGACGGCGGCGACGGTCCCGCCGTCCGAGCCTGAGTCCCACTGCGCGCGTCGTTCGGCACCGGTCTCCACGTGGGGAGGGACCGGTGCCGAACGACGTTGCTCAATGCCGCTCAAGATCATGCCCGGCTCCTACCCAAGCCGTGCGGCCCGTACGCGAGTGACGCGTACGGGCTCGTGCCTCCGTTCGAACGGGCGCTCAGCAGTGGGAGAGCGCCCAGTCGAGGGCGTAGTCGGCGATCTCCTGCCAGCCCTCCTGGGCGGGCATCAGATGGGAGCGGCCGGGGAACACCTTGACCTCGGTGGTGGTGTCCTCCCCCTTGTAGTGCTTGGCGTTGGACTTCTGGACCTTGGGCGGCATGAGGTGGTCGTACTCGCCGGCGAGGAACAGCAGCGGTGCCCGTTCGCCGTTGCGGAAGTTCACGTAGGTCTCGGAGCGGCCCGGGCGGAGGTTGGCCTCCGCGCTGCTCCACACGATGCTGCCCGGCGCGGGGATGTGGTACCGCTCGTAGGCGGCGCGGGCCTCGTTCTCGGAGAACGTGTTCGTGAAGGCGTACCGCCACTGGCCGAAGTCCAGTCCGACGGCGCGGTGCCGGTTGCCCGGCTTCTTCAGGACGGGGAACAGGGACCGGATCTGGGACAGCGGCACGACCGGCACGCCCTCGACGGGCGCGGAGTTCATCACCACTCCCGCCGCGCCGAGGCCGCGGTCCATGAGTATCTGGGTGAACACACCCCCGGCGGAGTGCCCCATGATGATCGGCGGCCGGTTCAGGCCCCGGATCAGTTTCTCCAGGCCGGACATGATCGCCGGAACGGTCACGGCCCGGATCGGGGCCGGGTCGGCGTTGAGGGCCTCGACCTCCACCTCGAATCCGGGGTACGACGGCGCGACGACCCGGAAGCCCCGGTCCTCGTAGTGGGCGATCCAGCTCTCCCAGGCCCGCGGCGTCACCCAGAAGCCGTGGACGAGGACGATGGTGTCGGGTTGCATGAGTGTGCTCCTTGGGGGGACGGGCCGAGGTGTGCGGGGGATTCACCGTCCGCGGCCGGGACGACGTGGTGCGATCACGTACGGGAGGAGTAGGGGGAGAGCAGCGGCCGTCCCGGAGCGCACCTTCGCCGGGACTCGTCGGAGGGATCCCTGGGCCGGGCGGTGAAGGCCGCTGTCCCGGTGTTCCGC
This sequence comes from Streptomyces sp. NPDC002309, assembly GCF_053593375.1. Taxonomy (NCBI): domain Bacteria; kingdom Bacillati; phylum Actinomycetota; class Actinomycetes; order Kitasatosporales; family Streptomycetaceae; genus Streptomyces; species Streptomyces sp. NPDC002309. Next base: position 164,539 of record NZ_JBSFCI010000002.1, on the reverse strand, counting down.
TCCGACTCATGGACCGAGCAGAACGGAGGATGTGACACTCGCCGGGGAGAATTGCCTCGCGGGCACATGCGCGGAAGCCGTTCGCGGAGCCGTTCGCTGAAGCCGTCCGCGGAGCCGTTCGCGGAAGCCGCTTCTCGATCAGCTCGCGCGAAGCAGCACGCGCTCCGGCTGCTCCGCGACCGCCGGGGCGAGGTCCTGTTCGGCCCAGACGACCTTCCCGCCCGATATCGGGTGGGAGCCCCATGTGTGGGACAGCTGGGAGACCAGGAACAGGCCGCGGCCGTTCTCGTCGACGGTGCGCGCGCTGCGCATCCGCGGGGTGCCGGTGTCGGTGTCGGTCACTTCCACCGTCAGGGACTCGTGCTGGATCAGCCGTAGCTGGATCGTGCCGGTGCTGTGGCGCACGGCGTTGGTGACCAGTTCGCTGACGATCAGCCTCGTCGCGTCCTCGACGCATTCCAGCCCCCATGTGGTGAGCTGACGCGACGCCAGGTTCCGGGCGAGGCGGACGGCGGCCTGGTTACCGGGGAGCGTCCAGGAGGCGACCTGGTCCGGGCTCAGCGAGCGGGTGCGGACGAGCAGCAGGGTGACGTCGTCGCGCGCCGCCTGGTCCTCGAAGGGCTCCATCGCGCGGGTGCAGAGGTCGTCCAGGGACCGGTCCGGTTGCGCGAGGGCCGCGCCGAGGCGCTGCATCCCCTCGTCGATGTCGTGTTCGCGGGACTCGATCACGCCGTCCGTGTACAGGGCTATGAGGCTCCCCTCGGGCAGTTCCAGCTCCACGGTCTCGAAGGGGACTCCCAGCCCGGTGCCGAGCGGGGCTCCGGTGGGAAGGTCGGGGAAAGTGACGCCGCCCTGCGGGTCGACGATCGCGGGCGGGGGATGCCCGGCGCGTGCCATGGTGCACTGCCGGGTGACCGGGTCGTACACGGCGTACAGGCAGGTGGCGCCCACGACGGCGGGGGTGTGGTCGGGCGCCTCGGCGTCCTCCTCCGCCAGTCGCTGGACCGTGTCGTCGAGACGGGCCAGCAGGTCGCCCGGGGGCAGCCCGATGTCGGCGAGCGTGTGGACGGCGGTGCGGAGCCGGCCCATGGTCGCCGCCGCGTTGATGCCGTGTCCGGCCACGTCGCCGATGACGAGGCCCACCCGTGCGCCGGACAGCGGGATCACGTCGAACCAGTCGCCTCCGACGCCGTTGTCGAGTTCGGCGGGCTGGTAGCGCGAGACCGCCTCGACCGCCGAGCCTCCCCTGAGCCGGTGCGGGAGCAGGTTGCGCTGGAGCGCGAGTGCCGCGGTCTGCTTGCGTGTGTACTGGCGCGCGTTGTCCAACGACAGCGCGGCGCGGCCGACGAGTTCTTCCGCCAGCATCAGATCGATCTTCTGGAACGGCACCGGGTCCTTGGTGCGGACGAACAGCGCCACGCCCAGCAGAACCTGCCGCACGCGGATGGGCACCACCATCGCGGAATGCATGCCGTGCTCACGGATACGTTGCGTCAGCACGGAGTCCTGCTCGGTCCAGGTGCCTGGCGCGGTGTCCAGGATCGGCTCCAGGTACGGCTTCCCGGTGCGGAAGACCTCGGTGAAGGGCGAGATGGGCGGCAGGTCGACGTGCTCACCGCGGGCCCAGACCGATTCCGGGATGCCCTGACGGACCGAGGCCATGCCGACACGTCGGAAGACGGGAAGCCGGTCGTGCACCGAGCCGATACGGACCGGGGCCCCCTCGCCCACCAGGACCGAATGCTCCAGGTCCACGGCGACGAAGTCCGCGAACAACGGCACGGCCAGATCCGCCAGTTCCTGACTGGTCTGCTTCACGTCCAGGGTCCTGCCGAGACGCGCGCCGGCCTGGCTGAAGGTGAGGAGGCGCTCGCGCGCCAGCTGGCACTCGATGACGTCCACGCTGAGGGTGCACCCCCCCAGGGCCTCACCGTCGGCGCCCAGGAGGCAGGAGAACGACACCGCGAACGGGTGCTCCGGGCCGAGGCTCGTCGGCAGCCATGTCCGGTACTCGTGGACCTTGCTGGCGCCGTTCGCCAGCACCTGCCGCATCACCGCCTCGAACGCCTCGGCCTTGGCGCCGGGAAGCGCGTCGGTGAGCCGGTGCCCGAGCCGCTGCTCACGGGGGATGCCGTCGTGGCGCTCCATCGTGTCGTTCACCCAGACGCCCCGCATCTGCGGATCACGAATGACGACGCCGATCGGCGCCCGGGTCAGAAGTGATCCCCGCACCAGCCCGCTCATCGACTCCCCGGACAACGTCCCGGCGTCACTCATCGAAAGGAGCCACGCCGTTCCGTCCGGTCCCCGCAGCATCGAGGTCCGCAGACTGACGTCGAGCACCTGGCCGTCCCGGTGGCGCACCGAGGTCACCCCCGACCAGCCGGTCCGGGCACGGCTCTGCTCGATGAACGCGGACATCGTCGGTGAGCTGCCGAAGGACGGCAGTACGAATCCCGCGGACCGGCCGACGGCCTCCCGCGCGCAGTACCCGACGAGCCGCTCGGCGGCCCGCGTCCAGGCGATCACGATCCCCTGCTCGTCGAACAGCGCGACCGCGGACTCGGACACCTCGTACGTACTCATCTGCTTACCAATGGTCACCATGTCATTGGTGATGGCGGTCATAGGAATGCCGTCCTCGAATCGCCGGGCGTAGACGGCACGGGACTGAATATCCGAAAAATCCCATGCTTGGTGCTTTGACCGAATAGCCCGCCGTCTTGTGACAGCGCCACGGCTGCGCGACGCAATGTCCGGCCGCGACCACGGAGCGGGGTGGGGCGGGTCGGGGTGGTGGGATTTGAACCCACGATCATGAGCAAGCCTGCAAGCAGGTGGCAGGAGCTCGGGCTTCCCGCGAAGTTGTTCGCGGCTCAGCCGGTCAGAAGGCCAGCGGCCGGCATGTCAGGCTTCGGGTGCCGTGAGGTGTCGCCGAGCTTCGGCCCAGACCTCTTCGAAGTCAGCGAGGGTCAGCGGCTCCTCGACGTGCCCTTCCCCATCGTTGACAGGTGACTCCGCAGTGAAGCCGTAGCGGGTGTCGTCGTCTTCGGCCGACGCGGCCGCGATGGGGCGCAGCGCGGGTCCTTCGAGTTCGACCTGACGGTTCACCCATCCGTCGTCGCTGACCTCGAAGTAGAACCAGGTGTCCTCTTCGTCCCAGTAGCTGCGGAACCACCTCAATCAGCGCCGTATCGTGAGGAAGGAGTGGCGGCGTCGACCAAGACAAAGTCGACCAAGACAAAGGAGAGGTCGCGTGCTGGGAGCCGGCTCTTGGACGCGGCTCCCACATGGCTCCCAAGACGGGCCCACACAGCAAATCAGGCCCGATGCTGATCTCTCAGCATCGGACCTGACCTAGTACTTCACTGTCGGGGTGGCGGGATTTGAACCCACGACCTCTTCGTCCCGAACGAAGCGCGCTGCCAAGCTGCGCTACACCCCGATGTCGCTGCTGTCGCGGCGACGACGTTTACTTTAGCCCACGGGGGGCTGGAGACGAAATCCGGTTTTGCCGTGGTGGCGGACCGGGTTCGGGCGGGCGTGGTCGAGGGCGACCAGGAGGACGGCCAGGGCGTAGAGGGACAGGCCCAGGAGCAGGGCGTTGCCCAGGACGCTCTTGTAGCCGTGCTGGTCGACGTCGAGGAAGGGGTAGAGGTAGTGGCCCGGCGTGGCCGTGGGCAGGTACTCCCCCCGGAGGAGGGAAAAGGCCAGGTAGGCCATGGGGTACAGCAGCCAGCCGGCGGCCTGGCGGAGGTGCAGGCGGCCGGGGGGTGTGAGGAGCAGCCAGTCCAGGACGGCCGCGATCGGGACCGCCGTGTGGAGGACGTGATCGGCGATCGTCCGGAGCGGCGCGGGTGTCGTGCCTCCGGTCACCGTGCCGGTCATCGCGTAGGGGCCCGTCACCTTCGCCAGGAGCAGGTGGTGGACCAGCGCCGCGGCCACGACGTACAGGAGCGCCGCGCCCAGCAGTGACGGGGGCAGCGGGCGCCGGGCCGTCCATGCGCGGCGACCCGAGGCGACGAGGACCAGGGCCAGCAGGATGCTGCTCTGGATCGTGAAGTGGCTCAGCATGCGCAGGGGGTCGCCGAGGACCAGGAAGATCGTCACGCCGGCCGCCGCCGCCAGGGCGGTGAGGAGGCGGAAAGCGGCGGTCAGGGGGCGGCGTACGGGGGGCACCACCGCCGTGGCGGGGACCGGCGAGGGAAGCGGCGCGGGGATGCCGGGGATCGCGGGGAGGTCCGGGATGTCCCTGGGTATCGGGGCGGTCATGCCCTCACGCTAGGCATGTAGGGCAAATGGGGCATCATGGGTGGGCTGTGCGGGTTACGCCGAGGCCCTCCGGGGGCGTCGTCCTGCGCGGTCTCGCCGTCGTCCTGCCCGGTCTCGCCGCGACCCCGCGCGGTCTTGGCGCAGTCTGCCCGGTGTTGCCGCGGTCGGCCGCGGCCCTTCGCCCCGGCCCCGCCGCTGACCGGTTCGACCTGGTGTCGGTCGTGGGCCGCCGGTCTCTACTCCTGCCCTACCAGCGTCAGCAACGTGGCTTCCGGCGGGCATGCGAACCGCACCGGTGTGTACCGGTTCGCTCCGCATCCCGCCGACACGTGCATGTAGGACGTCCGGCCCTCCGAGCTGTGCGTCGACAGGCCCTTCACCCGTTCCGTGTCGAGGTCGCAGTTGGTGACGAGGGCGCCGTAGAAGGGGATGCACAGCTGGCCGCCGTGGGTGTGGCCGGCCAGGATCAGGGGGTAGCCGTCCGCCGTGAAGGAGTCCAGGCTGCGCAGGTAGGGCGCGTGCACCACGCCCATCGAGAAGTCCGCGTCGGCCGACGGACCGCCCGCGACCTGCGCATAGCGGTCCCGCTTGATGTGCGGATCGTCCACGCCGGTCATCTCCACCGAGGCGCCGTCGATCTTCAGCATGCCCCGGGTGTTGGTGAGGTTCAGCCAGCCCGCCGCGTCGAAGCCGTCCCGCAGGTCCTCCCACGGGTTGTGGACGACACCGACCGCCGGCGCGTTGCCGTTCAGGCCGTGCCGGCCCTGGGCCTTCTCGAACAGATAGCGGGCGGGGTTGCGCAGCTTGGGCCCGTAGTAGTCGTTGGAGCCGAAGACGTACGCGCCCGGGAACTCCATCAGGGGGCCCAGCGCGTCCAGCACCTCCGGCACGCCCTCCGGGTCGGAGAGGTTGTCGCCGGTGTTGATCACGAAGTCGGGGCGCAGGCCGGCCAGCGAGCGCAGCCAGCGCTGCTTCTTGCGCTGACCACTGACCATGTGGATGTCGGAGACATGCAGCACGCGCATCGGGTGCATGCCCGTCGGCAGCACGGGGACGGTCACCCGCCGCAGGCGGAACGAACGGGTCTCGAACCCGGCCGAGTAGACGAGACCGGCGGCCGCGACCGCCGTGATGCCGAGGGGTACTCCGTATCGCGCGCGCATACGCCCCATCGTGTCAGACCCCTTCGTGGCCCCGCGCCGACCGCCCCTTAAATCAACGGGCGTCCGGCTGTGCACACCTGCGACAATCGACGTCATGACCACGCTCAAGTCGAAGCTGCAGGAAGACCTCAACGCCGCCATCAAGAAGCGCGACGAGCTCCGCTCCTCGACGCTCCGGCTGACCCTCGCCGCGATCCAGAAGGAGGAGGTCGCGGGCAAGGAGAAGCGCGAGCTCTCCGACGACGAGGTCCAGAAGGTGATCACCAAGGAGGCGAAGAAGCGGCGCGAGGCCGCGGACGCCTTCGCCCAGGGTGGTCGCGCCGAGTCGGCCGAGCGCGAGAAGGCGGAGGGCGAGGTGCTCGCCACGTACCTGCCCCGGCCGATGTCCGACGACGAGCTGGAGGCGATCGTCGCCCAGGCCGTCGAGGAGGCCAAGGCGGCCGGCGCCGAGGGGCCGCGGGCCATGGGCGCGGTCATGAAGATCGTGAATCCGAAGGTCGCGGGCCAGGCGGAGGGCGGCCGCGTCGCGGCGGCGGTGAAGAAGCTCCTCGCGGGCTGAGCCGGACCTTCCGGCAGGGCGAGCTGAGCCCCGCCCTTCCCGTACGCCCGAGCCTCACCTTTCCCGTACGCCTGAGCCCACCCTTCCCGTACGCCGATGGGGGCGCCCCTCTCAAAGGGGCGCCCCCATCGGCGTACCACTGCTGTTGCCCACCGGCTGATCCCACCGGTCGATCCCCACCGGTCGTGGCCTACCGGCCGTTTCCCTCCTGCCGGTTGGCGCCGGGCTTCGTCGTCACGGCCCGTTGCCGCCGACTCCGCCGGTTCCGTTGCCGTTGGCTCCGCCGTTGTCGCCGCCCTGGATCCAGCCCTCGGGGATGGAGAACGACGGCTTCGGGTCCGGCCCCCCGTCGGCGCCTCCGTTGATCAGGCCCTCGATCAGGCCGCCCCGGTCGTCGCCGTTGTCGTTGTCGTTGTTGCCGTCGCCGCGGCCGCGCCCGCCGTCACCCTCGTCGCGATCGCGGTCCTTGTCGATGTCCGGGATGTCGACGTGGACGAAGGACGCCGCCTCCTTGCCGATGAGCGCGCCGGTCATGGCGTCACGCCAGATCGGGCCGGGGACCCGGCCGCCGTAGACCTTGTCGTGGTAGACGCCGCCGATGGTGATGTTCTCCATCTCGACCTGCTGGGTGGCGCTGCCGACCCAGACCGCGCCCGCGAGGTTGGGCGTGTAGCCGACGAACCAGGCGTTCCTGCGCTCGTCCGTCGTACCCGTCTTACCGGCGCTGTCGCGGTCGGTGAGGCCGGCCTCCTGGCCCGTACCGGAGTCGATCACGCCGCCGAGCAGTTCGTTGATGGTGTCGGCGGTGGTCTCGGACATGGCTCGCGTGCAGGTCGTCTTCGGGACCTTGAGCGACTTCTCCTCGTTGCCGATCTTCTGGCTGATCGACTCGATCGCGACCGGGGTGCAGTACGTACCGCGCGAGGCGAAGGCGGCGTACGCGCTCGCCATGGTCAGCGGGGAGATGCCCTTGGAGCCGAGGGCGATCGCGGGGACCTCGGGCAGCTTCTCGCCGTTGCCCTGCACGACGTGCAGGCTGTCGGTCAGCTTCACGACCGGGCACATGCCGATGTCCGAGATCATCTGCACGAAGTAGGTGTTGACCGACTTGGCCGTCGCCTCCTTCAGCCGGTACGGCCCGACCTCGGACTCGTCCTCGTTCTCGACGGTCGCCTTGTTCGGGCCGGTGTTCACCCAGGGCTTGCCGGAACACGTCTGGACGGGGCTCGGGTACTCCATGTCGTACGGCGACGAGTACTCCTGCGTGGCGGGCCGGCCCTGCTCCAGCGCGGCGGCCGCGACGAACGGCTTGAACGTCGAACCGGTCGGGAAGCCGTAGTTCGAGCCGCCCCAGGCGGAGTCGACGGAGTAGTTGTACTCCGTCTCGTTCTTGTTGTAGCCGTACGGCTTCGACTGGCCCATGCCGAGGATCTTGCCGGTGCCCGGTTCGACCAGGGTGGTCGCGGCGGCGATCTGGTCGTCCTTGTTGACGTGGTCGGCGAGCGAGTCCTGGACCGACTCCTGGGCCTGCGGGTCGAGGGTGGTCTTGATCGTCAGACCGCCCTGGTTCCAGAGCCTCGCCCGCTCCTCCTTGGTCTTGCCGAAGACCGGGTCGTTGAGGAAGACCTTCTCGACGTACTTGCAGAAGAAGCTGGCGCCCTTGACGGCGGTGATGCAGCCGTTCTGCGGCCGGCTGACCTCCAGCTTCAGCGGCACCTTCATGGCCTCGTCGGCGTCCGCCTGCGAGATGTCGCCGACGTCCGCCATGCGCTGGAGGACGATGTCGCGCCGCTTGGTGGCCTCCGCCTCGTCGTTGACCGGGTCGTACCGGCTGGGCGACTGGACGATGCCCGCGAGGAGCGCCGCCTCGGGGAGGGTGAGGTCCTTGGCGGACTTCGAGAAGTAGCGCTGGGAGGCGGCCTCGATGCCGTAGGCCTGCTGGCCGAAGAACGTGATGTTCAGGTAGTTCTCGAGGATCTTCTTCTTGCCGAGCTCCTCCTCGACCTGGATCGCGTACTTCAGTTCGCGGATCTTGCGGCCGAGGGTCTGCTGGGTGGCCTGCGCGACCTTCGTCGGGTCGTCGCCGGCCTCCTCCACGAAGACGTTCTTCACGTACTGCTGGGTGAGCGTGGACGCGCCCTCGGCGACGCCGCCGCTCTGCGCGTTGCGGTTCAGCGCGCGCAGGACGCCCTTGAGGTCGACCGCGCCGTGCTGGTAGAAGCGCGAGTCCTCGATCGCGACGATCGCCTTCTGCATGTACGGCGAGATGTCCTTCAGCTCGACCACCGTGCGGTCGCGCGAGTAGACCGTGGCGATGTCGTCGCCGCGCGAGTCGAGGATGGTGGTCCGCTGGCTGAGCGGCGGGGTCCGCATGTTCGCGGGGAGCTCGTCGAAGCTCTCCACCGACCCCTTCGCCGCGAGACCCAGCGCGCCGACGGCGGGCAGCGCGATGCCGGCCATGACGGCTCCCGCGAGCACACTGACACCGAGGAACTTGGCGGCCTGCTGCGTTGGCGACAGACCACCACCCGAGCGCTTCTTTGGCATGAGGGCAGCCTACGTTCTCATTCGCCGGACACGCGTATATGCCTTGGCCTAAGCTGCTCTCAACTGTCACAGCAGTAGGGCTACGTATCAATACGTCCGGCGACCCCGAATCGTTCCGGATCCCCTCGGCCTTTTTTGTCGAGGTGTGTTGGGGGCGTGCCCGAATCGACCTTGTGTGTCACTTGGCGTCCGTTGTGACGCAACTGAACCATCCCTGATTGCCGGGATTGTCGTGCATGTCGCAGGCTCACTCCCCCGGGTGATCTGCCGCCTACGCATAGTCCGTTCGGGCCATTCAAGATTGGGCCCGCTGGGGGTGTTGCGCCGTGCCTGCCTTCCGTAACGTCCTCAACTGGCGGCGGTGAATATGCCGCTGCCGCCGTGGGGGAGCCTCGATTCGGGAGAGGACGGCGCCGGTATGGGCTGGGTAACCGACTGGAGTGCGCAGGCGGCCTGCCGCACTACCGATCCGGATGAACTGTTCGTTCAGGGAGCAGCGCAGAACAGGGCCAAGGCGGTGTGCACCGGATGTCCGGTACGCACTGAATGTCTGGCCGATGCGCTGGACAACCGCGTCGAGTTCGGCGTGTGGGGAGGAATGACCGAGCGGGAGCGCCGCGCACTGCTGCGCAGGCGACCGACCGTCACCTCCTGGCGCCGGCTCCTGGAGACCGCGCGGACGGAGTACGAACGGGGTGCCGGCCTGGTACCCCTCGACGACGACGAGGTGTACGAGAACTTCGCGGCGGTGGGCTGAGCGCCAGCGGGCTCATCGGTCACTGGGCTGAGCGCGACCCGGTTCAACGGTCACGGAGCCGAGCGCCAGCGGGCTCATCGGTCATGCGGCTGAGCGCGAGCGGGTTCAAGGTGACCGGGCTCAAGGGTCGCGGAGCCGAGCACGACGAGGCTCACGCGACTGGGCTGCCGAGTGACGCTGAGGACTGCGGCCATCCCCTGACCGCGGGCATCTCCTGTGGGGTGCCCCTTGTGGGGAGTCCGCCCTCAGACGTCATCGACGGGCAGCTCCGGCCGGTGCGCCGCGAGCCGTTCGCCGATGTTCCGCAGTCCCGTGAGGTCGTGCACATCGCCCGGCAGCGCGGCCACTTCGACCACCGCCACCTCGGGGTGCAGCGAGGTGAAGCGGTCACGGGTGCGCTGCTCTCGTGCGATGAGTTGCATACGTTCCGCGTGCAGCCGCAGGAGGCCTGCCGCGAGCTGGTCGACGGGGCGCTGCGAGGTCTGCTCGTCCGCGACGACGGGGGAGTCGTCCTCGTCGGGGGCGGTGGGGGAGCCCTCGGTGCGAGCCGGTGCCTCGGAAGCGGGTGAATCTGAACTGCCGTACATGTCGGGAGAGTTACGAAGTCCAGCTTTCCCGTCCGCCTGATCCACAATGCGGGGCTCTTCAAGATTTTCCGCGGCGGCGAGCGCCCGCTCGGCCGACAGCCGGTCGGCGCCGCTGCCGTGGACCCGGTTGAGCACCAGCCCGGCCAGCGGCATGTCCTCGGCGGCCAGTCGCTGCACGAAGTACGCGGCCTCCCGGAGCGCGTCCCGCTCCGGGGCCGCGACGACCAGGAATGCCGTACCGGGAGCCTGGAGCAGCTTGTACGTCGCGTCCGCGCGGGTGCGGAACCCGCCGAACGTGGTGTCCATCGCGGACACGAACGTCTGGACGTCCTTCAGCAGCTGACCGCCGAGGAGCTTGCCCAGCGTGCCGGTCATCATCGACATCCCGACGTTCAGGAACTTCATCCCCGCCCGGCCGCCCAGCTTCGCCGGGGCAGTGAGCAGCCGGATCAGCCGCCCGTCGAGGAACGACCCGAGCCGCTTGGGCGCGTCCAGGAAGTCCAGCGCGGACCGCGAGGGCGGGGTGTCGACGACGATCAGGTCCCACTCGTCGCGGGCGCGCAGCTGGCCCAGCTTCTCCATCGCCATGTACTCCTGCGTGCCGGCGAAGCCGGCGGACAGCGACTGGTAGAAGGGGTTGCCCAGGATGACCGCGGCCCGCTCGGGGTCCGCGTGCGCCTCGACGATCTCGTCGAAGGTGCGCTTCATGTCGAGCATCATCGCGTGCAGCTCGCCGCCCGCCCGTCGCCCACCACCACCCTCGACCGCATCGCCGCGCGATGCCCCTGAGCGGTCCTCGACGCCCTTCACCCGGCGCGGGGTGTTGTCCAGCGAGTCGATGCCCATGGACTGCGCCAGCCGCCGCGCCGGGTCGATGGTGAGCACGACGACCTTGCGGCCGCGCTCGGCGGCCCGCAGGCCGAGCGCCGCGGCCGTGGTGGTCTTGCCGACCCCGCCCGACCCGCAGCACACCACGATGCGGGTCTTCGGATCGTCCAGCAGCGGATCGACGTCGAGTACGCGCGCCGGCGGGAGCCGGTGGTGGTGCGCCGATGTGGGGTCGGGACTCATGAGATCCCCTGCTTCCGCAGCTCGGTGGCCAGTTCGTACAGGCCCGCCAGGTCCATGCCCTCGGCGAGCAGCGGCAGTTCGTGCAGCGGCAGGCCCAGCTCGGCCAGGACGGCGCGCTGTTCGTGCTCGAGCAGATACCGCTCGCCGTACTCCTGCGCCTGCGCCACCAGCGGGTCCACCAGCTTCTCGGCGTTCTGTCCGCGGCGCGCCCCGCCGAGCCCGGCCGCCGACAGCGACCGCGCGAGAGCGCCGCGCGGCATCGTCGTCACGAGGTCCAGGTCGGCCGCGTCCAGGATCTCGGGCCGCACCATGTTCACGATCACCCGGCCGACCGGCAGGTTCGCCGCCCGCAGCTCGGCGATGCCGTCCGCGGTCTCCTGGACGGGCATCTCCTCCAGGAGGGTCACCAGGTGGACGGCGGTCTCCTGGGACTTCAGCACCCGCATCACGGCCTGCGCCTGATTGTGTATCGGGCCGATCTTGGCGAGACCGGCGACCTCGTCGTTGACGTTCAGGAAGCGGGTGATCCGGCCCGTGGGCGGGGCGTCCATCACCACGTAGTCGTAGACGAACCGTCCTGCCCGGTCCTTGCGCCGGACCGCCTCGCACGCCTTGCCGGTCAGGAGCACGTCCCGCAGGCCGGGCGCGATGGTGGTGGCGAAGTCGATCGCGCCGAGCTTCTTCAGGGCCCGTCCGGCGCTGCCCAGTTTGTAGAACATCTGGAGGTAGTCCAGAAGGGCCAGTTCGGGGTCTATGGCGAGGGCGAACACCTCGCCGCCGCCCGGGGCGACGGCGATCTTCCGCTCCTCGTAGGGGAGCGCCTCCGTTTCGAAGAGCTGTGCGATGCCCTGTCGGCCCTCGACCTCGACGAGAAGCGTCCGCTTCCCCTCGGTGGCCAGAGCCAACGCTAGGGCGGCGGCGACCGTCGTCTTACCGGTCCCGCCCTTGCCGCTGACGACCTGGAGCCTGCTCACGTCTTCGAGCGTAACCAGTTCGCGCGGAAAGCAATCTGCACCCTGTGGACAACGCTCGCCCCGGTGGGCCGCGAAGGCCGCCGCCGCCAGCGGATACAGTCGGCCCCATGACCAAGTGGGAATACGCAACCGTGCCGCTGCTCGTCCACGCCACGAAGCAGATTCTGGACACCTGGGGCGAGGACGGCTGGGAGCTCGTCCAGGTCGTGCCCGGGCCGAACAACCCCGAGCAGCTGGTGGCCTACCTGAAGCGGGAGAGGCAGGCGTGAGCGCGGTCGAGGCGAAGCTCACGGAGCTCGGGCTGACGCTGCCGGCGGTCGTCCCGCCGCTGGCCGCCTACCAGCCGGCCGTGCAGAGCGGGCCCTACGTCCACACCTCCGGCCAGCTCCCGATGGTGGAGGGCAAGCTTCCGGTCACCGGCAAGGTCGGTGCGGAGGTCACCGCGGAGGAGGCCAAGGACCTCGCCCGCATCTGCGCCCTGAACGCGCTGGCGGCCGTCAGGTCCGTCGCGGGCGACCTGGACCGGATCGCCCGTGTGGTGAAGGTCGTGGGCTTCGTCGCCTCCGCCGCCGACTTCACCGGCCAGCCCGGCGTCGTCAACGGTGCGAGCGAGCTGCTGGGAGAGGTCCTCGGCGACAAGGGCGTGCACGCGCGCAGCGCGGTGGGTGTGGCGGTGCTTCCGCTGGACGCGCCGGTCGAGGTCGAGATCCTGGTGGAGCTCGTCCAGCCGTAGCGCACGGGTGGCCGGCGAGGTGATCACCGCCTCTCGAACATCCGCTCACCACGGGATAGCCTCGCGCCCATGGCGAACGGTCAGTGGTACCCCCCGGAGTGGCCGGACCGGATCCGCGCGCTGGCGTCGGGCTCCCTCACACCGGTGACCCCCAAGCGCGCGGCCACGGTCATGCTGCTCAAGGACACGGGCTCAGGACCCGTCGTCCACATGCTGCGCCGCCGTGCCTCCATGGCCTTCGCGGCGGGCGCCTACGCCTATCCGGGCGGCGGCGTCGACCCGCGGGACGGGGGCTTCTCGCCGCCGGACCGGAGTGAAGGTCCCGGGGGCCGCCCCATCCGCTGGGCCGGCCCCACGCGCGCGTGGTGGGCGGACCGGCTCGGCGTCGACGAGACGGCCGCCCAGGCGATCGTCTGCGCGGCCGTACGCGAGACGTACGAGGAGGCGGGCGTCCTGCTGGCCGGGCCGGACGCCGACTCGGTCGTCGGCGACACCACCGCGCCGGACTGGGAGGCGGACCGCGCCGCCCTGGTCGCGCGCGACCTCTCCTTCGCCGAGTTCCTCGACCGCCGCGGACTGGTGCTGCGCTCCGACCTGCTGGGTGCCTGGACGCGCTGGATCACCCCGGAGTTCGAGGCCCGCCGCTACGACACCTGGTTCTTCGTCGCCGCCCTGCCCGAGGGGCAGCGCACGCGCAACGCCTCCACGGAGGCGGACCGCACGGTGTGGATCCGGCCGGCCGAGGCGGCCGCGTCCTACGACAAGGGCGAGCTGACGATGATGCCGCCCACCATCGCGACGCTGCGGCAGCTGACGGCGTACGGGACGGCCGCGGACGCGCTCGCGGCGGCCCCGGGCCGCGATCTGACGGCCGTCCTGGCACAGGCCCGTCTGGAGGGCGACGAACTGGTGCTGTCCTGGCCGGGCCACGACGAGTTCACCAAGCACATCCCGACCGGTGGAGCCCCCGCATGACGGACGCGAGCGCCCTGCCCGGCCGGCCCCGGGGCGGGGTCGTGACCGGACCCGCCACCGCGCGCGCGGTCAACGTCCTCGCGCCCAACCCGTCCGCGATGACCCTGGACGGCACGAACACCTGGCTGCTGTCCGAGCCCGACTCGGCGGTCGCCGTCGTGGTCGATCCCGGCCCGCTGCACGAGGGACACCTGCGCCATGTCCTCGACACCGCCGAGCGCGCGGGAAAGCGCGTCGCCCTGACCCTGCTGACCCACGGTCACCCCGACCACGCGGCCGGCGCGGCCCGCTTCGCCGAGCTGACCGGGACCAAGGTACGGGCGCTGGACCCGGCGCTGCGGCTGGGCGACGAGGGACTGGGCGCCGGGGACGTGGTCGATGCCGGCGGCCTGGAGCTGCGGGTCGTGGCGGCGCCCGGCCACACCGCGGACTCGCTGAGCTTCCACCTCCCGGCCGACCGGGCGGTGCTGACGGGCGACACGGTGCTGGGGCGCGGCACGACGGTCGTCGCGCACCCGGACGGCCGCCTGGGCGACTACCTGGACTCCCTGCGGCGCCTGAGGTCCCTCACGGTCGACGACGGCGTCCACACGGTCCTGCCGGGCCACGGGCCGGTTCTGGAGGACGCCCAGGGGGCTGTGGAGTACTACCTCGCCCATCGCGCCCACCGGCTCGCCCAGGTCGAGACGGCCGTCGAGCACGGGTTCCGGACGCCTTCCGAGATCGTGGCCCGTGTGTACGCCGACGTCGACCGCACCCTGTGGCCGGCGGCCGAGCTGTCGGTGGGGGCCCAGCTGGACTACCTGGCGGAGCACGGGCTCATCTGAGGCCGAGGTGCGTCCCCGCCGGGCCGCCCGCACCCTGGAGGGCATGTGCTGCGTCCTCCGGAGGGAGCGTGGTCGGCATGGCCCGTAACCGCCGTCTGATCCTCACCTCGCCGTCGGAGGTCTGGAGCCTGCTGAGCGACGGCCGTCGCTACGGGGAGTGGGTGACGGGCACCCGGCGGATCCTCGCGGCGGACGCGCACTGGCCCGAAGTCGGCGCCCGCCTCAAGGTCCGCGTCGGCGTCGGCGCCCTGACCGTCGACGACACCTGTGTCGTGCGGATCAGCGAACCGGAGCGCCGGCTCGAACTGGAGGCGCAGGCCGACCCGTTCGGCGCGGCCCGTATCGCCATGACCCTGCTGCCCTGGGGCGGCGCCACGCTCCTCACCATCGACTGGCACCCTCTGCGGGGCCCCGGCGTCCGGATGCACGGACTTCCCGTGGACTACGTCGTCAGGGTCCGCAACGGCATGATGCTGACGAAGCTGGCCCGGATCGCGGTGCGCGAGGGGCGACGCCCGCTCGGCAGGGCCTCGGCGCCCTGACTCCCGTGCACGCGCGCGTGCTGCACGGCGCGTCCGGGTGCGAGGTGAATCCAGGGCGCGAGGCGAGTCCGGGGGCGGCGGTCGGCGTACGCCTGGCCGCCCACGCCGGCGGACCTGGTGCCTGGCATCAAGATCCTGGCATCCAGGTCCCGGGAGGCGTCAGCGCGAGCGCTTCGCGAGGCGCTCCACGTCCAGGAGGATGACCGCACGGGCCTCCAGCCGCAGCCAGCCGCGCTGGGCGAAGTCGGCGAGGGCCTTGTTGACCGTCTCGCGGGACGCGCCGACCAGCTGGGCCAGCTCCTCCTGCGTGAGGTCGTGGACGACGTGGATGCCCTCCTCGGACTGCACGCCGAACCGGCGGGACAGGTCCAGCAGGGCGCGCGCGACACGGCCGGGGACGTCGGAGAAGACGAGGTCGGACATCGCGTCGTTGGTCTTGCGCAGGCGCCGGGCGACGGCGCGCAGCAGCGCGGTGGCGACCTCGGGGCGGGCGTTCAGCCAGGGCTGGAGGTCACCGTGGCCGAGACCGAGCATCTTGACCTCGGTCAGCGCGGTGGCGGTCGCCGTGCGCGGGCCCGGGTCGAAGAGCGACAGCTCACCGATGAGCTCGCTGGGACCGACCACGGCCAGCATGTTCTCCCGGCCGTCCGGCGAAGTGCGGTGCAGCTTCACCTTGCCCTCGGTGACCACGTAGAGCCGGTCGCCCGGGTCGCCCTCGTGGAACAGGGAGTCACCTCGCGCGAGGGTCACCTCACTCATGGAGGCGCGCAGCTCCGCGGCCTGCTCATCGTCGAGCGCCGCGAAGAGCGGATTGCGCCGCAGAACGTCGTCCACGAGTTCTCTCCTTGTCGACCTGCTCAGGGGAGCTTTCTCCCCAGGTGTTCCAAGGCACCCTGGTGCCCATTTTGCCCGACCGTCCAAACAGTGTGATCTGTCACAAGGATGCCGCACCGGTGTCCACTGGTAAGCGGCAGGGGTCCAATTGGGCGCTGATCTTCAGGGTCCGGGGCGGATGTCGGTGCCGGGGCTTAGGCTGGCCGGGTGTCCAAAACGCCGGTGAGAGCACAGGCACAGGGGGCTGCGCGGGTGGTTGCACGTCGAGATTCCGCTATGGGCGAACAGGATTCCGGCGGCGAGGAGAAAGCGGCAAAGACGGCGAAACGGGTGGCGTCGCAGCAGGCCGTTCCCGCCGGGCGGGCCGTCGCGAAGAAGGCCGCCCCGGCGAAGCCGACGGCCGCCGGGAAGACCCGCGCGAAGAGCCCCGCCGCCGCCCGGAAGAGCGCCACCGCCGCGAAGACCTCGACGGCCCGGAAGAGCACCACCGCCGCGAAGAAGGCCGCCGCCCCCGGGAAGTCCTCGGCCGCCGGCAAGGCGGCGGACACCCCGCGGCCGCCGCGCGACGAGTCGCGGACCGCGCTGGTCCGCCGGGCCCGCCGGATCGACCGCGAGCTCGCCGAGGTCTACCCGTACGCCCACCCCGAACTCGACTTCGAGAACTCCTTCCAGCTCCTCGTCGCCACGGTCCTGTCGGCCCAGACCACCGACCTGCGCGTCAACCAGACCACTCCCTCCCTCTTCGCGAAGTACCCGACCCCGGAGGACCTCGCCGCCGCCAACCCCGAGGTGGTCGAGGAGATCCTGCGGCCGTGCGGCTTCTTCCGGGCCAAGACCAGGTCGGTCATAGGGCTGTCCAAGGCCCTCACGGAGGACTTCGGGGGCGAGGTCCCGGGCCGGCTCGAGGACCTCGTCAAGCTGCCCGGCGTCGGCCGCAAAACCGCCTTCGTCGTCCTGGGCAACGCTTTCGGCCGTCCCGGGATCACCGTGGACACGCACTTCCAGCGGCTGGTCCGGCGCTGGAAGTGGACCGAGGAGACCGACCCGGACAAGATCGAGGTCGCCGTGGCGGAGCTGTTCCCGAAGAGCGACTGGACGGACCTCTCGCACCACGTCGTCTGGCACGGCCGCCGCATCTGCCACGCCCGCAAGCCCGCCTGCGGCGCCTGCCCCATCGCACCGCTCTGCCCGGCGTACGGCGAGGGCGAGACGGACCCCGAGAAGGCGAAGAAGCTGCTCAAGTACGAGAAGGGCGGTTTCCCCGGCCAGCGGCTGAGGCCCCCGCAGGCCTATCTGGACGCGGGCGGCAAGCCGGCCCCTCCGCTGGGGTCCGCATGACGCGGGGCAGCGACGCGTACGCCCCACCCGGAACGATCGCGGTGCCGCGCCACGTTGGACCATCAGGACGACGGGGGTGGCGATGACGCGGGCGAGTGAGACACGAGGCGGCTCGGTGGCGCTCAGCAAGGACGGGCTGCCCGAGTGGCTGGCCCCCGTGGTGCGCGCCGCCGAGACGGTCGAGCCGCGCCAGCTGAGCCGGTTCCTGCCGCCGAAGGACGGCGCGGGCCGCCCGTCCGCAGTGCTCGTCCTGTTCGGGGAAGGCGAGCGCGGCCCCGAGCTGCTGCTGATGGAGCGGGCGAGTTCGCTGCGCTCGCACGCCGGGCAGCCCTCGTTCCCCGGCGGCGCGCTCGACCCCGAGGACGGCGACCCGAAGGCGGACGGCCCGCTGTGGGCGGCCCTGCGCGAGGCCGAGGAGGAGACGGGCCTGGACCCCGCCGGTGTGCAGTTGTTCGGCGTGCTCCCCCGGCTCTACATCCCGGTCAGCGGCTTCGTCGTGACGCCGGTGCTCGGCTGGTGGCGGGAGCCGAGCCCGGTGGGAGTCGTGGACCCGAACGAGACGGCCCGCGTCTTCACGGTCCCCGTGGTGGATCTCACGGACCCCGCCAACCGCGCCACGGCCCTGCATCCCAGCGGCCATCGAGGTCCGGCGTTTCTGGTCGAATCCGCCCTTGTCTGGGGTTTCACCGCCGGAATCATCGACCGACTGATGCACTACGCGGGCTGGGAGAGACCGTGGGACCGCGACAAGCAGGTCCCGCTCGACTGGCGGTCATGACAGGGTGACGTCGTGCTGTTGCCGGGCCCCCGGCCGACCAGGTGTGATCGCGGAATGACGAGGCGAGGCTTGAAGCGGTGAACGTGCTGGACATCCTGTTGCTGGTCGCCGCCGTGTGGTTCGCGATCGTGGGCTACCGCCAAGGCTTCGTCGTCGGCATCCTGTCGGTGATCGGCTTCCTCGGTGGTGGCCTCGCCGCGGTCTACGCACTGCCCGTCATCTGGGACGCGCTGACCGCCAACGCCGAGGTGAGCACCACCGCCGCCGTCGTGGCGGTCGTCGTCGTGATCGTCTGCGCCTCCGTCGGCCAGGCCCTGACGACCCATCTGGGCAGCAAGCTGCGCCGCTACATCACCTGGTCCCCGGCCCGCGCCCTGGACGCGACCGGCGGCGCCCTCGTCAACGTCGCCGCCATGCTCCTGGTCGCCTGGCTGATCGGCTCGGCGCTGGCCGGCACCACCCTGCCGACGCTCGGCAAGGAGGTGCGCAGCTCCAAGGTGCTGCTCGGTGTGTCGCGGGCGCTGCCCACGCAGGCCGACACCTGGTTCGCGGACTTCTCCTCCGTCCTTGCGCAGAACGGCTTCCCGCAGGTCTTCAGCCCGTTCGCCAACGAGCCCATCACCGATGTGCAGCCGCCCGACCCGGCGCTCGCGGGCAGCGCCGTCGCGGCCCGCGCCCAGCGTTCCATCGTCAAGGTGATGGGCACGGCGCAGGACTGCGGAAAGGTCCTGGAGGGCACCGGCTTCGTCTTCGGCGAGCGCCGGGTGATGACCAACGCGCATGTCGTGGGCGGCGTCGACGAACCCACCGTCCAGATAGGCGGCGAGGGCCGGCGCTACGACGCCACGGTCGTCCTCTACGACTGGCAGCGCGACATCGCGGTGCTCGACGTGCCGGACCTGGACGCGCCCGCCCTGAAGTTCGCCGGCGAGGACGCGGGGACCGGGGACGGCGCGATCGTCGCCGGCTTCCCGGAGAACGGCGCCTACGACGTGCGCTCCGCGCGCGTGCGGGGGCGCATCACGGCGAACGGCCCGGACATCTACCACCGGGGCACGGTCCGCCGCGACGTCTACTCGCTGTACGCGACCGTCCGACAGGGCAACTCCGGCGGCCCGCTGCTGACACCCGACGGCGAGGTCTACGGTGTGGTCTTCGCGAAGTCCCTCGACGACGCCGAGACGGGATACGCGCTGACCGTGGACGAGATCCGCGAGGACATCACCAAGGGCCGAACGGCGAACCAGCAGGTGGGCAGCGACAGCTGCGCCCTGTAGTCCGGGGGAGTGCGCGGCCTTCGGGCCGTAGGGGGGGGTCAGCCGCGCGGATGACGCAGCCGTACCGAGACCCAGCGGGCCCGGCGGCGCAGAATGCGCGGAATGCCCACCCTCAGGTCGGTGGCGGCCAGTTGGGGGGTGCCCCGGTGATGGGTGCCCGGACCGCTCGCCGAGCGGTGTGTGCGTGCCGCGTCACTGTGTTCGTGCGTCCAGCCCATACCCGACGTCTGCCCCGTCCCAAGGTCCATAACCGCCTCCGGCGCGCTCAATTGGCTTATGCGCCAGGCATTTGGCAGTTCGTATGACAGGTGCATCGCACCGCATTCCGGGCGGAACGGCGCGCCGGGCCGTCGAGTCCGCGGCCTCCACGCCCGGTCGGGGCGGCCGGGAGCTTGCTCAGGCGATGTCAGCGGTCCGGCTCGGGGTCCTTCAGCCAGCTGATCAGCTCGTGGGAGAACGCCGCCGGGTCCTCCTCGTGCGGGAAGTGGCCGAGACCGTCGAACAGGCGCCAGCGGTAGGGGGCTTCGACGTACTCGCCGGAGCCGGCCGCGCTGCGGGTGCGCATCACGGGGTCGAGCGAGCCGTGCAGATGCAGGGTCGGCACCCGGACCGGGCGCTTCATCCGGCGGTTGAACTGGATGCCGTCGGGACGCGCCAGCGAGCGGACCAGCCACCGGTACGGCTCGACCGAGCAGTGCGCCGTCGACGGGATGCACATCGCGCGCCGGTACGTCTCCACCGCCGCGTCCTCCGGCAGCCGCGGCCCGGACCAGTCCCGGATCAGCCGGCCCACCAGCGCCCCGTCGTCGGCGACGAGCTGCCGCTCGGGGATCCACGGCCGCTGGAAGCCCCAGATGTGCGAACTGGCCGCCGTCTGCCGCGCGTCGGCCAGCATCGCCGAGCGCCAGCGCCGGGGGTGCGGCATCGACGACACGACCAGGCGGCGCACCAGCTTGGGCCGCATCACGGCCGCCGTCCAGGCCAGATAGCCGCCGAGGTCGTGTCCGACGAGCGCCGCGTCCGGCTCGCCGAGCGAGCGGACCACACCGGTGATGTCGAGGGCGAGGTTGGCCGGGTCGTAGCCGCGCGGGGTGCGGTCGCTGCCGCCGACGCCCCTCAGGTCCATGGCGACGGCCCGGAACCCGGCGTCCGCGAGCGCGACCAGCTGGTGCCGCCAGGCCCACCAGAACTGCGGGAAGCCGTGGACCAGCATCACCAGCGGCCCGTCGCCCAGCTCCGCGATGTGGAAGCGCGCGCCGTTCGCCGCCACCTCCCGGTGCGTCCAGGGGCCGTCCGGGCGGACGACCGAGGCGGGCTGCGCCGAAGGAGTGTCGGGTTCCGTCATGACGACGAGCGTGCCACAGCCTCGATGGCCTCGGGGGCGCGGTCGCGCGCCGGCGCGGGCAGCGCGGGCAGCGCGGGCCGCTCGGGACGCGGGTGCGGCCGGGCCTTCTGCAGGACGCCCGCCGTCTCCTTCATCGACGCGGCGACCTTCTGCGGGCCCTTGCTCTTCTTGGCCTTCTTCGCGAACACCACACCGATCAGCGCCAGTACGAGGGCGATGAGGACGTTGGCCGCGAACGACAGCAGGAAGCAGACCGCGAGGTTCCACCCGCTCCAGGTCCGGATGCCGTACGCCAGCGCGAAGTTGAGCATCGGCAGGGAGAACAGGAGCAGCCCGCCCGCCACCGCGAACGCGCCGCCGCTCGTCGCACCGCGCTTGACGTCCTGCCTCAGCTGGGC
The DNA here is from genome assembly GCF_053593375.1 of Streptomyces sp. NPDC002309. Classification (NCBI taxonomy): domain Bacteria; kingdom Bacillati; phylum Actinomycetota; class Actinomycetes; order Kitasatosporales; family Streptomycetaceae; genus Streptomyces; species Streptomyces sp. NPDC002309. Next base: position 143,562 of record NZ_JBSFCI010000002.1, on the reverse strand, counting down.
CTTGGCCAGCGCGATCTCGTCGTGCACCAGCGCCGACATGTCGGCCGTCGCCGAGGCGAACAGCTGGCCGATGCTGCGTTCGGCGCCGACCGGGCTGCCGTCGGGTGCGCTCATCGCGGTCTCCCTCTTCTGCGTACTGCTGCGTACGGGGTCAGTCGGTGCCCGACTGGGTACGGTCCCGTCTTTTGTACCGTCTCGTCAGATCATGCCGGACCGCTGCCCTCATCGCCTGCCCCGCCGCCCACTTCGGCAAGCTCGGCGGCCCTGACCGCGGCGAGCCGGCGGTGCTCGGCGGCCTTGCGGTCGTGGATCTCCGCCATCCGCAGGTGGTAGGCCGGGTCGTGCTCTTCGTAGATGTCCGGGATGCCGTCGAGGTCGTCGTCGCGCTCCTCGTCCTCGCAGAGCCTGCGGTACTTGACGTTCCGTACCTTCAGCAGCACCGTCGCGATCAGTGCCGCGATCAGCGACCCGGTCAGTACGGCGGCCTTGACCTCGTCCGTCAGCACCGCGTCGCCCTCGAACGCCAGCTCCCCGATGAGCAGCGAGACCGTGAAGCCGATACCGGCCAGCGACGCGACGGCGAAGACGTCCGCCCACTCCAGGTCCTCGCTCAGCGAGGCCCGGGTGAAGCGGGCGGCCAGCCAGGTGCCGCCGAAGATGCCGACGGTCTTGCCGACGACGAGTCCGAGGACGACGCCCAGCGTCTCCGGCTTGGTGAAGACATCCCCGAGGACGCCGCCCGAGACGGAGACACCCGCACTGAACAGGGCGAACAGCGGTACGGCGAGGCCCGCCGACAGGGGGCGCACCAGGTGTTCGATGTGCTCGCCGGGTGAGTGCTCCTCGCCCTCGTGCGTGGTGCAGCGCAGCATCAGGCCCATGGCGACGCCGGCGATGGTGGCGTGCACGCCGCTGTTGTACATCAGCGCCCAGATCACCAGGGCCAGCGGGACGTAGACGTACCAGCCGCGCACACCCTTGCGCAGCAGCAGCCAGAAGACACCGAGCCCGACGAGGGCGCCGCCGAGGGCGGCGAAGTCGAGGGAGCCGGTGAAGAAGATCGCGATGATCAGGATCGCGAACAGGTCGTCGACGACGGCGAGCGTCAGCAGGAAGGCGCGCAGGGCGCTCGGCAGCGACGTACCGATGACGGCGAGCACGGCGAGCGCGAAGGCGATGTCCGTGGCGGTCGGCACCGCCCAGCCGGCCAGGGAGCCGCCGCCCAGGCCGTTGGTGAGGCTGTAGACCAGCGCCGGTACGGCCATGCCGCACAGGGCGGCGATCACCGGCAGCACGGCCGCCCTGGGTTCGCGCAGATCGCCGGCGACCAGCTCACGCTTGAGTTCCATGCCGGCGACGAAGAAGAAGACCGCGAGCAGGCCGTCGGCCGCCCAGTGGGCGAGGGAGAGGTCGAGACCGAGGGCGGCGGGACCGATGGGAAAGTTCGCGACGGTCTCGTAGCTGTCGCCCAGGACGGGGAGGTTCGCCCATATCAGCGCGACGAGCGCGGCGACGAGCAGGAGCACGCCGCCGACCGTCTCGGTGCGCAACGCGTCCGCGACGAAGTTCCGCTCCGGAAGGGACAGACGGCCGAAGATCTTGCGAGCGGTGCGGGGGGCGGTCACGAGGAAGGCCTCCGGTCGGTGGGCAGCGCGAGCGACATGCCGACCAGACTTCCCGGCGCACCTGGAAGCATTGTCGCACTGTTTACGCGGTCCTTAGGCTGGCTAAGGTGCGGCGGGCCGTCAGCCGACCTTCACGTTACGTGCGAATGCGGAACCCGGCGAGCAAAAGGGGCACCCGGCGACCGTCGTCCGTCTCGGACGCGTCGGTCGCCGGGTGCCCCTTCCGTGCCGGGCTCAGTCCTCGCCGGGCGCCGCCGGGAGCTTCGCCTGGATGAGGTCCATGACCGCCGCGTCGGTCAGCGTCGTCACATCACCGAGCTGGCGGTTCTCGGCGACGTCGCGCAGCAGCCGGCGCATGATCTTGCCGGAGCGGGTCTTCGGCAGCTCCGCCACCGGCAGGATGCGCTTGGGCTTGGCGATCGGGCCGAGCGTGGTCCCGACGTGGTTGCGCAACTCGCCGACCAGGTCCTCGGTCTCCGCCGCGCTGCCCCGCAGGATCACGAAGGCGACGATGGCCTGCCCGGTCGTCTCGTCCGCCGCGCCCACCACGGCCGCCTCGGCGACGGAGGGGTGGGAGACCAGCGCGGACTCGACCTCGGTGGTGGAGATGTTGTGCCCCGAGACCAGCATGACGTCGTCGACGCGGCCGAGCAGCCAGATGTCGCCGTCGTCGTCCCTCTTCGCGCCGTCGCCGGCGAAGTACTTGCCCTCGAAGCGCGACCAGTAGGTGTCGAGGAACCGCTGGTCGTCGCCCCAGATCGTGCGCAGCATCGACGGCCACGGCTCGGTGAGGACCAGATAGCCACCGCCGCCGGCGGGCACCTCGTTCGCCTCGTCGTCCACGACGGTGGCGGCGATACCGGGCAGCGGCGTCTGCGCCGAACCGGGCTTGGTCTCGGTGACACCGGGCAGCGGCGAGATCATCATCGCGCCGGTCTCGGTCTGCCACCAGGTGTCCACGATCGGCGTGCGGTCGGCGCCGATGTGCTTGCGGTACCAGATCCAGGCCTCGGGGTTGATCGGCTCACCGACCGAGCCCAGGACCCGGAGGCTGGAGAGGTCGAACTTCGCGGGGATGTCGTCGCCCCACTTCATGAACGTCCGGATCGCCGTGGGCGCGGTGTAGAGGATCGTGACCTTGTACTTCTGCACGATCTCCCAGAAGCGGCCCTGGTGCGGGGTGTCCGGGGTGCCCTCGTACATCACCTGGGTCGCGCCGTTGGCGAGCGGCCCGTACACGATGTACGAGTGCCCGGTCACCCAGCCGACGTCGGCCGTGCACCAGTACACGTCCGTCTCCGGCTTGAGGTCGAAGACCGCGTGGTGGGTGTACGACGTCTGGGTGAGGTAGCCGCCGGAGGTGTGCAGGATGCCCTTCGGCTTACCCGTCGTACCGGACGTGTAGAGGATGAAGAGCGGATGCTCCGCCCCGAAGGCTTCCGGGGTGTGTTCGGCGGACTGACGGTCGACGACGTCGTGCCACCACACGTCACGGCCCTCGGTCCAGGCCACCTCCTGGCCGGTCCGGCGCACGACGAGGACGTGCTCGACGTTGCCCGCCTTGTCGGCCGCGTCGTCCACGGCCGGCTTGAGCGCGGACGGCTTGCCGCGCCGGTAGCCGCCGTCGGAGGTGATGACGACCTTGGCGTCCGCGTCCTGGATGCGGGTCGCGAGCGCGTCGGCCGAGAAGCCGCCGAAGACCACGGAGTGCGCGGCACCGATCCGGGCGCAGGCCAGCATCGCGACCGCGGTCTCGGGGATCATGGGCATGTAGACGGCCACGCGGTCGCCCTTGCGGACGCCGAGCTCCAGCAGGGCGTTGGCGGCCTTGGAGACCTCGTCCTTGAGCTCCGCGTAGGTGACGGCGCGGCTGTCGCCGGGCTCGCCCTCGAAGTGGATGGCCACGCGGTCGCCGTGCCCGGCCTCCACATGCCGGTCCACGCAGTTGTACGCGACGTTGAGCTCGCCGTCCTCGAACCACTTGGCGAACGGCGGGTTCGACCAGTCCAGTGTCTGCGTCGGTTCCTTGGCCCAGGTCAGCCGACGGGCCTGCTCGGCCCAGAAGCCGAGCCTGTCAGCCTTGGCCTGTTCGTACGCCTCCGCCGTGACGTTGGCGTCCGCGGCCAGGTCGGCGGGTGGCGCGAACCTGCGCTCTTCTTTGAGCAGGTTGGCCAGGCTCTCGTTGCTCACGACATCTCCCTCTCGAAGGGTGTCCGTTGTGTCCCAGGCCACAGCTCATCAGACCTGACGGCCCGATGACAAGGGTCGACCGAATATTGGTTTAGACCTGTCGAGGGGCTGGTCATGGCACGCCCCGGCGTGGCCGGGCCGACTCCGGACCGATTGCGGCACCCGGTCATCCCTTCCCACGGACGGCACCGGGAGCGGGTTCACCCGTACCGCCCCCTCACGTTCCCGACCGGCAGTCCACCCGTGCGGGCGGCACGGGTGGACTGCCGGGGCACCGCTCAGGCGGACAGGCCCGCCGCGCGGACGGTGTCGAACACGAGCCCGTCGGCCGTGTCGGTGAGCAGATACGACTGCGCCTCCCCGACGTGGAAGTACATCCCGTGCAGCTCCAGCGCGTCCTCGCGCAGCGCCCGGGACACGGACTCGTGGGCCCGCAGGTGCTCCAGCTGCTGCACGACGTTGGTCAGGCACAGCTGCTCGGCCAGGTCGGCGGGCGGCCGGCCGGCCAGCCGGGGCCAGGACCGGCCGTCACCCGCGATGCGCTCCAGGCTGGGCTGACCGTGTCGCAGCCACCGCCTGAGCGGTGTGCGGGCGCCGCCCGGCTCGGAGTTGAGCAGCGCCTGCATGGCTCCGCATCCCGAGTGGCCGCACACGGTGATGGACCGCACCTTCAGCACGTCCACCGCGTACTCGATCGCCGCCGCCACCGAGTCGTCGCCGCTCTCCTCGCCCGGCCGTGGCACCAGGTTGCCGACGTTGCGCACCACGAACAGGTCGCCCGGACCACTGGAGGTGATCATCGAGGTGACCAGACGGGAGTCCGCGCAGGTGAGGAACAGCTGATCGGGACGCTGCCCCTCGCGGGCCAGCCGCGCGAGCTCGCCTCTGACCAGCGGGGCCGTGTTGCTCTGGAAGGCGCTGATGCCTCGGGCCAGCTGGTGGCTGCCGGTGGTGTCGGTGAGGGGGTCGCGGTCAGGGTGGTCGCCGGTGGTGGACGGCGCGCCCGGCTCGGCGGCGGTGAGGGACGCGGAGGCGGTACAGGAGGTGGTCGTGGAGAGGGCGGGGGAGAGGGCGGCGTTCGAGGCGCCGTAGACGTAGGCGTCGGGGTGCCCGGCGGTGCCGTACGGGGCTTGTGGTCCGGCCGGGCCCGGAGCGCCCGCCGGGCTCTTCGTGCCCTTGGAACCGATCGGGTTCGCACAGTCGGTGGAAGCCGCCGGGTACACGGCCGAAGCCCCCGGGTGCACGTCGGTGTCGGGGCCGGCCTCGCCCGCGGGGCCCTTCGTGCTCGCGGAGTCCTTCCAGCCCACGAGCGCCTTGGCGCCCTCGGCGGCTGCGTTCCGGCTCACGGGCCCCTCGGGCCGCCCGGCGCCCGCGTACGTCTTCCAGCCCACGAAACCCTTGGCGCGCTCCGAGCACATCGAGCCCGCGGCGAGGGCGGGGCCGGCGGACACGGCCGGCTCCCCGTTCCGCCCGGCGCCGGCCGCTGATCCGAACGGTGTGGGCTGCACCTCGCACTGGTGGTTGCGCCAGGGTGTCCACGGGCTGCAGCGGCAGACGGCGGCGCGATCCGGATCGTCGTCCCAGGCGCTCGTGTGGTGGCCGGGGACGCTCATGGGCTCGGCGATGCGGACGCCGGCGCGGCGGCCGGTCAGCTCGACGGCGCCACCCGTCGCGGTGTGGGTGTTCTGCCAGTCCTGCAGGGTCTCGTAGGCCGCGTGGTCCATGAACGAGCCGTCCAGCTCGACGAGGGCGTCGGCCCCCTGGGGCACGAGATGCAGGGTCCGGCTGAGCCGTGGCACCGCGAGGAAGGTCAACTGGCCTCTCACCTGGACGTGATGGACTCCCGCCGTCACTTCATGGGTGATCCGGGTGCGGGTGAGGCGGTGCAGGGCGACGCCGACCGCCACGGCGATCCCCAGTGCCACGCCTTCCAGGACGCCGAAGACGACCACGCCGAGGGTGGTGACCACGTACACCAGCACCTCGCGGTGGCGGGTCACCGTGCGGATGTGGTTCAGCGACACCATCTGGATGCCGACGGCCATCACCAGGGCGGCGAGCGAGGCGAGGGGGATGAGCTCCAGGAGGGAGACCATCAGCAGCGTGGCGAGCACCACGAGAACGCCGTGCAACATCGTGGAGTTCCGGCTGACCGCGCCGGCGTGCACATTCGCCGTGCTGCGCACGGCCACGCCCGCGACGGGCAGCCCGCCGAGTCCGCCGGAGACGATGTTGGCGGCGCCCTGACCGAGCAGTTCGCGGTCCAGTTCGGAGCGCGGGACGCGGGCGGCCAGGCCGGGCCGGGCGGCGGCCATCTTGTCGACGGCGACCGCGCCGAGCAGCGACTGCACGCTGCACACCAGCGTGGTGCTCAGCACGGCTGCGACCAGGCCGAGCACCGGGCCCTCGGGCAGTCCGGCCAGGGCGTGGCTGCTCCACTCGGGCAGTTCGACCTTGGGCAGCGTGAGGCCGGCCAGTGAGGCCGCCGCGGTGGCCCCGGCGACGGCGATCAGGGCGGCCGGCGCCTTGCGCAGCAGGCGGCCTGCCCGGCCGGGCAGCCGGGGCCAGGCCAGCAGCAGGGCGAGCGTGAGCGCGCTCGTCGTGACGGCGGCCGGGTGCAGATGCGCCAGTTGTGCGGGCAGGGCGCGCAGATTGTCGAGTACGGCGCTCTGCGGAGTGCCGCCGAGCACGATGTGCAGCTGGGCGACGGCGATGGTCACACCGATGCCGGCCAGCATGCCGTGCACGATCGCGGGGCTGACCGCGAGCGCGGAGCGGGCCACGCGCAGGCAGCCCAGCCCGAGCTGGGCGAGCCCGGCGAGGACGGTGATGGCGCAGGTCGTACGCCATCCGTAGCGATGGATGAGGTCGGCGGTGACGACCGTGAGGCCGGCGGCGGGGCCGCTCACCTGGAGCGGGGAGCCGCCGAGCCGTCCGGCGACCAGACCGCCCACCGCCGCGGCGACGAGCCCGGCCTGGAGCGGTGCGCCGGTGGCGAGCGCGATGCCCAGGGACAGCGGCAGCGCGATCAGGAAGACGGAGACCGCGGCCGACGCGTCGGCTCCGGCGACATGGAACCGGAAGCGCCGGGTGGGCGGCGGACTGTGGGGCGGGTGGACTCGCTTCGATCGATGGGGGTCTGGGGCTCGGGTGGGGACGCAGGCTGACATGTTTCCCGTCTCCTCCGGGGCAGCGCGGTCGCGGGGACTAGGGGACCCCCGCCGGGGCGGGGTGGGGGGTCGCGGCCGTGGGTCACGGCGTGCAGCGGCGGGATCAGCAACTTTCAGTAAACGAATCGTAATGCAGAGTAAAGGACGAGCATGGATTTTCCGGGCAAATGGGTTAACCAATCACTCCGGAGTGTGATGTGAGCATTTCATCGGCTTGTCGTACTAATTCCCCCTCGGTCCCGTGCGACCTTGACCGCGCTGCCGAATCGTCGACTGGAGAAGGAAGGTGGGCGGGATGGCCGCCACCCCGAGGATCGCCGCGGGCGCCATGGGCGCCGCGGTCTGTGCCCTGTCATTCGCCGGCTGCGGGACCGGCTCGGACCGTTCGGAGGGAGGGATCAACGGCCCGCAGGGTGCGCCGGCGCCCAGGAGCGCGGTCCGGCTGATTGGGGACGGGTCGACCGCGTTCACCGGCGCGCAGCCCCGTCTGTCCCGTCCGGAGCGGCTGAAGCCCGGTCAGAGACCGCCGCAGTTCGTGGTGTTCTCCTGGGACGGCGCGGGCGAGGACAGCCAGCGGCTGTTCTCCCACTTCCGCGAGGTGGCCAAGGCCAACAACGCCACCATGACGTACTTCCTCAGCGGTGTGTATCTGCTGCCCGAGGAGAAGCGCGACCTCTACAAGCCCCCGCAGCACTCCCCGGGCCGCTCCGACATCGGCTTCAACGACCGGCGGGGCATCGCCGACACCGTGAAGCAACTGCGGCTGGCCTGGCTGGAGGGCAACGAGGTGGGCACCCACTTCAACGGCCACTTCTGCGGTCCCGAGGGCGGCGTCGGGCAGTGGTCGGTGGAGGAGTGGAAGGACGAGATCACCCAGGCCAAGCAGTTCGTGAAGTCCTGGAAGACCAACAGCGGCATGACCGACGCCGCCCCGCTGCCCTTCGACTACGACCGGGAACTCATCGGCGCCCGCACTCCCTGCCTCGAGGGTCAGGCCAACTTCCGCAAGGCCGCGCAGGATCTGGGCTTCCGCTACGACACCAGCGGCGTCAACAACCAGGTGTGGCCCGGCAAGAAGGACGCGCTGTGGGACCTGTCCATGCAGCTGGTGCCCTTCCCCGGGCACAACTACGAGCAGCTGACCATGGACTACAACTTCATGGTCAACCAGTCGGGCACCAACACCCAGGGCGACCCCGACAAGTTCGAGTACTGGGGCAACCAGATGCGCGACGGCCTGCTCCAGGGCTTCCAGCGGGCCTACGACGGCAACCGCGCGCCGCTGATCATCGGAAACCACTTCGAGTCCTGGAACGGCGGCACGTACATGCGCGCCGTCGAGGACGTCGTGGAGCAGGTGTGCACCAAGCCCGAGGTGCGCTGCGTGTCCTTCCGCCAACTGGTCGACTGGCTGGACGCACAGGATCCGAAGATCCTCGCGAAGATGCGCACGCTGCAGGTCGGCGAGGCCCCGAAGAAGGGCTGGGAGTCGTATCTGTCCGCCCGCCCCGCCCCGGCCCCGAAGGGTGCGCCCGGGGCGCCGGCGGACCGGTTGTAGCGTCGTCAGGCGGGTTCGACGACACCCTCGCCGAGCACGAAGCCGGGGTCGATCTGGGCCGCCAGGTCGACCCCGTGCCGTTCGTTGGCCCAGGACTGGGCGTTCTTCAGATGGAAGTGCACCATCTGGCGGGTGTAGCGGTGCCGGTCGCGTCGTTCGTACGTCGCGTCCGCGGTCGTCCGCAGCACCTCCAGGGCACGGTGGTTGACGTCCTCCAGCCGCTCGAACCGGGGCGGCCTGCCCTTCTCCATGGCGCGCACCCAGTCGGAGTGCCCCACCGTCACGAGCAGGTCGTCCCCGACCTCGGCGCGGAGGTAGTCGAGGTCGTCCTGGCCCTGCACCTTGTTGCCGACGACCTTGAGCTCGACGCCGAAGTCGCGGGCGTAGTCCTTGTACTGGCGGTAGACGGAGATCCCCTTCCTGGTCGGCTCGGCGACCAGGAAGGTGATGTCGAAGCGGGTGAACATGCCGGAGGCGAAGGAGTCCGAGCCCGCCGTCATGTCCACCACGACGTACTCGCCGGGCCCGTCCACCAGATGGTTCAGACACAGCTCCACCGCTCCGGTCTTGGAGTGGTAGCAGGCGACTCCGAGGTCGGCGTCCGTGAAGGGGCCGGTGACCATCAGACGGACGGCTCCGCCGTCGAGTTCCACCGGGCGGGCGCAGGCGTCGTAGACCGGGTTGTCCTCGCACACCCGCAGCAGCCGCGAGCCCTCACCCGGCGGCGTGGTCTTGATCATCGAATCGGCCGAGGCGATGCGCGGGTTGGTGCCGCGCAGATGGTCCTTGATCAGCGCCAGCCGGTCGCCCATCGCGGGCAGACGGGCGGAGGCCGTCTCGTCGAGACCGAGCGCGGCCCCGAGATGCTGGTTGATGTCGGCGTCGATCGCGAGGACCGGGGCGCCGACGGCCGCGAGATGGCGGATGAACAGGGAGGACAGAGTCGTCTTCCCGCTGCCGCCCTTGCCGACGAAAGCAATTTTCATGTTCATCAAGCGTAGTGGTGCCCCGGGTACGGGACCCGGCGTTGCGTGAAGAAGACCACTCCTTCGTGGGGTCTCCACGGTGGGTGCGTAGGGTCGTACTCATGAGTACGACAGGCGCGACCGCCGATCCGCTCGGCGCCCTGGGCTCGCTGCCCGGTGTGGCCGCATCCGTGGAGTCCGTGCGCAAGGCCGTTGACCGGGTCTACGGGCACCGGGTCATGCGCCGGCGCAGCAACGAGATCACCTCCGAGGCGGCGCTGCGCGGAGCCCGTGGCTCCGCCGCGCTGTCCGGTGCGGACTGGGCCCTCGAAGAGGTGCGCCGGCGCACCGACTTCAGCGGCGACGACGGGGCGCGGACCGTGGGCGCGGCGCTCCGGCTGAGTGCGGAGGCCGGCCAGCTGCTGTCCATCTGGCGGCAGTCACCGCTGCGGGTGCTGGCCCGGCTGCACCTGGTGGCGGCGGCGGACAAGGCCGACCACGTGGGGCGGCCCCGGCAGCAGGGCGAACCGGTCGAGGAGCCGCTGATCGAGCAGCCGCTGCCGGACGCCGAGGAGGTCTCCGGGCGGCTGGAGGGGCTGTCCGAGCTGATCATCGCGGGGAGTTCGGCGCCCGCGCTGGTCATGGCCGCCGTCGTGCACGGCGAGCTGCTCGCGCTGCGCCCGTTCGTCTCCCACAACGGTCTGGTGGCACGCACGGCGGAGCGGATCGTCCTGATCGGCAGCGGCCTCGACCCGAAGTCGGTCTGCCCGGCCGAGGTGGGACACGCCGAACTGGGCCGTGCGGCCTACGCGGCGGCGTTCGAGGGCTACCTCTCCGGCACTCACGAGGGCATGGCCGCCTGGATCGCGCACTGCGGCCGGGCGGTGGAACTGGGGGCGCGTGAGTCGACGGCGGTGTGCGAGGCGCTGCAGCGCGGGGCGGCCTGAGCCTCGGCAATCCCCGGACAGGGATGCGGCGGTACGAGGTCTCGTACCGCCGCTGGCATGAGCACCGGGTTACCAAGCGTCCTCGAAATGTTGCCCATCAGGCGGGGATCTTCGCCCGTCGCCTGGTGCGGCTGGCCCGTAATCGACGGGTCGACGTCGCGTGGGTGCCTAGATTTCATGCGCGGTCCGTGTGGCCAAATGCGTTTAAAAGGTGATCCTCTCGGATGTCCTTGGTCTCGCGGGCCGTTGTCTCCTTTGTACTCCAGGTGAGTGACAAGCGGAAGTGCTGCCCCTGCTTCTTTACTTGCGAATTCAACGACGTGGGGACCGGTCGCTGATATTCCGGAGCGGCCCGGGCGCCGAGTGGCGGCAGGTCAAGCGGTCGCGGCCCGGCGCCGATTCGCGTACCAGACAAGGCCGGCGGTGGCGGCCGCGGCGCCTATGGCCGCCGCGGCGACCAGAGCCGGACGCGGCGGTACGGAGAACGAGGGCAGTCGCTGCTTGAGTCTGACCGGACGGTGGAAATCGAGAATCGGCCACCCGCGCGCGAGTGCCTCGCGGCGCAGGGTGCGATCGGGATTCACCGCGTGCGGATTTCCCACCGACTCCAGCATCGGAAGATCCGTCGCCGAATCGCTGTACGCGTAGCAGCGTGAAAGGTCGTATCCCTCGGACTCGGCCAGCTCCCGGATGGCCTCCGCCTTCATGGGGCCGTAGGCGTAGTACGCCACCTCGCCCGTGTAGCAGCCGTCGTCACCGACGACCATGCGGGTCGCGACCACGCGGTCCGCGCCGAGCAGCTCGCCGATCGGCTCGACCACTTCAGCGCCTGACGTGGACACAATCACCACGTCACGGCCGGCGACGTGGTGCTCCTCGATCAGGGACGCGGCCTCGTCGTAGATGATCGGGTCGATGATGTCGTGCAGCGTCTCGGCGACGATCTCCTTGACCTGCTGGACGTTCCAGCCGCGGCACAGTGCCGACAGGTACGCGCGCATGCGTTCGATCTGCTCGTGGTCGGAGCCGCCCGCGAGGAAGACGAACTGGGCATATGCGGTGCGCAGTACGGCGCGGCGGTTGATCAGGCCGCCCTGGTAGAACGACTTGCTGAAGGTGAGCGTGCTCGACTTCGCAATGACCGTCTTGTCCAGGTCAAAGAAGGCCGCCGTGCGGGGCATCGAGTGGTTTTCCACGACCCCGAGCATAGGGGCAGCCCATTCGGCGTAAGCTCGGGCGTGTGGGTTTGCCTGAGAGGGCTCTCGGGTACACCATGGAAGTCACGGATCGTTCGCGACCGTGCTAACCCGGTCCGACTCCTCCCCCCCCCGAGTCGGCCGTGGGGACGACCCCCGCTCTCCCCCCCGGCGGGGGTCGTCGCATGTCCGGGTGGGTTTTTCCCCTCTCTCCGCGGCCGTGAAGCCGCATCGAGGCGGCTGCGGCCGCCTCTTTCGTGCGTCCTCGGTTCGTCACACTGCGTAACCCTAGGACTGCTCTGCGGAAGTCGCACAGGAGATGGTGCGGGGTCACCGGTATGGGTGACGGCGATATTCACAACCATCGCGTTGTCCACAGTTATCGACCAAGATCCACACGATTTCCCGGATCGCTGCACCGTGATTCCTGCGCGGCCCGCTCGCGGCGAGTTCGTGGCCGGTTCCGATTGCCGGGCGCGCATGGCCGGATTGCGTCGGCCGTTCATATGGAGACCGGTTGTCGGTTCTTCACACGCGTGCGAATCGCGGGGCCGCAGGGGCTGCGCGAGCGCACCGCACAAGCAGCGAAGGGGGAAGCAACCGTGGCCGGAAACGTCACACACGATCCGCGGTCCGCCGCCGGACGGCGGCAGGGCCGACCGATGATCGTCACCGAGGACGCCGAACTGCTCGACGACCTGCTGCGCCTGTGCGCGGCGGCCGGAGCCACACCGGAGGTCCACCCCCGCGTGCCGGATCGCGGGGCGGGCTGGGAGGCCGCACCGCTGGTCCTGGTCGGGGACGACGTGGCGCGGCGGGTGCGCGGGGCCGCGCGCGGACGAGGGGTGGTCCTGGTAGGCCGTGACCAGGACGATCCCGGGGTGTGGAAGCGCGCCGTCCAGATCGGCGCCGACCACGTCCTGCTGCTGCCCGACGGCGAGCAGTGGCTGGTCGACCGGATCGCCGACGTCGCCGAGGGCGTCGGCCGGCCGGCACTCACCGTCGGCGTCATCGGCGGCCGGGGCGGCGCCGGTGCCTCCACGCTGGCCTGCGCGCTCGCCGTCACCTCCGCGCGTGAGGGAATGCGCACCCTGCTCGTGGACGCCGATCCGCTGGGCGGCGGACTCGACGTGCTCCTCGGCGGTGAGACCGCCGAGGGCCTGCGCTGGCCCGCCTTCGCGGCCTCCCGCGGCCGGGTCGGCAGCGGTGCCCTGGAGGAGTCGCTCCCCGAACTGCACTCGCTGAGGGTGCTCAGCTGGGACCGCGGTGACTGCGTCGCCGTCCCGCCCCCGGCGGTACGGGCGGTGGTGTCCGCCGCCCGGCGCCGGGGCGGCGCGGTCGTGGTCGACCTGCCGCGCCGGATCGACGAGGCGGGTGCCGAGGCCCTCGCCCAGCTGGACATCGGGCTCCTCGTGGTCCCCGCCGAACTGCGCGCGATCGCGGCGGCGGGGCGGGTGGCGTCCGCGGCCGGAATGGTCCTGCGCGATCTGCGGGTGGCGGTACGCGGGCCGTACGCGCCCGGTCTCGACGACCGCGAGGTGGCCCGGCTGCTCGGTCTGCCGCTGGCCGGCGAAGTGCCGGTGGAGACCGGGCTGCTGAGCGCCGCCGACGGAAGGACCCCGCCCGGCGGTGGCGGGCGGGGTCCCCTCGCCCGGTTCTGCCGGGAGTTCTGGGAGCGGGCGCTGGCCGAGACGGGTGCGGCATGAACGCCTTCGCGGGGCCGCTGCTGGACGGCGTGCGGCAGTGGCTGGCGGAGAGCGGCGCCGAGCCCACCCCCGCACGCGTGGCGCAGGCGCTGCGCCAACAGGGCCGGGTGCTGGGCGACGCGGAAGTCCTGGGCGCCGCCGAGCAGTTGCGGTCCGAGCTCGTCGGCAGCGGGCCGCTGGAGCCGCTGCTGGCCGATCCGTCGGTGACGGACGTGCTGGTCTCGGCGCCGGACCGGGTGTGGGTGGACCGGGGCGGCGGCCTGGAGCTGACGACCGTGTCCTTCCCGGACCCGGCCGCCGTACGGCGCCTCGCGCAGCGGCTGGCCGCGGTGGCCGGACGGCGCCTGGACGACGCCCGGCCCTGGGTCGACGCCCGGCTGCCGGACGGCACCCGGCTGCACGCGGTGCTTCCTCCCGTCGCCGTCGGGAGCACCTGTCTGTCGCTGCGCGTCGTACGCCCGCGCGCGTTCACGCTCGGCGAACTGGTGGCGGCGGGCACGGTCCCGCCGGGCGGTGACCGGGTGCTGCGGGCGCTGCTGCGGGCCCGGTTGTCCTTCCTGATCAGCGGGGGCACGGGCACCGGCAAGACGACCTTGCTGAGCGCGCTGCTGGGGCTGGTCGGGCCGGACGAGCGGATCGTGCTCGCGGAGGACTCGGCGGAGCTGCGCCCCGACCATCCCCACGTGGTGCGTCTGGAGACCCGGCCAGCGAACCAGGAGGGCGCCGGGACCGTGACGCTGGAGGACCTGGTCCGGCAGGCGCTGCGGATGCGGCCCGACCGGCTGGTGGTCGGCGAGGTGCGCGGCGCGGAGGTGGTGCACCTGCTGGCGGCACTGAACACCGGCCATGAAGGCGGGTGCGGGACCGTTCACGCCAACGCCGCCGCGGATGTCCCCGCCCGCCTGGAGGCCCTCGGTACGGCGGCCGGGCTCGACCGGGCGGCCCTGCACAGCCAGTTGGCGGCTGCGCTGTCGGTCGTGCTGCACCTGGTGCGCGACAGGCACGGGGTGCGGCGGATCGCGGAGGTGCAGGTCCTGGAGCGGGATGACTCGGGGCTGGTGCGGACCGTGCCGGCGCTGCGATGGGGCACGGAGGCGTTCGTGCGGGAGCGGGGATGGGGGCGCTTGCGAGAGCTGTTGGGCGGCGCGGGCGGTGCCTGGCCGGGAGCCGGGGTGGGCGAGCACGGATGCGTGGATGACGGGCACGGGTGGCGGGAGGAACGGCGACTGCCGTCGGGGAGCGGAGAGACGGGGGACGAGCGTGATGGCTGAGACGGCGATGGGTGCGGCTCCGGTGTGCGCGGCCCTGGTGTGCGCGGGCGCTGCCGCGTGGCTGATGGGCGGATGGCGTTCGGGCGCCCGGCGGGCGCGACTGCTGCTGGCCGGAGGCGGGGCCGTGGGCAGTGGGCCTCCCGCCTGGCTGCGGCGGGCCGGTGAGTCACGGCGGATCTCCGGGCGGCTGCGGGCCGAGTGGTGGTCGCCGGTCGCCGGGGTGGTGCTCGGGGTGCTGGGGTCATCGGTGCTGCCGGTCGTCGCGGGGGCCGCCGGGATGCCTGTGCTGCGGCGGGTGCGGCTGGCCGGGGAGGCACGGCGGGCGCGGGAGCGGCGCGGCGACGCGGTGATCGCGCTGTGCTCGGCGCTCGCCGGGGAGGTGCGGGCCGGGCGGCAACCCGGAGAGGCTTTGCTGCGGGCCGCGGGGTACCGCGGAGGGCTCGGTGAGGCGCAGGCGGCGGTGCTGGCGGCGGCGCGGTTCGGCGGTGATGTGCCGGGGGCGCTCGCGACGGCGGCACGGCAGCCGGGTGCCGAGGGGCTGCTGGGCCTCGCGGCGTGCTGGAGGGTCGCGGTCGACCAGGGTGCGGGTCTCGCCGCCGGCCTCGACCGACTGGAGGCGGCGCTGCGGGCGGAGCGCGACCAGCGTGCGGAGTTCCGGGCCCAGTTGGCCGGCTCGCGCTCCACGGCCGTGATGCTCGCCGCGCTGCCGGCGCTCGGAATCCTCCTCGGCACCGCGCTCGGCGCCGACCCGCTGCACGTGCTGCTGCACACCGGTGCGGGACTGGGCTGCCTGCTCGTCGGGGCGGTGCTGGAGGGCGTCGGGCTGTGGTGGGCGCTGCGGATCGTGAGGGGGGCTGAGGCGGCGTGAGCGCGGAAGTCGTCCACAGGCTGGGGATGACCTCGGGGGTGGTGATCGCCCTGGCGTGGCTCGTGCACGGAGTGGTCCGCGTGCGCCGGGAACGCCTGGCGCGCAGGCGGCTGATCGGGCTGCTGGGCCCCCGGGCCGTCGCCCGGGGACCACGCTTCGAGGTCGCGGAGGTCGTGCGGCGCTGGTGGCCGACGGTCGCCGTGGTCGGTGCCGGGTGGGTGCTGGTCGGCGGAGCCGCCGGTGTCGTCGTCGGCGTGGTCGCCGCGGCCGGGGTGTGGCGCTGGCGTCGGCGGCAGTCGGCGGTGACGACCGCGGCCGAGGCGCTCGAGCGGCACGAGGCGGCCCGGCAACTGCCCCTCGCCGCCGATCTCGTGGCCGCCTGTATCGCGGCCGGCGCCGGTCCTGTGATCGCCGCGCATGCGGTGGGTGAGGCGTTGGGCGGTCCGGTGGGAGAGACGTTGGAGCGGGGGGCGGCGGAAGTACGGCTCGGTGGTGAACCGGCCGCGTCGTGGCGCGGGTTGGCCGCCGTTCCGGGCGCCGACGCGCTGGCGCGACTGCTGGAGCGGGCGGACGTGTCCGGTCTCCCCGCCGCCGCGCCGGTCGCACGGATCGCCGCGGACGCGCGCGCCGAATGGGCCCGCGCTGCCACCGCACGGGCACGCCGAGCGGCGGTGATGGTCACCGCGCCCGTGGGGCTCTGCTTCCTGCCCGCCTTCATCGCGGTCGGGGTGCTGCCCGTGGTGATCGGGTTGGCGGGAGGGGTGCTGGGAGGAGGAGGCGGCGGCTGACGGGCGGATGAGGGAGAGGGCGCATGAGCGCGGCGGAGGCAGGAACGGACGGCACCAGGCCGACGAAGAGACAGCGGCAACGGAACCTCATGGGGGTCGAGATGGGCAAGGCGGTACGGGCACGCGCGCGTGCACTGGTGTGGCGGATGCGCGGCATGAGCAAGGAGGCCGGGATGGTGACCTCCGAGTACGCGGTGGGGATCGTCGCGGCGGCGGCCTTCGCGGTGCTGCTCTACAAGGTCGTGACGAGTGGGCAGGTCAGCGCGGAGCTGCAGAGCATCGTGAAGGACGCCCTCGATGCGCGGACGTAGGTGGTGGGGGCGGGGCGCGGACCGGGGGTTCGTGACGGCGGAGGCGGCGCTCGTGCTGCCCGTGCTGGTGACGTTCGCGATGGGGCTGGTCTGGGCGCTGCTCGTGGTGGCCGCGCAGATCCAGTGCGTGGACGCCGCCCGGACGGGCGCCCGGACGGCGGCCCGCCAGGACCCGCACGACGCGGTGGTCGAGGCGACCCGGGAGGTGGCACCGCGCGGCGCGAAGGTCACGCTCGGCCGGGAGGGCGACCGGGTTCGGGTCGTCGTAGTGGCGAGGGCACCGGCGCTGGGCCGGCTGTCGTACGAGCTGCGCGAGGAGGCCGTCGCGGTCGCTGAGGGGATGGTCGCTGAGCAAACGGTCCGAGGAGACGGTGGTCGCGGGGCGGGGAGGTGGGCCGGTGAGGGGAGATGAACCAGCCCGGTGGACTTGGGCAGGGGCAGGGGCAGGGGCAGGAGCGGGGATGGGGGCGGGGGCGAGGGTGGGCCTGTGGTTGGTGGGCGAGGAGGTGGGCCTGTGCGTGGTGGTGCGCGGGTGAAGGGTGGGCCGGCGTGTGGTGGCGGGCGGGGGAGACGCGGGCAGCTCAGTGCTGACGGGGACCGAGGGTCCGCCACCGTGTGGAGCGTCGGTGCGATCGCCGTCCTGTGCGTCGTCTTCGGCGTCGTGCTCGCCCTGGGGCAGATCGCGGTGTTCCGACACCGTGCGGCGAGCGGCGCGGACCTGGCGGCGCTCGCGGCGGCGGACCACTGGGCGGAGGGTGCCGGGGCGGCCTGCGCCCGGGCGGAAGGGGCGGCGCGGGACCAGAAGGCGCGGCTGGTGCGGTGCGCGATGGTGGGGGAGATCTCGGACGTGACAGCGGCGTTCGGGAAAGGACCGTTCACAGTCGAGGTCAGGGCGCGGGCGGGTCCTGCGGACGCGGGGGCACCGACTCCTGCCTCGGATGCGCCTTCTCCTCCTCTGTCTCCTCCTCCCCCTCCACCGTGACGACCCCGGCAGGGTGCTCCTCAGGGAGCTCCTCAAGTCCCTCAGGGAGCTCCTCAGGCCCCTCAGGGAGCTCTTCCGTCCCCACCGGGCCGCTCTCCTCAGGTGCCTCCCGCAGCAGCGCCGTGAGGAGCCGCACGGCACCTCGCTTGTGCAGCGGCTCGTTGCCGTTGCCGCACTTGGGGGACTGGATGCAGGAGGGGCAGCCGCTGTCGCACTCGCAGGAGGCGATGGCCTCGCGCGTGGCGGTGAGCCAGGCCCTGGCGGTGTGGAAGGCGCGTTCCGCGAAGCCCGCGCCGCCGGGGTGACCGTCGTAGACGAAGACCGTCGGGAGGAGGGTGTCGGGATGCAGCGGGATCGACACGCCGCCGATGTCCCACCGGTCGCAGGTCGCGAAGAGGGGCAGCATGCCGATCGACGCGTGTTCGGCGGCGTGCAGGGCGCCGCCGAGGATCTCCGGGCTGATGCGGGCCTCGTCCAGTTGGTCCTCGGTGACCGTCCACCACACCGCGCGCGTGCGTAGTTTCCGGGGAGGGAGGTCGAGCTTGGTCTCGCCCAGCACCTCGCCGGTGATGAGGCGGCGGCGCAGGAACGAGACGACCTGGTTGGTGACCTCGACGGAGCCGTAGCAGAGGCGGCCTCGGCCCCAGGGCACCTCCACGTCCGTCTCCAGGACGGAGATCGTCGTGGTGTCGCGGGCGACCGTGGAGTACGGGGGGTCGGCCTGCTCGACCAGGGCGACCGAGTCCTCCAGGTCGAGGGCGCGCACCAGGTAGGTGCGGCCCTGGTGGAGGTGGACCGCGCCCTCGTGGACGGAGGTGTGCGCGGCGCCCGCGTCCACCGTGCCGAGGAGGCGTCCGGTCCCGGCCTCGACGATCTGGACCGGCCGGCCTCCCTCGCCGCGGATGTCGGCGAGGTCGGCGGCCCGCTCCCGGCGCGTCCAGTGCCACGCCTTCGTGCGCCGCCGCAGCAGCTTCGCGGCTTCCAGCTGCGGGAGCAGCTCCGCCGCGGCGGGGCCGAACAGCTCCAGGTCGTCCTCGACCAGGGGAAGCTCCTCGGCCGCCGCGCAGAGGTGGGGCGCGAGGACGTACGGGTTGTCGGGATCGAGGACGGTCGACTCCACCGGCTGGTCGAACAGGGCCTCCGGATGATGGACCAGGAAGGTGTCCAGCGGGTCGTCACGGGCCACCAGGACGGCCAGCGCGCCCTGGCCCGAGCGACCGGCCCGCCCCGCCTGCTGCCACAGGGACGCGCGCGTGCCCGGGTATCCGGCGATGACCACCGCGTCCAGGCCGGAGACGTCGACGCCCAGCTCCAGGGCGGTGGTCGCGGCCAGCGCGAGGAGTTCGCCGGAGTGCAGGGCCCGCTCCAGGGCGCGGCGCTCCTCGGGGAGGTAACCGCCCCGGTAGGCGGCGACGCGCCGGGGCAGGGAGGGGTCGATCTCCGCGAGCCGTTCCTTGGTGATGACGGAGATCAGCTCGGCGGCACGCCGGGAGCGCACGAACGCGACCGTGCGGACGTTCTGGAGGGTGAGGTCGGTGAGCAGGTCGGCGGTCTCGGCGGTCGCGGTACGGCGGACGGGGGCGCCCTTCTCGCCGTGGAGATCGGTGAGCGGGGGTTCCCAGAGGGCGAAGACCAGCTCGCCGCGCGGGGAGGCGTCGTCGGCGACCTCCACGACCGGGAGCCCGGTCAGGCGGCGGGCGGCGACGGCGGGCTCGGCGGCGGTCGCGGAGGCCAGCAGGAAGACCGGGGAGGAGCCGTAGCGGGCGCAGAGGCGGCGCAGACGGCGCAGGACCTGGGCGACGTGCGAGCCGAAGACGCCCCGGTAGGTGTGGCACTCGTCGATGACGACGTACTTCAGCGACTTCAGGAAGGAGGCCCAGCGGGGGTGGGACGGCAGTATGCCCCGGTGCAGCATGTCGGGGTTGGTCAGGACGTACGTGGCGTATTGGCGGATCCACTCGCGCTCCTCGAACGGAGTATCGCCGTCGTACACCGCGGGGCGTACCGATTGGCCGAGCGGATGTGAAAGTTCTTTCACGGCTCGGCACTGGTCGGCCGCGAGGGCCTTGGTGGGGGCCAGGTAGAGGGCGGTGGCGCCGCGCCCGTTGGGGGCCTCGGCGCCGTCCATGAGCGTGGAGAAGACCGGCACGAGGTATGCCAGGGACTTGCCGGACGCCGTGCCGGTGGCGACGACCACGGACCGGCCGTCCAGTGCGTGTTCGGCGGCCCGCGCCTGGTGGGCCCATGGGTGTTCGATGCCGGCGGCCTGCACCGCGGCGATGACCTCGGACCGGATCCGGTCCGGCCAGACGGCATGGCGACCCGCACGCGGGGGCAAGTGCTCCGTATGAGTGATGCGCGAAACCCTGTTCGGTCCCGAGGCGAGCCGGTCCAGGACCGTGCCCGGAGCGGGGCGGGACGCGGTGTCCGTCGGGGATCGATCGGATCGGTGATTCTTGGCCATCGGCACCGAGTGTGTCACCGGCGTGACGGACAATGGGACCAAGGCGTCGTGCACGCCTGCCGGTAAGTGATTGAATGCCAACGCGGCTGGCGAACCGTCCAGGGGGATCTGCCGAGATGTCCCAAGGACGACCGCTCGATAGCTAGGTGCTGGAGGATCCGTGGACCTGTCCCTGTCGACCGAGACCATCGGCGATCGCACGATCGTCAGGGTCGGTGGCGAAATCGACGTATATACCGCGCCCAAGCTGCGCGAGCAGCTGGTCGAGCTGGTGAACGACGGCAGTTTCCACCTCGTCGTCGACATGGAGGGCGTGGACTTCCTCGACTCCACCGGGCTCGGCGTGCTGGTCGGCGGCCTGAAGCGGGTGCGTGCCCATGAGGGCTCGCTGCGCCTGGTCTGCAACCAGGAGCGCATTTTGAAGATCTTCCGCATCACCGGCCTCACCAAGGTGTTCCCGATTCACACCTCGGTCGAGGAAGCGGTGGCGGCCACCGACTGATCACCGTGCCCGGGCCGAGGCCCCGGGGCGGCAGCTTCTTACAGGGGGTCCGGGCTTTCGGCGGCCCGGACCCCGGGCACGCCCGTAGCTCAGAGGGGGATGCATGGCCACCGTCGAACTCCGCTTCAGCGCGCTGCCAGAGCATGTCAGGACCGCCAGGTTGGTGGCGGCCGCGGTGGCACGCAGGGCCGGGGTGGACGAGGCCGTCCTCGACGAGGTCAGGCTCGCCGTCGGCGAGGCGTGCTCGCGAGCCGTGGGGCTGCATCAGCTCCACGGGATCACGGCGCCGGTCAAGGTGGCGCTGATCGAGGAGGAGAAACAGTTCTCCATCGAGGTCGGCGACGAGGCGCCGCACGCTCCGACCGGGGTCCGGGCATCCGGCGCAGCCGCCGACGACCCCGACGCGGAGGCCGAGGAGGACGAGATGGGCCTCGCGGTCATCAGTGGTCTCGTCGACGACGTCGAGGTGACGGCCGGGGAGCACGGCGGCCTGATCCGCATGACGTGGCCGACCACCCCGCAGCCGGCCGAGATGCTGCCCTGACGTCACTCCATCGGAGCAATCACAGCGAGGGCCCTGCCGAAGCAGGGCCCTCGCTGTTTCCCCTCTGAAGCGGCCCGGAATTCGTGAAGGAATTCACGACCGAAGTGGATCAATTGCCTGATCAGCGGCGCCGCAATTCGATCAAGCGTGCACACTTCTGGGGCGTTACCACTTTCGGGTTCGCGGCCTTCCTGCGATCATTTGCGGTGAAGTACGGGACGGCTAATTCCGCTTGCCGCGCCCTGTTTTGATCAGGACCGGCTCCCTACAATCCGTCCACATCTTGAGCTCAGCCCAAGCGTCAAGGAGGACGAATGGCGGGGCTTTCTACCCCTCATCAGCTGGACCGTCTGGACCACTCGACAACCTTCGCAGCCGCGGTGCTGACCGACGACAACCGCGTCATGGTGATGGTCATCGCGGCCGTCGCCCTGGCCGCCCTGGTCGTCGCCGGCGTGCTGCTGCGTCAGGTGCTCGCGGCAGGCGAGGGCACCGACAGCATGAAGGAGATCGCGGCGGCGGTGCAGGAAGGCGCCAACGCCTATCTCGCACGGCAGTTGCGCACGCTCGGTGTATTCGCCGTCGTCGTGTTCTTCCTGCTCCTGCTGCTGCCCGCGGACGACTGGAATCAGCGCGCCGGAAGATCCATATTCTTCTTGATCGGCGCGGCGTTCTCGGCGGCCACGGGCTATATCGGCATGTGGCTCGCCGTGCGCAGCAATGTCCGGGTCGCCGCGGCCGCCCGGGAAGCGACTCCGGCGGAGGGTGAGCCGGAAAAGGATCTCACTCTCGTCTCCCACAAGGCGATGAAGATCGCTTTCCGTACGGGCGGCGTGGTCGGCATGTTCACGGTGGGCCTCGGTCTGCTCGGCGCCTCCTGCGTGGTGCTGGTCTACACGGCCGACGCGCCGAAGGTGCTGGAGGGCTTCGGACTCGGGGCCGCCCTCATCGCGATGTTCATGAGGGTGGGCGGCGGCATCTTCACCAAGGCCGCCGACGTCGGCGCCGACCTGGTCGGCAAGGTCGAGCAGGGCATTCCGGAGGACGATCCGCGCAATGCCGCGACCATCGCCGACAACGTCGGCGACAACGTCGGGGACTGCGCGGGCATGGCGGCCGACCTCTTCGAGTCGTACGCCGTGACCCTGGTCGCCGCGCTGATCCTCGGCACGGCTGCCTTCGGCGACTTCGGTCTGGCCTTCCCGCTGCTGGTCCCCGCGATCGGTGTGATCACCGCGATGATCGGCATCTTCGCCGTGGCCCCGCGACGCGCCGACCGCAGTGGGATGAGCGCGATCAACCGCGGGTTCTTCATCTCCGCGGTGATCTCCCTCGCGCTGGTGGCGATAGCCGCCTTCGCCTATCTGCCCTCGTCCTACGCTGAACTCGACGGCGTCACGGATCCGGCCATCCTCGCCAAGGGCGGCGACCCGCGCGTCCTCGCGCTCGTCGCGGTGGCCATCGGCATCCTGCTCGCCGCCGTGATCCAGCAGCTCACCGGCTACTTCACCGAGACCGACCGGCGCCCGGTGCGCGACATCGGCAAGACCTCGCTGACCGGCCCGGCCACCGTCGTCCTCGCCGGAATCTCCGTCGGTCTCGAATCGGCCGTCTACACCGCCCTGCTGATCGGCCTCGGCGTCTACGGGGCCTTCCTGCTCGGCGGTGCGTCGATCATGCTGGCGCTGTTCGCGGTCGCGCTCGCCGGCACCGGTCTGCTGACGACGGTCGGTGTGATCGTCGCCATGGACACCTTCGGGCCGGTCTCCGACAACGCGCAGGGCATCGCCGAGATGTCCGGCGATGTCGAGGGCGCGGGCGCGCGGGTGCTCACCGACCTGGACGCCGTCGGCAACACCACCAAGGCCATCACCAAGGGCATCGCCATCGCCACCGCCGTGCTCGCGGCGGCGGCCCTCTTCGGGTCGTACCGTGACGCGATCACGACCGGCGTGCGGGACGTGGGCGAGAAGCTCAGCGGTGAGGGCGCGCCGCTGACCCTGGCGATGGACATCTCGCAGCCCAACAACCTCGTCGGTCTCATCGCGGGCGCGGCGGTCGTCTTCCTCTTCTCGGGGCTGGCGATCAACGCGGTCTCGCGGTCGGCGGGTTCGGTGGTGTACGAGGTGCGGCGGCAGTTCCGCGAGCATCCCGGGATCATGAACTACACCGAGAAGCCGGAGTACGGGAAAGTCGTCGACATCTGTACGAGGGACGCGCTGCGGGAGCTGGCCACACCGGGTCTGCTCGCGGTGATGGCGCCGATCTTCATCGGGTTCACGCTGGGCGTCGGCGCACTCGGCGCGTTTCTGGCGGGCGCGATCGGGACCGGCACCCTCATGGCGGTCTTCCTCGCCAACTCCGGCGGCGCCTGGGACAACGCCAAGAAGCTCGTCGAGGACGGTCACCACGGTGGCAAGGGCAGCGAGGCCCACGCCGCGACGGTGATCGGCGACACGGTCGGCGACCCCTTCAAGGACACCGCCGGCCCGGCGATCAACCCGCTGCTGAAGGTGATGAACCTGGTCGCGCTGCTCATCGCACCCGCGGTGATCAAGTTCAGCTACGGGGACGACGCGAGCCTGGGCATACGGATCCTGACCGCCGTGCTGTCCCTGGCCGTGATCGTCGGGGCGGTGTACGTCTCCAAACGGCGCGGTATCGCCATGGGCGACGACGACGCCGAGCCGACGGCCAAGTCGGCCGATCCGGCGGTGGTTTCGTAGCTCGTCCCACCCGGCTCCATCCAAGGGGCGGGCGGGAGGCGCGCATTGACGCGTCACCCGCCCGCTCCTTCGTGTGCGCGCCCGCACCGTGAGCCTTCTCTCTCTTGGTGCAAATGGCTGCAATAAGGTGAATATAGGACCTCGGTCATGCGATTGCTGTGCGCTTGGCGTGTATGTTCCGGGGCCGAGAGCCATGGAAGGGGCCGAACCGGTGAACAAGAAGCTCGCGGCCGCGCTGTCCGGCGGCGCGGTACTGGTGCTGGCGCTGTCGGGCTGCAGCAGCGACGACGGCAACGAGAAGCTGGACGCGTGGGCCAAGCAGGTCTGTGACGACCTGCAGCCGCAGGCCAGGAAGATCGCGGCCGCCAACTCCGCGATCCAGAAGGAGACCTCGGACAACAGCACGCCGGAAGAGGTCCAGAAGACCGACGCGGCGGCCTTCCAGGACATGTCCGACGCCTACAAGGCGATCGGCGTCGCCGTGAGCAAGGCCGGCGCGCCCGACGTCGAGAACGGCGAGAAGAAGCAGCAGGACGCGGTCAAGGAGCTCAACACCATCTCCTCGTCCTACGCCTCCCTGCGCAAGCAGGTCGACGACCTCGACACGAAGGACCAGGCGAAGTTCGCCGACGGCCTCAAGGGGATCGCCACGGAACTGGACAAGCTCAGCCAGAGCGGCAACGACGCGCTCACGCGGCTGGAGGAGGGCGAGGTCGGCCAGGCGATGGCCAAGCAGGAGACCTGCAAGAGCGCCGCGTCCACGCCGCCGGCGGCCCAGGGCTGACGTTCGCGGAGGCCGTGCCGCACGGTCACAATGGGGGGCGTGAGCAACGCCAGCCTCTCCGCCCTGCCGTCCACCGACCGCCCCGACGTCACCGCGCGACTGCGGGAGGCCCTCCTGGGGGCCGCCTTCTCCGCCGACGGACTGCTCGAACTGCTCGGCGCACCCGCCTACGCGGCCCTGGCGCGCAGCGAGGTGGTCCCCGCGCTCCGGGCGACACGCGGGGACACACCTCTGGAGGTGCTCGTACGGCTGTTCCTGCTGCAGCAGCCCGTGCCGTACGCGCGCGTGGAGGGTGTCCTGCCCGTCGACGTGTGTCTGGAGAGCGGATGGCTGACGCGGGTCGGCGGTGACGAGATCGCCGCCACCGTGGACGTCCGGCCGTACGGCGGGCTCGACGGCGAGGACTGGTTCATCGTGTCCGACCTCGGCTGCGCGGTCGGCGGCGCCGGTGGCATCGGAAGCCAGGACGAGGGCGTCGTGCTGGGTGTCGGCGGCGCGTCGACGACACTGGCCGGGATCACGGTCCGCACGCCCGTCTCCGCGGCCCTCGACCTCGGCACCGGGTCCGGCATCCAGGCGCTGCACGCGGCACAGCACGCCACACGCGTCACGGCGACCGACGTCAACCCGCGCGCGCTGCACATCACCGCGCTCACCCTCGCGCTGTCCGGCGCGCCCGCCGCGGACCTGCGTGAGGGCTCGCTGTTCACGCCGCTCGCCGACGACGCGACGTTCGACCTGATCGTGTCGAACCCGCCCTTCGTGATCTCCCCGGGCGCCCGGCTGACCTATCGCGACGGCGGCATGGGCGGGGACGATCTGTGCCGCACGCTCGTTCAACGGGCGGGGGAACGGCTGAACGAGGGCGGGTTCGCGCAGTTCCTCGCCAACTGGCAGCACGTCGAGGGGGAGGACTGGCAGGAGCGGCTGAGGTCCTGGGTGCCGCAGGGCTGCGACGCGTGGATCGTGCAGCGCGAGGTGCAGGACGTCACGCAGTACGCCGAGTTGTGGCTGCGCGACGCGGGCGACCACCGGGGCGACATGACCGAGTACCAGGCGCGGTACGACGCCTGGCTGGACGAGTTCGAGGCGCGCAAGGTGCGGGCGGTCGGGTTCGGCTGGATCACCCTGCGCAAGCGGGGGGCGGCGGTGCCTTCGATCACCGTGGAGGAGTGGCCGCACCCGGTCGAGCAGCCGCTCGGTGACACGGTCCGGGCGCACTTCGAGCGGCTCGACTATCTGCGCTCGCGCGACGACGCGGCGCTGCTGGAGGAGCGCTTCCGGCTCGCCGTCGAGGTCGTGCAGGAGCAGGTCGGGCTGCCCGGGGCCGAGGACCCCGAGCATCTGGTGCTGCGGCAGAACCGCGGGATGCGGCGCGCCACCAAGGTGGACACGGTGGGCGCCGGGTTCGCCGGCGTGTGCGACGGTTCGCTGACCGCGGGGCGGATTCTCGACGCCATCGCCCAACTGGTCGGCGAGGATCCGGTGTTGCTGCGGGACCGGACTCCGGCGCAGATCCGGCTGCTCGTGGAACAGGGGTTCCTGGAGCCCGCGGGCTGAGTTCCGGGGTCTGCGGGGTGGTTCCCGGGGTCTGCCGGCTGATTCCCGGGAGTCTGCGGGGTGATTCCCGGAGTCTGCCGGCTGATTCCCGGGAGTCTGCGGGGTGACTCCTGGAACCTGCGGGTGAACGGGGGCGCATTCGGCCGCGTGGGTGGGGCGGGGTGCTGGAGCGGGGCGGCCGTGGGGGTGGGTGCCCCGCGGCAGATGTGCCGTATGGGGCGCGTACGCCGGAGTGGCCGCCCGGGACAGGTGCGGCGCGCTGGCGCGGGCGCCCGCGCACCCCTGCCCTCCGACGCGGACCCCCTTCGCCGAGGGCGATGAAGCGCGATCGCCCGCTCGGCTCGCTCGGATCGCAGGGTTCTCAAGGGGAGTCGCCGGAGCACGACCGGACGCCGGTGACCCGCGCGCCCGGCCCGCGCGGGAAGGGAAACCGGCCAACATCCCGCTCCCGCGTTTCCCGGCGCCCCCGCAGTCGATCATGGAACTCGGGCCGGCGGGATCATGCGAGGAGCCGATCCTGATCATGGCCGGGGATCGCCTCAGGGAGCGGCGGCCGAAAACCGCTGAAAAAACTTTTCGAAAGTCCCGGCGCGGTGAGCCGGGCCATGGCCGGAAGTAGACGCACCGTCCCGTCGACGCCCCGTTCACATCAGGTTCGCCTGGAAGAAGTCCGTAGGTGTCAACCTCCCGGAAATCGAACTCTCACCGATGGGAAAAGGGGGCGCACGGAGCCATGGAGAGTGGACCGGCGATCTTCGCGGGGACGGTGTTCGCCCTGTTCGGAGGCGGCCTGCTGGTGTGGACGGCGACTCGGGTGCGTCGTCGCGAGCCGGTCGCCCATGGTGTGAACCCCGTCGCATCGGCGACCCTCGCGACCGTCGCCGCGGTGATCGCGCTGACCCTCGGAGCGTGGTGCTTCACGCAGCTCTGACAGCCGGGTAGGCGTTCCACCTGGGGTAATCGGTAGGACACGCTCCGGATGGAACCGGTCGGTTCGGTGGACACTCCGGGCGGCAGGAATGGCGGTAGTCGGGTTACCGTTCGAGTGGCCGTTGCGGGCTTTTCCCGTTTGACACGGGGGCGGGATGTACCGTCACACTCCGCAGCGTCACCAGCGAGTGAGCCATGAAAGGTGCCCTGACCCCAGGGAGTGCAAGGCCTGGGGAGGCCCCAGCGTCGACCGGAGAGAAGAGCGAAGTTGTCCCCGACCAGCGAGACCGCACAGGGCGGCCGCCGACTCGTCATCGTCGAGTCGCCTGCCAAGGCGAAGACGATCAAGGGCTACCTCGGCCCCGGCTACGTCGTCGAAGCGAGCGTCGGGCACATCCGCGACCTCCCCAACGGCGCGGCGGAGGTGCCGGAGAAGTACACCGGCGAGGTCCGTCGTCTCGGCGTGGACGTCGAACACGATTTCCAGCCTATTTATGTGGTCAACGCCGACAAGAAGGCGCAGGTCAAGAAGCTCAAGGATCTGCTGAAGGATTCCGACGAGCTCTTCCTCGCCACCGATGAGGACCGGGAGGGCGAGGCGATCGCCTGGCATCTCCAGGAAGTCCTCAAGCCCAAGGTCCCGGTCAAGCGGATGGTCTTCCACGAGATCACCAAGGCCGCGATCCAGGCCGCCGTGGCCAACCCGCGCCAGCTCAACCAGAAGCTCGTCGACGCCCAGGAGACCCGCCGCATCCTCGACCGCCTCTACGGCTACGAGGTCTCGCCGGTGCTGTGGAAGAAGGTCATGCCGCGGCTGTCGGCGGGCCGCGTCCAGTCGGTCGCCACCCGGCTCGTGGTGGAGCGGGAACGCGAGCGCATCGCCTTTCGTTCGGCTGAGTACTGGGACCTGACAGGCACCTTCGCGACCGGCCGCGCGGGGGACACGTCGGACCCGTCGTCGCTGGTCGCCCGCCTGCAGACCGTCGACGGCAGGCGGGTCGCGCAGGGCCGCGACTTCGACTCCCTGGGACAACTGAAGAGCGCGAACACCCTCCACCTCGACGAGGCGAACGCCCGCGCCCTCGCCGCCGCCCTGGAGGACACCCGGTTCTCCGTCCGCTCCGTCGAGTCCAAGCCCTACCGCCGCTCGCCGTACGCCCCGTTCCGTACGACGACGCTCCAGCAGGAGGCCAGCCGCAAGCTCGGCTTCGGCGCGAAGGCGACCATGCAGGTCGCGCAGAAGCTGTACGAGAACGGCTTCATCACGTACATGCGTACGGACTCCACGACCCTGAGCGACACGGCGGTGTCCGCCGCCCGCGCCCAGGTGACGCAGCTGTACGGCGCCGACTACCTGCCCGACCGGCCGCGGACGTACGCCGGCAAGGTCAAGAACGCGCAGGAGGCGCACGAGGCGATCCGGCCCTCGGGTGATCGTTTCCGTACGCCCGCCGAGACGGGCCTGACCGGCGACCAGTTCAGGCTCTACGAGCTGATCTGGAAGCGGACGGTCGCCTCCCAGATGAAGGACGCGACCGGCAACAGCGTGACGGTGAAGATCGCCGGCGCAGCGGCCGACGGCCGGGACGTCGAGTTCAGCGCGTCCGGCAAGACGATCACGTTCCACGGCTTTTTGAAGGCCTACGTCGAGGGCGCCGACGACCCGAACGCCGAGCTGGACGACCGCGAGCGCCGGCTGCCGCAGGTGAGCGAGGGTGACCCGCTGTCGGCCGAGGAGATCACGGTCGACGGACACGCCACCAAGCCGCCGGCCCGCTACACCGAGGCCTCGCTGGTCAAGGAGCTGGAAGAGCGCGAGATCGGCCGCCCGTCGACGTACGCGTCGATCATCGGCACGATCCTCGACCGGGGCTATGTGTTCAAGAAGGGCACGGCACTCGTGCCCTCCTTCCTGAGCTTCGCGGTGGTCAACCTCCTGGAGAAGCACTTCGGCCGGCTCGTCGACTACGACTTCACCGCCCGGATGGAGGACGACCTCGACCGCATCGCCCGCGGTGAGGCGCAGGCGGTGCCGTGGCTGAAGCGGTTCTACTTCGGTGAGGGCACCGTCGCGGCCGTCGCCGCGGACGCCGGCAACGGCGACGGGGACCACCTCGGCGGCCTCAAGGAACTGGTCACCGACCTGGGCGCGATCGACGCGCGCGAGGTGTCGTCGTTCCCCGTCGGCAGCGGCATCGTGCTCCGCGTCGGGCGCTACGGCCCGTACATCGAGCGCGGCGAGAAGGACACCGAGCAGCACCAGCGCGCCGACATCCCGACCGACCTGGCGCCGGACGAGCTGTCCGTCGAGCTCGCGGAGGAGCTGCTCGCCAAGCCGAGCGGCGACTTCGAGCTGGGCACGGACCCGTCCACCGGCCACACGATCGTCGCCAAGGACGGCCGGTACGGCCCCTACGTCACCGAGGTGCTGCCCGAGGGCACCCCGAAGACCGGGAAGAACGCCGTGAAGCCGCGGACGGCCTCGCTGTTCAAGTCGATGGCGCTGGACACGGTGACGCTGGAGGAAGCCCTCAAGCTGATGTCGCTGCCGCGTGTCGTCGGCAAGGACGCGGAGGGCGTGGAGATCACCGCGCAGAACGGGCGCTACGGGCCGTACCTGAAGAAGGGGACGGACTCGCGGTCGCTGCAGACCGAGGACCAGCTCTTCACGATCACGCTGGAGGAGGCCGCCGCGATCTACGCGCAGCCGAAGCAGCGTGGCCGTGCCGCCGCCAAGCCGCCGCTGAAGGAGCTGGGCGAGGACCCGGTCAGCGCCAAGCCGGTGGTCGTCAAGGACGGTCGCTTCGGTCCGTACGTCACGGACGGCGAGACCAACGCGACCCTGCGGTCCGGTGACAGCGTCGAGGAGATCACGCCGGAACGTGGTTTCGAGCTGCTCGCGGAGAAGCGCGCGAAGAGCCCCGTGAAGAAGACGGCCAAGAAGGCCCCCGCCAAGAAGGCCCCCGCGAAGAAGGCGACGGCGGCGAAGAAGACGGCCGCCAAGAAGACCACGACGGCGAAGAAGACGACGACCGCGAAGGCGGCGGCCGCCAAGGCGACCACCGCGAAGAAGACGACCGCCAAGAAGGCGGCCGCTTCGAGGACGACGTCGGAGGACTGAGCGGGCAGGTTCCGGCACTTCGGGCGGCCGGACGGTCCCGCCCGGCCGGCAACGGCCGTTCCTTCACGCGAGGTTTGCGAGACGCGCGCCCCGGCACCACATCGGTGCCGGGGCGTGCGGACGTTCGGGCGGACGCACTGGAGTGTCGGTCCGGCCCGATAGGCTGAAAGCATGACGCGAGCCGAGCAGCCAACGGCCCATCACCCGGCCCCCGACGAAGCCCTGGTCGCGGACTCCCGCGAGCGTGCCGTGCGCGCGCTGTTGCGCCGGCCACAGCTGAAGCGGCTGTGGAGCGCACAGCTCGTCAGCGGCATCGGCGACATGCTGGCCCTGCTGGTGCTGGTCCTCCTCGTTCTCCAGGCGGCGATCGCCGAGGGGTCGTTCGGTGGCGGGTACCGGGGCGTGGCGTTCGCGGTCGCCGTGGTCTTCGCGGTGCGCGTCCTCGCGACGCTGCTCTTCGGCGCCGTGCTCCTCGGGCCGCTCTCCGCGCTCACCTCGCAGGACGGCCCGCTCGACCGCCGCTGGACCATGGTCGGGGCGGACGGGCTGAGGGTCGCGCTGCTGATCGTCGCGCCGCTGTGGATCGACTGGACGCCGGACGACGCGCTCGCCCTGCTGCTGGTGACCGTGTTCGTCACGGGTGTCGCCGAGCGGTTCTGGACGGTGTGCCGCGAGAGCGCCGCGCCCGCGCTGCTGCCCGCGCCGCCGCCGGAGGGCGCGACGGTACGGCCGCTGCCGGACCACATGGACGCGCTGCGCCGCCTGTCGCTGCGTACGGCCTTCGTGACCGTGCCCCTCGCGGCCGCCGCACTGGTCGTCGCGGGACTGTTCAACAATCTGCTCGGTGCCGGGATCGACTGGTTCGGCCAGCACCAGGCGGCCCTCTCCTCGTACGTGGCCGCGGGCCTGTTCGCCGCGTCCCTGTCCGTGCTGACCTTCCTGGAGGTCCCCGGAACCCGCACCCCGCGCGCGCGGTCCCCGCTGGAGGGGCTGCGCCGCCCCCGCACGACCGACGGCGCCGACAAGGGCCGCACGGGTGCGATGACGCTGCTCGTCCTGGCCTGCGCGGTCGTCGCCGGCGCGGTGGCCGCGGCGGTCGCGGTGTCCGTGCTGCACGCCAAGGACCTGGGAGGCGGCCCCGTGACGTACGGGCTGCTGGTGGGTCTGCTCACTGGCGGTGTCGTCATCGGGGTGCGTACGGCGCCCAAGGTGCTGGTGTCGCTGTCGCGGCGCCGGCTGCTGGCGCTGGCGATCGCCTTCACCGGCGTCGCGCTGCTGGCCGCCGGGCTCGTCCCGGACGTCGCCACGGTGCTGCTGATCGTCGCGCTGGCCGGCGTCGGCGCGGGTGTGGCGGCCAACACCGGGCACACCCTGCTCGACCAGGAGGCCGAGGACTCGCGCCGGGCCCGCACGACGGAGCACCTGCACGCGATGGTGCGGGTCTTCGTGGCGCTCGGCGTGCTGGTCGCGCCCCTGGTGGCGGCGCTGATCGGGCCGCACCGGCTGGAGAACGGCAAGTTCGTGTTCGCGCACGGCGGCGCGGCGTTCACTCTGATGCTGGTCGGCGCCCTGCTGCTGCCGGTGGCCGCGCTGGTGCTGGCCAAGCTCGACGACCGCTCCGGGGTGCCCCTGCGGCAGGACGTGCGCCACGCGCTGCTCGGCGGCGACGACCCGGAGCCGACGCCCGCCGCGGGCGGGTTCTTCATCGCCCTGGAGGGCGGCGACGGCGCCGGCAAGTCCACCCAGGCCGAGGCGCTCGCCGAGTGGATCAGGGCCAAGGGCCACGAGGTCGTGCTGACCCGCGAGCCCGGGGCGACCCCGGTGGGCAAGCGGCTGCGCTCGATCCTGCTGGACGTCTCCAGCGCCGGGCTCTCGCACCGCGCCGAGGCGCTGCTGTACGCGGCGGACCGTGCCGAGCACGTCGACACCGTGGTGCGGCCCGCCCTGGAGCGCGGCGCGGTCGTGATCTCCGACCGGTACATCGACTCCTCGGTGGCGTACCAGGGGGCGGGCCGTGACCTGTCCCCGACCGAGATCGCCCGCATCAACCGCTGGGCGACCCACGGTCTCGTCCCGCACCTGACCGTCCTGCTGGACGTCTCGCCCGAGGCCGCGCGCGAGCGGTTCACCGAGGCACCCGACCGGCTGGAGTCGGAGCCGGCGGAGTTCCACGCGCGCGTGCGCTCCGGCTTCCTGACGCTGGCCGCGGCCGACGCCGGGCGGTATCTGGTCGTCGACGCCGGGCAGGAGGCCGAAGCCGTCACGACGGTGATCCGCCACCGCCTCGACCAGCTGCTGCCGCTGTCCGAGGCCGAGGTGAAGGCCCAGGAGGAGGCGCGCCGCAAGGCCGAGGAGGAGGCCCGCCGCAAGGCGGAGGAGGAGGCCGCCCGCAAGGCCGAGGAGGAGCGTCTGGAGCGGGAGCGCCAGGAGCAGCTCGCCCGGCTGCGCGCCGAGGAGGAAGAGCGCAAGCAGCGCGAGCTGGAGGAGGCGCAGCGGCGCGAGGCCGAGCGGCAGGCGGAGGAGGCCCGGCAGCGGGCCGAGGAGGCCCGCCGCCGCGCCGACGAGGAGCGGGTCCGGCTCCTCGCCGAGGAGCAGGCGCGCGCCGAGGAGGAGGCCCGCCGCAGGGCCGAGGAGGACCGGCGCCGGCAGCAGGCCGAGGAGGAGGCCCGGCTGCGCGCCGAGGCCGAGGAGCGCCGCATGGAGAAGCAGCGCAAGGCCGAGGAGGCGCTGCTGCGGGCCGAGGAGGCACGCCGGGCCGCCGAGCAGGCCGCGTCGGCGGCAGCGGCGGGACCCCGGCCGACTGCTCCCGCGACGCCGGCGGCGCCGTCGGACGCGCTGACCGTGCCGACGCCGGTGGTGACGCCGGCCGCCGAAGGGTCCGGCGGCTCCGGCGTATCCGCGGAGGACACGGCGGTACTGCGGCCGGTGCGGCCTTCGGCCGACAAGCCCCAGGCGCCCGCCGACGCCGCCGTGTCCGACGCCGAGGTGACGGCGGAGCTGCCGCAGCCGGGGACGGCCGCGCGGGCGGCGGACGAGACGGCGGTGCTGCCGCCGGTCCGGCCGTCGGACGGCGCGGCGGACGAGACGGCCGTACTGCCGCCGGTCGTGCCAGGGGCCGCCGACGAGACCGCGGTGCTGCCGCCGGTCGTGCCAGGGGCCGCCGACGAGACCGCGGTGCTGCCGCCCGTGCGGGACGAAGCCCCCGCCGACCGGGTACCGCCGGGGTTCTTCCGGGACGAGCGCCGGGGCGTGGGTCCGGACGTGAGCGAGGACCGCACGCGGGAGCTGCCCCAGCTCGACGCCGACGGCAGGCCGCAGCGGCGGCCGCGTCCGGACTGGGCCGAGGAGACCCCGCTGGACGACCTGCCGACGCTGGCCGACGAACTGCTCGGTCCGCATGACGGCGGGTACGACGAGGAGCAGGACGGGCGCGGGAAGCGCCGCGGTCGCTGACGCGGGGCGGCGGGCGGCAGGGCCCGGGGCCCTGCGCGGCGCCGGCCGTCCGTCGGGCGGCGGGACGGCCCGGGAGCCCTGCGGCGCCCGGGCCGTCCGGCGTTGTCGGTGGTCGCCCGCACACTTGTCAGTGGTCGCCCGCACAATGGACGGCGTACGGCGGAATGTGACGGAAGGGCGGCGTGACCCATGAGCGTCTGGGACGACCTCGTCGGGCAGGAGCGGCTGAGCGAGCAGCTCACCGCCGCCGCCCGGGACGCCGACGCGCTGGTCACCGCCGCCGCGGCCGGCACCCCGCCGCCGGCGGCGTCCAGCATGACGCACGCCTGGCTGTTCACCGGGCCGCCCGGCGCGGGTCGGGTCCAGACCGCACGGGCGTTCGCGGCGGCGTTGCAGTGCGTCAGCCCGGACCGCGCGCTGGGCGGCGCCCCCGGGTGCGGGTTCTGCGACGGGTGCCACACGGCGCTGATCGGCACGCACGCCGACGTCTCCACGATCGTCGCGGTCGGCGCGCAGATCCTGGTCAACGACATGCGGGACACGGTCCGCAAGTCGTTCACCTCTCCGGCGAACGGCCGCTGGCAGGTCATCCTCGTCGAGGACGCCGAGCGGCTGAACGAGAAGTCCGCCAACGCCGTCCTCAAGGCGGTCGAGGAGCCAGCCCCCCGTACGGTCTGGCTGCTGTGCGCCCCCTCCCTGGAGGACGTGCTGCCCACCATCCGCTCCCGCTGCCGCCATCTGAACCTGAACACGCCCTCGGTGGCCGCCGTCGCCGACATGCTCGTACGCCGCGAGGGCGTCGAGCCCGCCGTGGCCGCCGCGGCCGCCCGCGCCACGCAGGGGCACGTCGACCGCGCCCGCCGCCTCGCCACCGACCCGGCGGCGCGGGAACGCCGGGCGGCAGTGCTGAAGCTGCCGCTGCGCGTCGACGACGTCGGCGCCTGCCTCAAGGCGGCGCAGGAGCTGGTGGACGCGGCGGCGGAGGACGCCAAGCAGCTCGCCGAGGAGGTCGACGGCAAGGAGACCGAGGAGCTGAAGGCGGCGCTGGGCGCGGTGCAGGGGGGCCGGATGCCGCGGGGGACGGCGGGCGTGATGAAGGACCTGGAGGAGAAGCAGAAGCGCCGGCGCACCCGCACGCAGCGCGACAGTCTCGACGTCGCCCTCACCGATCTCACCGCCTTCTACCGCGATGTCCTCGCCCTCCAGCTCGGCTCTCGCGTCGCGCTCGCCAACACGGACGCCGAGGACGCGCTGGAGCGGCTCGCGCGTGGCAGCGCGCCCGAATCCACGCTGCGCCGCATCGAGGCGATCGCCGCCTGCCGGGACGCGCTCGACCGGAACGTGGCGCCGTTGCTCGCCGTGGAGGCGATGACCATGGCGCTCAGGGCGGGGTGAGCGGGGCCCGCCGGAGACGGGAGCGGGCCTCACACCCCTGCCCCCCGCGTTGACGACGTACCTCGTCCGTGGGACAGCCCGCACTCGTCCGGGGCACAAGGCGTACGCAGGGCACCCAGACGGTCGCGCAGCGTTACGCTCGCGGGATGCACACAAGGCGCACCCACCGCAGGTCCAGGTCCGTGTTCAGCGTCAGGTCCCGCACCGGAGCCGGCTTCCTCGCCGTCGCGGCGCTGGTCGCATCCGCCTGCTCCTCCGGGAGCTCGACGGGTTCCGCCACTTCGCCGGCGGCCCGGGCGGTGCTCGCGGCGCTGCCCCAGGCGGCGTCCTCCGGGCTGACGTCGTACTACGGGCAGAAGCCGGGCTGGCACTCCTGCGGTGTCCCCGGCTTCGAGTGCGCCACGCTGCGGGCGCCGCTCGACTACGCCAGGACCGACGCCGGCGACGTGCGGCTCGCGGTGGCCCGGAGGAAGGCCACGGGGCCGGGCGAACGGCTGGGCTCGCTGCTGGTGAACCCGGGCGGGCCGGGCGGCTCGGCGGTCGGCTACCTCCAGGCGTACGCCGGGATCGGCTACCCGAAGGAGGTGCGCGACCGGTACGACATGGTGGCGGTCGATCCGCGGGGAGTCGCCCGCAGCGAGCCCGTCGAGTGCCTCGACGGGCGGGAGATGGACACGTACACGCAGACGGATGTCACGCCGGACGACGGGCGCGAGGTCGACGAGCTGGTGGCGGCGTACAAGAAGTTCGCCGAAGGGTGCGGTGTGGACGCGCCCGAGCTGCTGCGGCATGTCTCGACCGTCGAGGCGGCGCGGGACATGGACATCGTGCGGGCCGCGCTGGGGGACCGGAAACTGACCTACGTGGGGGCGTCGTACGGGACGCTGCTCGGGGCGACGTACGCCGGGCTCTTCCCGAAGCAGGTGGGGCGGCTGGTGCTGGACGGCGCGATGGATCCGACGCTGCCGGCCCGCCGGCTGAACCTGGACCAGACCGCCGGGTTCGAGACGGCGTTCCGGGCGTTCGCGAAGGACTGCGTCCGGCATACGGACTGCGCCGTCGGGAGCCGTGGGTCGAAGCCGGAGCAGGTCGGCCGGAACCTGAAGGCGTTCTTCGACAGGACCGACGCGAAGTCGCTGTCCACGGGGGACAAGGCGGGCCGCCGACTCACCGAGTCCCTGGCCACCACCGGCGTGATCGCCGCGATGTACGACGAGGCGGCCTGGCCGCAGTTGCGCACGGCGCTGAACGCGGCCGTGAAGAAGAAGGACGGCGCGGGGCTGCTCGCCCTGTCGGACAGCTACTACGAGCGGGACGCAGAAGGCCGCTACTCGAACCTGATGTACGCGAACACCGCCGTGAACTGCCTGGACCTCCCGCCCTCCTTCGACACCCCCGACCAGGTGCGCGAGTCCCTGCCCGCATTCGAGAAGGCGTCCCCGGTCTTCGGTGAATCCCTCGGCTGGGCCGCCCTGAACTGCGCGTACTGGCCGGTCGCGCCCACGGGCGAGCCGCGCCGCATCGAGGCGAAGGGCGCGGCGCCGATCGTGGTCGTCGGCACCACCCGCGACCCGGCGACGCCGTACCACTGGGCGCAGAGCCTGTCCCGCCAGCTCTCCTCCGGCCGCCTCCTCACCTACGACGGCGACGGCCACACCGCGTACGGACGAGGCAGCGCGTGCATCGACCGTACGATCAACGCATACCTCCTCCGCGGCACGGCGCCGTCGGACGGAAAGCGCTGCTCGTAGCGGTGTCCCGGCCCTGGATCCGTACGCTCCGGGGCCGGTGCGGAGCACCCTTGGAAACTGTGTAGACTTACCGACGTTGCTGATCGCACCATGGTGCGGACAGCGCGCCGCCTTAGCTCAGATGGCCAGAGCAACGCACTCGTAATGCGTAGGTCTCGGGTTCGAATCCCGAAGGCGGCTCTGTGGTGAACCCCAGGTTAGGCCTCTGACCTGGGGTTTCTTGTTTTGGTTGACCTTGGAATCTCGGTAGATCGGGCAACTGTCTGTCTGTGCATCGTAATGCGTGGGTCTGACGTTTGGTTTCTGTGTCAAGATCGACGATCTAACGCTCTGACCTGGTCTTTTCTTGGTCTGAAGGGGATGGGTCGGGCCTGCGCGCAGGGTCCCGGTGGACAACCGGTGGACAGCCGTGCGTGACACTCCATCAGGCACTCTTGCTGTTCCTGGGGCGATGGCTGGAATTTACCGGTCTCCGATGGGACGACGGCGTTGTCGGGACTGTCCGGTCCGGACAGGTCTCGCGTCCGGCTCGGGTCCTGGCGTTGGTTGGCCATGAGTGCAGGCAGTAGCCGATCAGGGCAGGGAGATCGACGGAGCGGCCGCATCCTGTCCAAGCCGGACCTGCGCGACCGCGTTCAGGCCGTCGTCCTCCCGTACGAGACGGGACTTGCCGCGCTCGCCGGAGCGGACCAGCACCCGTGGCGGCACCCAGGCCTCCGCCTCACGCGGCGGCCACTGGGCGGGACACCGTGGCTGGCGGCCCCTCATGGTGCCGGTCGACGAGCGGCAGACGAGCATCCCCCTGAACGAATGCCACCCCGGGTCTCCACGTCGCCCGCTGCCGGCTTCTCAGCCGTCCTTCACTCGTTTCCGTAGTCCTCGACATAGGTGGCGATCAGTGCGAGGAGTGCGTCGGCGCGGTGTCGGTCCTCTCGCTGGGCGCGCAGGGACCTGTCGGCGGCCCGGAGGCGGGCCAGGGCCGCCGGTTCGCCGTCCACCACGTCGTCGAGCAGCGGTGGGGTGATCAGGTCCATACGACGTTCCGCTGCTCACGTTCGGCCGTCCGAACGGAGTCGCCGGAGCCAGGGATGTCCGGGCACGGTCAGTTTGATGGCGTTCGCGAGCCACGAGCAGGCGGGAGCGGTGAGCAGGGGCAGTACAGCCTCGAAGTCGGTTTCGTCCTTCTTCCGGGTCGCTTTTGCCTTGTAGAAGAGCTGGACCTCGGGGGCGAGATACGGAATTCCTGTCTCGCTCGTTCGTCCGATCCGGTCGATCGGAAGCCGGACCGCAGGGTTCCGCCGGGAGACCCACTGCGTGCCCTCGGCCTCGTCCAGCATGAATTGCACAGACCAGGGTGCTTCTGGTCTTCGTCTGCACCAGATGTCGTGGAGCGGTGGCTGAAGAACTTCTCCGGGGCGCCACGATCGGAGTGTCCCCTGACCGGGCGGGTCCGCGACGTAAAGGTCCCAGCCGGACAGCAGGTCTTGTGTCAGGGTTTGGTCCCGCCGGAGGACGAGGACGTCGAGATCGCCGTGTGCGCGTAGCTCGCGGCCGACCGCGAGTTCGATCGCGTAGCCGCCGGCGATCCACCATGGGAAGTCCGCCGTGGCGAAGGCCGTGGCCATGTCCTCGGGACGATCCGGCACCCAGCGTTCCGACGTCTCAGTACTCACCCGCCCATATTGCGTGTCATTCACTACACTTCAGCAGTCGGTCGAGGCCGTGTTGTCGCGCGGCCATGGGCAGGGGTTCGGCCGGTGGGGGAAGGCGACTGATGCCGGGGGCGGTATGAGGGACCAGAAGGTACGTGTCGGCGGGCGTAGCGTGGAGACCGAGGTGGCGGCCCGGTGGGTCCGCTCCTACTTCGACGAATCGGCGAACAGGGCTGCCGCGGCCGCCAAGGGGGGCAAGCCGTTCGCCTATCCGTCATATGACCGCATGGCCACGGGCAGCGGTCCGGATGAGTTGAACGATGGCGACCTCCTCGCTCCGCTGCTCCTCAACGCCGGCCCCACGATTGCCGCCGTGTACTCACTGCAGGCAGTGCGGCCGGTGCTGGAGGCCGGGCTGGCCGCCATCCCTGAGAACCTCACGCTGCAGACCGCGGTCTCCCGTGGTGGCCATGGCCCCCTGCTTCAGGCTCTGGCCGGCGTCCTGGACGCTCCGGGAAAGGTGCCCGGGATCGGACTGACCAAGTTGACCAAGGTCCTCCATCGGAAACGCCCCCATTTCGTGCCCCTTTTCGACCAGCAGGTCAAAGCTTGCTACCACGGCACTCACACGGACTACCCGATGCATCCCAAGCGGGGACGCCCGGAAGCGGTCTTCTACTCGACTCTCGCCGAGTGCATGTCCCAGGACCTCGAGGAACAGCCGGAGCAGTGGGAAGCCCTGGCGTCGCAGGCCCCGGACGGCGTGTCGCTGCTGCGGATCCTTGATGTCGTGGCCTGGAATCTGGGTGCCTGTCCGCCCTGATCCGTGTCGACGACACTGTGACGGGTTCCGGCAGCGCGCTGAAGCGAAGCGCTGCCGACTCGCCGGTCGTGTCGGGAGCGAAGGCGGCAGTCCTGCCCACATGGCCGCACGGCCTTGTCGGCGCCGTCGCACGCGCGAGGTCGTCGAGGACGGAACCGTAGAGGTCCCACGTGATCCGGGTGGCGGAGTGACCGAGGCCGTCTGTGTCACCTTGCCGCGGGCGCCCCGGCGCGAGCCCGGTCCGTGCCCGGCGTTCGGATCGTCGTGTGCTTCAGGACTCCAGGGCCGCGACGGCCCTCTCCCGTGACCATCCGAAAGCGCGGCACAGCGCGGCGGGCTTCACCTCGACCATCGTGTCCACGAAACGGGCCGCCGCCCGCCCGTCGCGCTCGGCGCGGCTGCCGTGCGACGGCACGGAGAAGACCCGGCTGGTCAGCTCGATGACGCAGCTCGCCCAGCCGGGGCCCTCCTCGACGCCGTAGTGGGTGATCAGCAGGCGGCGTCCCAGCTCGGTCAGCACCTGGTCGAACCTCTTGCCCGTCACTCCGACGGCCTCGCGGAGCGCACGGGTCGCCATCGGCCCCTCGTCGAGGAGGAGGTCGGCCAGTCGGGCGGCTTCCTCGGAGAGGCCGGCCGCCGAGAGGACGTCGTCCTCCTCGCCCTCGAACTCGTAGAGCTCGGAGAGCAGTCGGCAGGACAGCAGGGTCTGCTTGCCGGACAGGTAGCGGCCGAGCCAGGCGCGGCCCTGGACGGGAAGGGTGTCCTTCCAGGTCCACATCGCCTCGAGGTCGTCCCCCCATCCGGAGGGGAGACGGGGGAGGGACTCGTCGCGCGAGGCCTCGCGGAGCGACGGGTAGCGAGCGGCGGCTCCGCCGAAGAGCAGCGAGATGCCGACGTCCTCGATGTACTCCCGTGCCTCGTCGAGGGAACGCAGCGGGGGACCGCCCTGCCACCAGCGTTCCCGGCGTGCCTCGGCCAGGGTCCCGCCCGCCACTCGTGACTCCCCCCGACACGCGGTGCGTCCGGCCTGGGTGCCGTCGGCTCCGCGTCCACGATTCGGACACCTTCGGCCTCAACCTACGCGCCGCGCCGGAGCGAAACAAGCCTTGCTTGTTGGCTGGGAGTTGATGAATGATCGGGCCGCCGTGGTCCACAAGACCCGTCAACTGGGGGAATTCATGGGGAAGTTACTGATGGTCGGGTGTGGCTGGATGGGCCGCCCCTATCTGGGTCGGGCCCATGCGCGCGGCCTTGACGTGTCGGTTCTGGACACCTCCGCCGCGTTCGGGTGGGAGGAGACCAAGGCCGCTCTGGGCCCGGGCGACCGGGGGTACCCGGTGACGGCGACGGACGACGAGGGCTGGCTGTCCGCGGCCACCGCCGCGCTGGCCGACGGGCCGGTGGCCGGCGTGCTGGGCTTCTCCGAGCAGCACATCGTCGCGGCCGCGATGCTGGCCGAGGAGCTGGGTCTGCCGGGGCCCGGGGTGCGGGCAGCGGTCGTCTCCCGCAACAAGCTGATGCAGCGGGAGGTGTTCGGCCGGGCCGGTCTCAGGCAGCCCGAGTACGTCCACGCCCGGGGCGTCGAGGCGGCCGAGGCGTTCGCCGCCGACCGCTACCCGGTGGTGCTGAAACCTTTGTCCAGCATGGGCAGTCTGGGCGTGCGGATCGCCGCGGACCGAGACGAACTGCGAGCCTGGGCCGAGGAGCAGCCCGCGAACGCCTCGTTCCTGGTCGAGGAGTTCCTCGACGGCCCGGAGTTCAGCGTCGAAGCCCTGATCGTCGACGGAACGCCCGTCTTCGAGAGCGTCACCGCGAAGACCACCACCGTGGCGCCCTACCGGGTCGAGCTGGCCCACCACGTGCCCGCCGCCCTCGACGAGGGGGAGCGGCAGGAGATCTCGGCGTTGCTGCGGCAGGTCGTCGGGGCGCTGGGCATGCGTACCGGCGTCGTTCATTTCGAACTCATCCTGCGCTCCGGCAGCCCGCACATCGTGGAGATCGCCACCCGCACGCCCGGCGACTACCTGATGGACGTCATCGAGGCCGCCACGGACGTCGACCTCTACGACGCGGCGGTCGCCGCGGCCTGCGGCCTGCCGCTCAACCTGCCGCCCGGCGCGGCCGGAACGCCGCCGAGGGTGGCCTCGGTCTGGTTCCCGACGCCCGCCGCCGGCACGGTGAGCGCCGTCGCGGGCGTGGAGCGGGTGGAGAAGCTCCCCGGTGTGGTGAAGATCGAGATCGACGTGGCGCCGGGCGACGAGATCCATGAGCTGTGCTCCTCGATGGACCGGGTCGGCATGGTGGTCTACCAGGCTCCCGAACGGCAGGAACTCGATGCGGTGCTCGCCCGTGTGCGTGACGAGCTGCGCATCGAGGCGGAGGGGTGAGCCGACTTCCGGCTCACGGGGGAAGCGTCGTCCTGGTGGACCCGGCCATGACCGGGCAGCCGTTCAAGGACGCCTGCCGTCGTCGGGCTCTGCCGACCATCTCGCTGTACACCCTGGACGAGACGCTGCTCACGTCCTACGACCCCGACTACCGGCGCGACGACGAGCAGGTGGTGCACGCCGCCGACGCGGGTGAGGCCGCCGGGCGGCTCGCGGGGCCGATCCGCGCGGTCGTCCCGACCACCGAGCCCTCGGTGGAGATCGGCGACCGGTTGAGCGAACTGCTCGGGGTGCCGGGCAATCCGGCGGTCACCGCGTCGGCCCGGCGCTCCAAGGCGGCGATGCGAAGACACGCCGTGGAATCGGGCATCCGGGTGCCGTCCTTCGAGGTCGTCTCCCGCGACCAGGTCGCCGAGGCGGCGGCGCGGATCGGACTGCCGGCCATCGCCAAGCCGCAGCGGGGCGCGGGCTCGCACGGGGTGACGGTTCTTCCGGATCTGTCGGACGTGGGGGACCTTCCGGCCCACGACCTGTTCGGCGGCGCCAACGAGGAATGGCTGGTCGAGGAGTACGTACGCGGCCGGGAGATCGCCGTCAACTGCTTCAGCCAGGACGGCCGTCACCGGGTGCTGGACATGTGGGAGTACCGGCAGCCCGGCAGCGGCGACTACGACCAGCCGTACTGGGACCTGGTCCAGCTCGGGCCGGACGACCCGGACTGGCCGGCCGCGGAACGCTTCGTCACGCAGGCGCTGGACGCCTACGGCGTGCGGCTCGGGCCCAGTCACACCGAGATCAAGACGGATGCCGCCGGACCCTGCCTGGTCGAACTGGCCAGCCGCCTCCCCGGCGCGCACATGACCGACCACTGGCGTCTGCACAGCACCATCCGTCCCTACGACGACACCCTGGCCGCGTACCTGGGCGAGGACACGGGGCTGCTCTCCCGCGACCTCGGATTCGACGCGGCACTGGGCATCTGCTGCCTGCGCAACGACGAGCGGCCCGGAGTGCTCACGCGGCTGGCCGGCCTGGAC
This sequence comes from Streptomyces sp. NPDC002309, assembly GCF_053593375.1. Lineage (NCBI taxonomy): Bacteria > Bacillati > Actinomycetota > Actinomycetes > Kitasatosporales > Streptomycetaceae > Streptomyces > Streptomyces sp. NPDC002309. The sequence goes on along the minus strand of NZ_JBSFCI010000002.1, from coordinate 100,856 downwards.
GAGGTCCGGCTGACCGCCGGGGTCGACGCCGTCCACCCCTGTGTCGCTCCCGGCGACTTCGTGCCCCTGACCCGTGATCTCGGATCCCTCATCGCCTTTGTCCTCGTCCACGGCCGGGACGCGGCCGAGGTCGACGCCCTGCTGCGCACTGTCCGCCAAAGCGTGCGATTGGAACTCGAATGATCAACCTCATGCCCGGTAAGACGCTGATGAAGTTCGACCGCCAGCTCCCCTTCTACAACTGGCTCTACCCGATGAAGGGCCAGGAGCTGGACACGGTCACGCACCATGAATTCCACTCCGGGATGAGGACGGAGGGGGTGCGGTCCCGCGCGCTCTACTTCCACATCCCGTTCTGCGACACGATATGTACCTTCTGTACGCTCAATCGCGGTCTGGGAAGCACCGGGGACGAGCAGATCGAGACGTACGTCCAGGCCCTGCTCAAGGAGATCGCGCTCAAGGGCCGCTACGCCGAGGCGACGTCGATACCGATCCGGGCGATCTTCTTCGGCGGCGGCACACCGACCACGCTGACGGCGGACCAGATCACCCGTATCGGCCGCGCCGTGCACGACCACTTCGACCTCTCCCAGCTCCAGGAGTTCACCTTCGAGGCGGAGGTGAAGAGTGTGACCGAGGAGAAGTGCGCGGCGATGCGGGACATCGGCGTGGACAAGGTCCGGTTCGGACTGCAGAGCTTCGACCCGCTCTACCGCGAACTGTTCAACATCACCGCGACGATCGAGCAGGAGTACGCCGCGGTCGAACTCTTCAAGCGGTACTTCGCGCACACGAGCTTCGACATGATCTACGGGATGCACGGGCAGACGTTCGAGCAGTTCTCCCGCGACATCGAGTACGCCACGAGCATGGGCACCCCGACGATGGAGCTGTACCCCATCAGCAACGTCGTCACCCAGGCACCGCTGCACCACTCCTACGCGGCGCGCGGTCTCGAACCGCTGAGCTTCATCGACAAGATGGCCATGACCATCTACCTCAACCAGTACATGCGCGCCTCCGGGTTCCAGCAGCACAACGGGCACGGCTACTTCCGCCTGCCGCAGGGGCAGCGGCCGACGACGCCGTTCATCTCCCGTGACTACCTCAACCTGTACAACACCCACACCTGGTCGTATCACGACGACGAACTGATCGGGCTGGGCAACAGCGCCATCTCGCAGGTCGCCAACTACACCGTGATGAACGACGAGAACCGGGTCACGTACGTCAAGAACCTGCTGGAGAACGACGATGTGAAGATCAACATCACGGTCGGCGACGGCATCCCCTACGAGCGGGGAGTCATCCTGCATCTGCCCTACTTCGGCTGGCTCGACAAGAGCCGGATCGCCTGGGACCACATCGCCGGCGAACTCAAGGACAAGCTGGCTCTGCTGGTCTCCGAGGGGATGCTGGAGGAGGACGAGAAGGAGTTCCGGGTCACCGAACTCGGCTGGGTCTGGTACGCCAACATGATGTACTACCTCTCCCCGGCCTCGGACCAGAAGGTGCTCGACGAGTTCACCGCTCTCAAGCGCAGGACCAGGGGTCTCACCGACGGCGACGACCGCATGCTTCCCCTGCTCCCGATGGCGTCGGCCCGGTGAACGAGCCCGTCAGCGGGAAGGCTCCGCCGCTGTGGCGGCTCGACGGTCTGCAGGCGCTGCTGGCGGCGGGCTCCCTGCTCAACGCCATCGCGTTCTTCGCGGCCATGCCCTTCGCATCGATCTATCTGGCCTCCCGCACCTCGCTGTCCGACGTGGCCATCGGAGCCGTCGTCGGATCGATCGCGCTCATCGCCTCGGTCGGCGGCGTGCTCGGCGGGCTGCTCGTCGACCGCTTCGGCACCGTGCCCATGATGGTCCTCGGGCTCTCCGCGTACGTGGGCATCTACGCGGGACTCACGGTGGCGGACGGGACGTCCGCGATCGTCTCGCTGCTCCTGGGGCTGGGCGTGGCCCGTCTCTTCGTCGAGCCGGGCGGGAAGAAGCTGATGTCGCTCGCGGCCGACGAGGACGGCCGTATCTTCCGCGTGCGCTACATGGTGCTGTGCTTCGGCGGCATCGTCGGTCCGGCGATCGGCGGAATCCTCTACAGCGTCAGCGCCGTCGCGTTCTTCGCGGTTCCCGCCCTGTTCTACACGGGGTACCTGCTGCTGATCCTCGCCCGCCGGGGGCGGCTCGCTGCGCTGGAGGGCAGCGCCGAGGACGCGGGCCCGCGCTTCCCGCTCCGTGCCGCCCTGCGCGACCGGCTGCTGCTCGCCGCGACGGCCGCCGGGCTGGTCATCTTCTTCGTCTTCTCGCAGTTCGAGTCGATGATCCCGCTCTACATCGCGGGTGAGTGGGGCGACGATGCCGTGCGCTACTTCGCGGGCCTCTTCATCGCCAACGCCGTTCTGGCCCTGCTGCTCCAGATGCCCATCGTGTGGCTGTCCCGCAAGGTGCGGCCGAACCTCATGGTCGTCATCGGGTGCGTCGGCTTCGCGCTGTCGTTCGCGTGCTTCCACCTGGCCGCGACCGAGGGCCTGCCCATGCTCTACCTGGGCGTCGTCTTCTGGACCGTCGGTGAGGGCGTGCTGCTGCCGCTGCCCGACATCGCGGTCCACGAGATCGCCCGTGACGACCGCAAGGGGACCTATTTCGGCGTCGCCGAGATCCGCTACCTCGGGTTCTTCGCCGGCCCCTTCGCCGGCGGACTCCTGCTGGGCGGCGGCGTCCTCTACTTCGTGGTGATGGCCCTGTCGATATTCGTGTGCGCGCCGCTGCTGATGACCAGACGTGAGACCGCGGCGGGCAACGGACGAACGGAGGTGACCGTCGGTGCTGACGCATGACGACGGCCTGATCCTGTTGGCACATCGAATTCCGGCCCAGGTCACGCCGGTCAGTGAATGGCTGGCCGAGGTGGCGGACCGAGTCGTGCTCATCACGAGCGAGGAGGCCGGGCCGGGGTACGCCGGCCAGTTCGGCGAGGTGATACCGGTCGCCGACTACTCCGGCTCGGATTCCGTGACCGCGCACGTCGACCGGCTGTGCGCCGAACGCTCGGTGTCCGCCGTCGTCCACGGGACCGAGGACGACATCCTGCGGCTGGCCCGGGCGCGCGACCGGCACGGGATCGCCGGGCTCTCCGGTGCGGACGCGCTCGTCTTCCGGGACAAGCACGCCATGAAGACCGCCGTGGCCGCGGCCGTGCCGACACCGCGGTTCCTCGCCCCCGCCGGACCCGCCGGCGCCGAGGAGTTCGCGGAGCGGAACGGCTGGCCCGTGGTCGTCAAGCCGCGGCTGGGCTACGGATCGCGTGGCGTGGCCGTGGTCCACGACCCGGCCGAGCTGACGGCGCAACTGTCGGGCCGTGATCCCGACGACGTTCTGGTCGAGGCGTACGTGCCGGGGACCGTCCACCATGTCGACGGCTTCATGCGGGAGGGCAAGGTGCTTTTCGCCCTTCCCTCGCGCTACGTCAACTCGTGCCTGTCCTTCGCGGACGGGGAGTGCTTGGGAAGCGCCCAACTCGACGCGCACGACCCGCTCGGGGAGCGCCTCGTCGAGTTCGCGGAGAAGGCCGTCTCCGCTCTGCCGCCCACCGGTTTCAGCCCCTTCCACCTCGAGGTGTTCCTCCACGAGGAGACGGGGGAGCTGTACTTCTGCGAGATCGGGGCGCGCCTGGGCGGCGGGCATGTGTACGAGACGCTCACCCTCAGCACCGGGGCCAACCCCGTGGAGCTCTGGTTCCGCGACCAGGCCGGGGTGAGCCGCGGCGACGTGCCCGTCGCCCGCGGCCCCGAGTGCTACGGCTGGCTTCTAGTGCCTCCACGCCGCGGGACCCTGGAGGAGATCAAGGACATCCCCGTGCCCGACTCGGTGGTCCAGTACCGCCGGCCCGACGTGGTCCCCGCCGCCCATACCGCGGCCGCCGCGTCGACGGACGCGGTCGTGTCGTTCGTCGTACGCGGCTCCGGCAACGCGGCGGTGGAGACCGCTCTGCGCGAGTGCGCGGACTGGGCCTCCCAGGCTCTGAGGTGGTCGGTGTGAGCATGTACGCCTTCTCCGGGACCCATGTGCTGTGCGACATCGTGGGCATCGCCCCCGAGCGGATCCACGACAACGAGCTGATCCTCGCCGCCATCAAGAGGGGCATCGAGGCCAGCGGGGCGGAACTGTGCGGGATGCAGGCCAAGGAGTTCGAACCCGTCGGCGTCACGGCGGTGTACGTCCTGGCCGAATCGCATGTGTCGGTGCACACCTATCCCGAACAGGGTTCGCTGTTCCTGGACGCCTTCACCTGCGGCACGCGCTGCGATCCGCGGCGCATCGTGGACGTGGTCCTCGAAGCGCTCGGGCCCTGCGAGCACCGCACCAGTGTGATGAGCCGCGGGGAACCGGTCCGCGTCCTGGCCTCCGCGGGGTACGCCGCGTGATCGGCGAGGCCGTCCGGACGGCGCACGAGGAACTCGTCGGGCGCGGCACGGGTCTGGGGGCGGCTTCCGAGGCCGCGGCGGACGCCACCGGTCGTCAGCGGGCCGGTGCGGACGCCCACGCGGCCCTGGACGCCTGGGAGAATCGATTCCTCCCCTCGTTCCCCTACACGGAAGTGGGCACGCACTTCCGGGCGGTGGGGCGCGCCCGGGCGGACGCGTCACTGGTCCGGCGCCTTTCCGCGGTGTCCGCGGACCGGCAGGACGCCTTCCTGGCCGCCTGGCTCCCGATGACCTGCGACCAGGAGACCGGAGGGTACGTCACCTACGCCGGCCTGCGTCCGCATCTGCTGGCGGCACAGACCGGTCACGACGACGACGCCGGAGCCGCCCCGCCGCACGGCGGAGTGCGCGACCGGCTCCGCGCCCGTCTGGACGAACTCATCGTGGCGGTCCTGGGCGAACTCCTTCGCACCGAGGCGGCGACAGCCGTCCTGGGGGCGCCGACGCCCGCGGTGCGCACTCGTCTGCGGGCGACGGCGCGTCTGCTGGTCGTGTCCGGCGAACTCGCCCCCGGACACCGTGTCGACCCGTCCGTCACGGCCGACGTGGCCGTGGCCCTGGCGCGAACCCAGGACCCGCTGGAGCCGCTGGCGGAAGCCTCGGTTCGCGCCGCGAAGACCGTCCTGGAGCTGGTGTCCCCCTTATCGGCGCGGACCGTCGCACGTTCCTTATTGCCGGTCACCCGTCTGCACGACGAGATCATGTTCATCCGGTCCATCCAGGTGTTCGAGGCGCTGTACGAACAGATCGGACTCGCCGTCACCGAAGCGCGCGACGCCCTCCTCGAAGAGCGCCTCGACGACGCGGCCGACGCCCTGGCCGCGGTCACGGACCGGATGACCGTGCTCCCGGCGCTCTTCCGGCTCCTGGGCACCATGCCCGTCGAGGTGTTCGCGGTGATCCGCGGCTACACCGACGGCCGCAGCGCGGTCCAGTCGCGCTCCTACCGGCGCATCGAAGCGGCGTGCGCGCCCCACCCGACGTCCGGTCCCGCGGACGCCCTGTGGAGCGGACCGACCCTCCAGGACCTCTGGACCGATGTCCGCACCCGCCCCGGCGCCGACCGGCTCACCGGACAACTGAGGCGCCTGGACACCTCGTGGCGCGGAATGAAGCGCAGCCACTGGGGCATCACGCTGCGCGTGATCGGCCAGGTCCCCGGTACCGGTGGCACCGCCGGGGCCTCCTACCTGAGGACCACCTCCGAGACACCGCTGTTCCCGGCGCTGACGGGGAAGGGAGAACGTTGACCACGGAAGAGGCTTCCGCGGCCCGCCACAACGAGCTGCTCCGCCGCAAGATCATGGGGTATCTGGTGTCGCGGTCCGTCTTTGCCGTCTGCGAACTCGGCGTCCCCGACCGCCTCGCGGACGGACCGCTGCCGGTGCCCGAGCTCGCCCGGGCGGTGGGAGCGCATCCCGGGGCACTCGGCAGGTTCCTGCGGGTACTCGCCGGGGAGGACCTGTTCGACGAGGTGGCACCGGACGTCTTCGGTCTCGCTCCGCTCGGCCGCCTCCTGTGCGCGGACACGCCGGGCTCGCTGCGGCAGTTGGTCGAGCTGATGGACGGCGAGGCCTACCGGGTCTGGGAGGCCGCGGACCACTCGCTCCGCACGGGGGAGGCCGCCTTCCCGCACGTCTTCGGGCAGCCCTACTTCCCGTGGCTCACCGAACACCCCGACGCCGCCAAGCGCTTCGACGAGGGGCAGGCCGGACTCGTCGAACTGCGGCTGCTGCCGCTGCTGGGCCTCGACTGGTCCGGCGCCCGCAGCGTCGTGGACATAGGAGGGGGCACCGGTGCTCTGCTGAGCCGGCTGCTGACCCGCAACGCCCATCTGAGCGGGACGGTGTTCGACCTGCCGCACGTGGTGACCGCCGCTGCCTCGGCGCTGGCCGACGCCTCGGTCGCCGACCGGGCGACCGTCACCGAAGGCGACTTCTTCGAGCGGATCCCGCGGGGCGCCGACGTCTACGTCCTGTCGCAGATCCTCCACGACTGGGCGGACGACGACGCCCTGCGCATCCTGCGCAGGTGCCGTGAGGCCATGGACGCCGACTCCCGCCTGCTGATCGTCGAACATGTGCTCCCGGAGAACGCCGGGGCCGGCGCGGCGGGGCTGCTCGATCTGCACATGCTGGTGCTGCTCGGCGGGCAGGAGCGGACCCGGGCCCAGTGGGAGAGCCTGCTGGCCCGGGGCGGATTCCGCCTCGCGTCCGTCACCGAGGGGCCGCGGTCCTCGGTCCTGGAAGCACGGACATGACGTGACCGACATCGTTCTCACGGGCGGTCGGGTGCTGGGGCACGATCACGCGGACACCGTCGTCCTGCGCGGGGAGCGCGTGCTCGCGACCGGGTCCGCGCGGGACGTGCTCGCCCTGGCGGGCCGAGGTGCCCACGTGGTGGACACCGACGGCCGTCTCGTCATGCCCGGCTTCCAGGACGCCCATGTGCACCCGATGGCGGCGGGACTGCTGGAGTCCTGGTGCGATCTGAGCGACGCCGTCGGCCTCGGCGACGCGCTGGCACGGGTGGGCGCGTACGCCCGGCGGCACCCGGAACTCCCGTGGATCGTCGGCGGCGGACTCGCCTCGGCCTTCCTGCCCCACGGCACCCCGGTGGCCCGACTGCTCGACACGGTCGTACCGGACCGACCCGTCCATCTCCTGGGCTCGGACCTGCACGACGCCTGCGTGAACAGCGCGGCGCTGGCTCGGGCCGGAGTCGGCGCGCACACGCCGGACCCGCCGTTCGGCGCCGTCGCCAGGGAGCCGGACGGGCGGCCGACGGGCTTGCTGCACGAGACGGCCGCCGACCTGGTGGGGCGGCACGTACCGCCGCCGGACCTCGTGACGCAGAGGGACGCCCTGCTCACCGCCCGGCGTCTGCTGCACGGACACGGCATCACGGCATGGCAGGACGCCCTGGTCGGCCCCTACCTCGGTCTGCCCGACCCCCTCCCCGCCTATCTGGAGCTGGCCCGCCGGGGTGAAGCGGCCGGGTCCGTGTCGCTGGCCCTGTGGTGGGACCCGTGCCGCGGGCCGGAACAGATCGAGGACCTGCGCGAGAGACGCGCGCTCGCCCGTGCCGCGGGGCTTCGGGCCGACCACGTCAAGATCATGCAGGACGGCATCTGCGAGAACGGCTGGGCGGCCCTGCTCGCGCCGTATCTCGACAGGTCGGTCACACCGCCCGGCCGGCTGGACGCCACGCAGCTGCGCGAGGCCGTCGCGGCGCTCGTCCGGGCGGAGTTCTCCGCGCACTTCCACGCCGTGGGGGACCGGGCGGTGCGCGCGTGCCTCGACGCCGTCGAGTCGGTCGGCCGCTTTCCGGGACAGCGGCACCACATCGCCCATGTGCAACTCGTGGACGACGCCGATCTGCCCCGGTTCGCCGAACTCGACGTGACGGCCAACGTGCAGCCGCTGTGGGCGGCGGAGATCCCGCACATGCGCGAGACCTACGAACCGATGCTCGGCCCGCGCCGTGTGGACCGGCAGTACCCCTTCGCGGGTCTGACGCGAGCCGGAGCGCGGCTGGCGGCCGGCAGCGACTGGCCCGTCAGCAGCCCGAACCCGCTCTGGGGCGCCTATGTCGCGGCCACCCGGCTCCCGGCCCTGGCCAGCGCCCCCTGGATGGGGCCCGACTACCGGCCGGCGCCGTTCAACCCGCGGGAGCGGATCGGCGTCGCGGAGATCCTTGGGGCCTACACGGTCGGCTCGGGCCATGTGCACGGGCGTCCGGCCACCTTGGCGCCGGGCTCGCCCGCGGACGTCGTGGTCCTCGACGTCGATGTGCTGCGGGAGGGACCGGACGCCCTGTGCGAGACGCGGGTGGACCTGACGATCGCGGGTGGCCGGCCCGTCCACGACCGGCTCGCCGGGCAGATCCCCCGGGCGTGCGGCGCCCCCTGACCGGCGAACAGCACGCAGCGACAAGTGACTTGACCGCGACGAGTTCCGTCCTGCCGGGCGCCGCTCGCACCGAGCGCTGCTTTGCGGGTCGTCCATCTGGAGAGGAAGCACTGTGACAACGACCCAAGTCAGTACTGTGCAGTCCCCCACGACCGGCGTCAGCACCCGGGTCGAGGGGTGGGAGTGCGAGCTGGTCACACCCGAGATCGTCTGGAAGGGAGTGCTCGGCGCCGTGCGCGCCGTCATGGCGGGCGACGACCAGCGCGAGCTGATAAAGATCACCGTGGGCGGCGATGTGCTCTCGGACCATGCCCTGATGCCGGCTCCGGACGGCAGCGAGTCGCCGGACGAGTGGCTGACCCGGATGCAGCAGAAGTTCGGCGCCGAGACCCCGATCCTGCTCTACGCCCGTGAACTGCCCTCGCACGAACGGAGTCTGTTCGACCTGCTGCTCTCCGCGTTCGGACGTACGGTCTTCGAGGCGCACGGGCTGGTCCGCGGGAACATAGACATCGAGGTCTTCCTCGGCGAGTACCGGGCCACTCCCGGCGGCATCCACCGTGAGCAGTGCGGCAACAGTCACTTCGTTCTCCAGGGACGCAAGTACATGCATTTCTGGCACGGCGAGGAATGGATCCCCGAGACCGCCGGCTGGCAGGCGGCGGAGGGTGCCAACGCCATCGACCCGGAGGAGTACCTGCCCACCCTGCGGGTGCCCGAAGTGGTCGACCGCGGCACCTCGTTGATCGCTTCCGCCGGTGAGTTCTTCACCTGGGACCCGGGCACCTGGCATGTGGCCGAGACGGTCGGTCCGGCCTTCGCCGTCAACATCGCCCGCTACACCAGGTCCTTCGCTCCAGGGGAGGGGACCTATCCCTTCGCCGCCGAGCACGACGGCCGGGTGAGCGCCGAATGGCTGGAGGGATACCGGGACTTCCTCGGCGGCGGGGCCGACCTGTCCTCGGCGCTTGCCGGTGCCTCCGCCTACGGGCTCGCGGGGGCGGACCCGCAGCACCACGAGTTCGCCGATCCGGCCCGGGTGGCCGTCTCCAGCCACGCGCGCCGCCTGTGGCACGAGTCGGGGGGCGTCGTGCACGTCGCGGCCCACGGGCGGAGCGGCGTCTTCCCCGCTTCCGTACTGCCCTGGCTGATCGTCCTGGCCGACCTGCAGTACGGTGCCGAATGCGACGTGCCCGACGACCCGGACACCCGGGCTCTCGCCAGGTTCCTGGTGGAGAACAACTCCTTGCGAAGCGTCCGGGGCGGCAGGGCGTAAGGGCGGGGTTCCTCGCTCGCCGGACGTGCGACGGCGGTGTCCGAAGGGGGTGTGGCGGTGTACGAACTGAAAGCGGTGATCGCCGAGGAGGCGGTGCTGCGCGACCTGACGCGGGGCCTGCCCGTCGCCCGGGCGGCGTCGGTGGGGCAGGGCCTGTGGCTGATGCCGATGACGAACGCCGTTCTCGACGCCGTCACGGACGGCGGCGGTGAGCGCGTACCGGGTTTCCGGCGGTTGCCGGCAGGGTTCGAGAAGGCCCTCGCCGCCTGTTCGGCCGCTGGGCCGGCGGCCTATGTGGAGGCCGAGTACTTCGGCGGTGCGGGGGAGCAGCACGCGGTGGTGTGGGAAGGCGGCGCCGTCGTGCTGGGGCCGCTGCACCTCGACGAGGGCGAGCCGTTCCCGCCCGCCGGCAGTCCGGTCTCCCGGGCGCTGCGGCGGCTGGGCGTGGCGGCGGGCGCCGGCGAGGACGAGTTCTCCGCCGTGGGACTCGGCCGGCACCGCCGCGGTGAGGAGTGGATCGCCTGACGGGCGGCCCTCCCGGTGCGCCGCGGTTCTGTCGGGCCCCGCTCGGACCTGGTCCGGGCGGGGCTCCTTCTCGGTGCGGTGGGCCCGTGCCGAGAAGCTGCCGTCGGAGATGTCCGGTTAGGCTCGCTCCATGACGACCGTCCCGCGGCGCGAGGACGCCGTCCGCGACGGGGAGCGGATCGTCACCGCGGCCGGCGAACCCGTGGACGGGGGCACATACCCCGGTGCCGTCGAGCGGGGGCGGCCGTCCTCGTGGGGCAGGCCGGCGTGAAGGCCCTCGCCCGCATCGACCCCGCCCTGCCGGCGGACCGGCGTCCCGAGCGGGTCTGGTACACGTCCTACGGCTCCAACACGCATCTCGACCGGCTCGCCTGCTACCTCAGGGGCGGCCGGCCCCCCGGTGCCGGGCGGGAGTACCCGGGGTGCCGCGATCCGGCGATGCCCGCCCGGTCGGTCGCGGTGGAGCTGACCGGAGCCGTGTACTTCGCCACCAGGTCCCCCGTGTGGGGCGGTGGCCGGGCCTTCTACGAGCCGCGGGCCGACGGCCGGGTGCTCGCCAGGGCGCACCTGGTGACCGCCGGGCAGTTCCTCGACATCGCCGCCCAGGAGATGTACCGGCACCCGGGGACGGACCTCGACCTGGACGAGGTGCTGACGAACGGCCGGGCCGTCCTGGGGGAGGGGCGCTACGAGACCCTGGTGTGCGCCGGACAGGTCGCGGGGCTGCCCGCGCTGACCTTCACCGCTCCCTGGCGGATGAACGAGGTGCCCTGGGTCCCGCCCTCGGCCGACTACGTGAGGTTCCTGTCCGCGGGCCTGCTGGCGGCGGGTGTGTGGGACCGGGAGGCGGTCACGTCGTACGTCGCCGCCTGCCCCGGCGCGTCCGGTCACTGGTCGGAGCAGGCTCTCGCGGCCCTGCTGGCCTGAGGGGGACGAGTGAGGGGCCGGGGCCCGGTCAGCCGAGGACGCGGACGGGAGGCCGGCGAGAGAGGCCTCGATGTCCTCGACGGCCTGGCCGTCGGTCCCTGCTCCCGCGACCTTCCTGATCACTTCGCGTCGGCGTAGCACTCCACCACCGCCGTGGAGAACGGGAACCGCACCGGCGTCTCCCCGAACGTCAGCCGTGCCGCCAGCGCCCCGGCCTCGCGGATCGCCGCCGCGACCGTCTCGGCCTCCTCCCGCGGACAGTGCACGATCACCTCGTCGTGCTGGAAGAAGACCAGCTCGGCGGCCAGGTCGGCGCACGTGCGGCGCAGCGCGGCGAGCAGCAGCAGGGTCCAGTCGGCCGCGCTGCCCTGGACGACGAAGTTGCGGGCGAAGCGGCCCCGGGCGCGGGCGTCGGTGGACGCGTAGCCGGGCACCCACTGCGAGGAGTCGCGTTCGTCCTCCGCCGCGGTGACGGGGATGCCGGCCTCCTCCGCCGCGTCCTCGCCCGCCCCGGCGGCCGGCGGGCAGGTCCTGCCGAGCCATGTCCGCACCAGCCGCCCCTCCTCACCGGCGCGGGCCGCGTCGTCGACGTACGCCACGGCCCGGGGGAAGCGGCGTCTGAGTGCGGCGAGGTTCTTCAGGCCGTCTCCGGAGGTCTGGCCGTAGACCGCGCCGAGCACGGCGAGTTTGGCCTGGGCGCGGTCGCCGGAGAAGGCGCGGTCGGAGACGGACTGGTACAGGTCGCCGTCGCGGCCGGCGACCTCCATCAGGCCGGGGTCGCGGGAGATCGCCGCCAGCACCCGCGGCTCCATCTGGTCGGCGTCGGCGACGACCAGCCGCCAGCCCGGGTCGGCGACCACGGCACGCCGGATGACCTTGGGGATCTGCAGGGCGCCGCCGCCGTTGGTCACCCAGCGGCCGGTGACGGTGCCGCCCGCCAGGAACTCCGGCCGGAAGCGTCCGTCGCGCACCCAGTCCTGGAGCCAGGACCAGCCGTGCGCGACCCGGATGCGGTAGAGCTTCTTGTACTCCACCAGCGGCTTCACCGCCGGATGGTCGAGGGACTCGATCTCCCAGCGCCGGGTGGAGGCGACCTTGATCCCGGCCTGCGCGAACGCCTTGATCACGTCGGCCGGCAGATCGGGCCGCACCCGGCGCCCGAAGGCGGCGGACACCTCGTCCGCCAGCTCGGCCAGGCGGCGCGGCTCGCCACCACCCGCGTAGCGCTCGCCGAGCAGTTCGTGCAGGACCTGGCGGTGCACCTCCGCGCTCCACGGCACCCCCGTGCGGTTCATCTCGGCCGCCACCAGCATCCCCGCCGACTCGGCGGCGGTCAGCAGCCGCATCCGGCCGGGGTGCGCGGTCCGGTCGTGCCGCCGCTGCTGCTCGGCGTACACGGCGATCAGGTCGTCCAGGGGCACGTGCCTGCCCTGGGGTTCGAACAGCGGGGACTGCGCGCCCGGTTCGGCGGCGCGCTGCGGGGGATCGGGCGGTACGGGGCCACCGCGCAGGCGGGCGAGTGCGGCGACCGCCGAGCGGGGTTCGCCGTAGCGCCCCTCGTGGCCGAGGAGGAGCGTCTCGGCGTCCTCGACGTCGTAGCACCGCTCCACCCGCACTCCCGCGGCGAGCAGCCGCGGATAGACCTCGGCGGTGGACCGCCACACCCACCGCGTCACCTGCGGCCGGCCACGCACCGCCTCCGTCAGGTCCCGTTCCCGCCGCACCGGCCCGGCGGGCAGCCCGTCGGGGCCGAGGGGGGCGACGTCCACGCCACCGTCCTCGGCCGGGGCGAGCGCCCACCGGTCTGCCATGTCCGCGAGTGTCGCAGGAGGGTCTGACAACGGGCGGGCGCGAACTCCCCCCAGCCCATCCCCCAGCCCTCCCACGGCCCTCCCCTCAGCTCTCCCCGCCGGCCTCCCCCGCGCTTCCCTCGCGCTCCTCGCGCATCAACCGCTCCAGCGCCTCGGTGACGTACTGCTCCACACCCGCCTTGGTGACGCCGAGGCCGGACAGCACTCCCTCGCCGTTCTCGAACTCCAGCAGGGCCAGCAGGAGATGCTCGGTGCCGACGTAGTTGTGACCGAGACGGAGGGCTTCGCGGAAGGTGAGCTCCAGGACCTTCTTGGAGTCCGAGGCATACGGGACGAGCTCCGGCCCCTCCTCCGCCGCCGGCGGCAGCGCCGCGGTCGCCGCCTCGCGGACCGCGTCCAGGGTGACGCCCTGCGCGGTGACGGCCAGCGCGGCGAGCGCCTCCGGCTCCGTGAGCAGGCCGAGGACGAGATGCGCGGGCACGCCTTCGGAGTGGTGCGCCGCCCTGGCCGCGTCGTGCGAGGCCATGACCACCTTCCGCGCGCGGGGGGTGTAGCGGCTGAAGCCCTGGCTCGGGTCCAGGTCCATGGACTCCTTCGGCACGAACCGCTTCTGCGCGGCCTGCCGGGTGACGCCCATGCTCTTGCCGATGTCCGTCCAGGAGGCACCGGAGCGCCTGGCCTGGTCCACGAAGTGACCGATCAGGTGGTCGGCCACGTCGCCCAGGTGCTCGCCGGCGAGCACCGCGTCCTGGAGCTGGTCGAGCGGCTGGTCGTGGACCTTCTTGATCGCCGCGATGAGGTCGTCGAGACGGATGGATGACGTGGCGTCGGGGTTCTTCGGCATGCGTCAACCGTAGGTTGACACCCTGAGGGCGTCAACCCTGAGTTGACGACAATCCGCATGACACGATCCCCTAGTGGACACCAGCACCGTCGACCGGGCCTTCCAGGCCGCCCTCTACGCCCCCACCGACGACCATTCCGCGCTCGACACCGGCGCCTCCCTGCTCGCGGCCGACCCCGCCGCGGACGGGGAAGTCACCCGGCGCGGCCTGGAGTTCGTCGCCGGTGCCTGGCGCCGCGGCTGGCAGCCCGCCGACGTCGTACGGCTGGTCCGCCGCGACCTGGACGACGTGCACGAACGCCTCGTGGCCGCGCTGATCCTCGACCAGGCGCCGGACGACCGTCCCCGCGGCCCCCGCTGGGCCGCTCAGCTGGCCCAGCTCGCCGAGGAGGCGCCCGCCGCCCCCGCCCGCACCGACCGCTTCACGCACGCCACCGCCGTCCTGGAGCTGTACCGCCTCCTGCTCCGCCTTCCCACCCTCGAAGACCTCGACGAGCCGCAGTCGCAGCAGCACACGCGTACGACGGCAGGGTCGAGGACCGGCGCCGGGACGCACTCGTCCGAGTCCCGCATGCTCACCCGCATCCGCGCCCTGCTCGCGAAGGCCGAGGCCACCGAGTATCCGGACGAGGCGGAGGCCCTCAGCGCCAAGGCGCAGGAGCTCATGGCGCGGCACAGCATCGACGAGGCGCTGCTCGCGGGTCAGGCGGAGGGCGGGACCGGGCCGACGGCCTGGCGGATCGGTGTCGACCAGCCGTACGAGCAGGCGAAGGCGGTGCTGCTGGACGCGGTCGCCACCGCCAACCACTGCCGCGCGGTGTGGAACGAGCCCTTCGGCTTCTCCACCGTCGTCGGTTTCGCCCCGGACCTGGAGGTGGCCGAACTCCTCTACACCTCGCTCCTCGTCCAGGCCACGACCGCGATGACGAAGGCCGAGGCCGCTCAGCGCGCGGGCGGCCGTAGACGGACGAAGACCTTCCGGCAGTCCTTCCTCGCCGCGTACGCGCACCGCATCGGCATCCGCCTCGCCTCGGCCGCCGAGGAGACGGCCAGGCAGGCCGCCGAAGAGGCCGCGGGAGAAGCCGCCGGGCAGACCGACGGGGAGGGCCCGGCGGCGGGCGGACTGCTTCCGGTGCTGGCCTCGCGCGAGGCCGCGGTCACCGAGCACGCCGAGAGCATGTTCCCGGAGACGACCACGACCAGGCTGCGCGGAGTGACCGACGCGGCGGGCTGGAGGGAGGGCTCACGCGCGGCCGACCGGGCGGAGGTCAGATCCCGCCGACGTCTCGACTGACCTTCAGTCGCCCGCCGGCTGGAACGCCCCCACCGAGGCGTCCGGCACGTCTCCCGCGCCGAGCGCGACAGGACCGTACGACCACGCGAAGCCACGCGTCGCGGAGTCGCCCGGCAGGCCGATCTTCACCCGCGTCGCGTCGAGGCTGCCGCCGACGCCCGCCTCACCCCGCACATACGTGATCGTGAACGTCGCGGCCGTGCCCTCGGCGAGCGTCAGCTCCTGTGCTTGGGCGGCCTTGTCCTCCGTCACGGTCGCCGAGGTGGCGTCGGCCTGGAGGCCGACGGTGGGGAAACCGTTCAGCACGCACGCGGCGCCCTGGTTGGTGACGGTCACGGGGATGTTGCCGGTGTCCCCGGCGAGGGGTGCGGCGTTGGCCGGTCCGACCTCCATGCCGACCTCGTCGAGTACGCAGGCGGACGTGGCCTGCCCGTCGTCGTCACCTCCCCCGCCGTCACCGCCTCCGCAGGCGGTCAGCAGCAGGGCGGCGGCGAGGGCGGCGGAGCCTACGGTGAGTGAGGTAGCGCGCATGAGTGGGTTCCCCTGGGGTTCGTGACGATGCCCCTGGATCATCACGTACGCGGGCGCCGTACGGTCACCCGGCCCGTCCTACCGGCGTCGGCTCACGAACCGGTCCCCGTGGTGGGCAGTCCTCCGGTCGGCAGCCCCGACGGCAGTCGCCCGCCCTCGGCCCTGGTGTACGTCTCCTCACCGAGTCCGCCGTCCCACGTCACCTTCAGGCTCGTGGCGCCGACGGAGCCGATCGTGCCGGTGCCGCGTTCGTCCTTGCCCTTCGAGCAGGTCAGCCGGATCGTCGTGGGGGTGCCCGCGGTCTCGCCCACGCTTCCGCCGCACACCGTCCCCCCGGTGGCGAAGAGCCCGACGGTCTCGCCGGTGACGACCAGCGCGACCGCGTCGCCCTGGCTGGTGGCGAGCCAGCTGCCCTCCAGCTTCCCGGCCGCCCCGGACGGCGAAGCGCCGACCTCGCCGGTCTTCGCCGGCGGCGTCCCGGGGACGGGAACGGTGCCCGCCGAAGCCCCGCCCCGGTCCGAGCCGCCGCCGCTGCAGCCGGTCAGCGCGACCGCGCCCGCCACAGCCGCGGCCGCCGCCATGGCCGCGATCCGCATCCGCCCGCGCACCGCACCGCGTGCGTGGGCCACCGAAGTCGTCGCGGAAGTCACTGCATGCCCCCAGGGGTGAGCCGGTAGCCGATGGGCCGCACGAGCGGCGCGGCCGTAAGGACGGACAGCCGTACCACCGGATAACAGCACAGGAGGACAGCCCGACAACAGCACAGGCAGACAACAGCACGGCCCGAAAAGACCACCGTCCGTCAACCGCACAGAGTGACCACTGCACAGAATGACCACCGCACAGTCGTACGACAGCACGGTCGTACGACAGCACGGCCGGACAAGCGCATGGCCTCACGGCGATACGGTCCTACAGCCGGACTGCCCTACAGTCCGACGACCGCCCACCCGCAAAGCCGACAGTCGCAAGGCCGTACAGCCCTACAGCCCTACGACACGACAGTCCCACGGCCCTACGACACGACAGTCCCACGGTCGCCGTCGACGACGGCCGCCGGACGACATCCTTCAGCTCGGCCCGCCGGGCGGCGTACCCCGCGGGCGCGGACGCGCGCCACCGCAGCCGCAGCCGCACGTACCGCCTCCCGCCGGGCGGACATCAGTGACGCACCTCTCCGCTCACGCTCTCGCACATGGGATTCATTTTCAGTAAGATATCGGACATGGCACGCAACGAACTCCGCCCCGTCGTCAGGCTCCGGTCCACGGCAGGTACCGGCTACACCTACGTCACCCGCAAGAACCGCCGTAACGACCCCGACCGGGTGACCCTGCGCAAGTACGACCCGCTCGCGGGCCGGCACGTCGACTTCCGGGAGGAGCGCTGATCCACCGCCATGCGAATCGCGACGGGGCGAACCTCGGCTGACGCGGCACTGGTCCCTGCCTGAGATCCCCGTCGCGGTCGTCGGCGGACCGCACGCCGACGCCCGCAGGGCCACTGCCGGGCACCTCCTCGCCGAGGTGCCCGGCAGCGTCGTGCTCCACCACGATCTGCCCCGCGCGACGATGCCGCGTACGCCGCGGGGCGCCTCGGCCGCGACGTCGAGCGGATGCCGTGCGTCCGGCGGACGGAGGCCGACCGCGCCGGCGTTGTCGAACCGGACCATCACGTCGACCCTGGAACAGGAAGGGCGCGGAATGCGTCTGTTCCTAGTGCACGAGGGATTCGATCCGGACGATCCACTGCGTCCGACGACGCGGAGGATCATGGACGGGGCCGGCTTTCGCATGTCACGCGGGCCCCGGGGCAGACGCTGGAACAACTTCGGTCGTGCGGCCGTCGGAGCTGTAACCGCAGGAACACCCCTTGTGCACGTGCATCTGCCCATGCATCTGCACATGAACAAGGTTATGATCCGCCTCAGTTGACCACTGCATTCTTGGCCATACCAGCCAGTGCACCACCGGGGAGCGACCTGTGGATCACGACGTGTACGACGGTGCCGTGTACGACGGTGACGTGCACCACGGCGCCGGCGCGGCCGGCGTGTACAACGGCATGGCCGCCACCAGGCTGCGCGGGGTGGCCTGGCAGAAGAGCCGGCACAGCAACTCGCAGGGTTCCTGCGTGGAGTTCGCGCGGTTGCCGGGCGGGAGGGTTGCGGTGCGCAACTCGAACTTCCCGGACGGCCCGGCGCTCGTCTACACCCGCGCGGAGATCGAGGCGATGCTCGCCGGTGTGAAGGACGGCGAGTTCGACCACCTGATCGCGGGCTGATCCCGGAGTCACACCGGGTGAGTGGTCGTGGACCCCTGGTGACGCGCGTAGAACCCCGGCGCCAAGAGGTGCCGGGGTTCCTCAGCCGTCGGGTTGCAGCCGGAACATCGCCCAGACGACCTTGCCGCTGAGCGTGCCGGCCAGCGGGTGCCAGCCCCAGCTGTCGCAGAACGAGTCGACGAGGAACAGTCCGCGACCGGACTCGGCCGAGAAGTCGTCGCCCTCGCGTGCGACCGGACTGTCGTTGCTGGGATCGCGTACCGCGCACACCAGCCGCTCGGTCCAGCGCATCAGGTGCAGCCGTACCTGGGGCGGGGTGTGGTCGCCGTCCCTGGCCGGCGGGCGCGGCGCGACGGACGGCAGGCCGTGCCGCAGGGCGTTGGTGACCAGTTCGGAGACCACCAGGCAGACGTCGTCGAAGCGGTGGCCGACATCCCACTGGTCCAGGGTTCTGCGGGTGAACTGCCGTGCCTCACGCACCGCTTCGTAGCGGGCGGGCAGTGCGCAGGAGGCGGCGTCGGACACGGCCGTGGGGTCCAGCGGCGGAAGGCCCTGCCGTAAAGGCTCGAGCATGGTCGATCCATTCGTCCCCATGCGAGGCACTCCCCCGGGAATTCGCGGTCGTGGCGATGCAGCGGTGGCGCGGGACCATGGTTTCGGATGCGTACAGCAGATGCAAGGGCAGATGCACGTGCACGCGACCGAATTAGGCCCTCCCGTACTACTTGTTGGCCATTTTTTCCGCCATCTTCACGCTGTCCGCTCGCCCTCTTCTCCCCCCGTCCTCTTCATGTGATCCAGAATCTTTGGCCTCTTTCCATCTGTGTAATCGGACGAGTACAGCTCGGAGTGTTTTAGTGGCAGACTGCGGGCCCTGAAGACGGTTGGGGAGGCTGGAACGTGAGCGCGGGAGAGCCCGGATCGGTGGTGCGGCGCATGCTGCTCGGCTCGCAACTCAGGAGGCTGCGAGAGGCGCGGGGCATCACGCGCGAGGCCGCGGGCTATCACATCCGTGCCTCCGAGTCGAAGATCAGCCGGATGGAGCTGGGCCGGGTGAGCTTCAAGACGAGAGACGTGGAAGACCTGCTGACGTTGTACGGAATCGTGGACGAGACGGAGCGGACCTCGCTGGTGTCCCTCGCCCGGGAAGCCAATGTCGCGGGCTGGTGGCACAGCTACTCGGACGTCCTGCCGAGCTGGTTCCCCACCTATGTGGGCCTGGAGGGCGCGGCGTCCCTGATCCGCGCCTACGAGGTGCAGTTCGTGCACGGCCTGCTCCAGACCGAGGCGTACGCGCGTGCCGTCGTCCGGCGCGGTATGAAGGGGGCCGGCGACGCCGACGTGGAGAAGCGGGTCGCGCTGCGCCTGGAGCGGCAGAAGCACCTCGTCTCCGAGAACGCCCCCGACTTCCACATCGTGCTCGACGAGGCCGCGCTGCGCCGGCCCTACGGCGACCGCGAGGTGATGCGAGGCCAGCTCCAGCACCTGATCGAGATCTCCGAGCGGCCCAACGTACGGCTCCAGATCATGCCGTTCGGCTTCGGCGGTCACTCCGGCGAGTCCGGCGCCTTCACCGTCCTCGGCTTCCCGGAGCCCGACCTGTCGGACGTCGTGTACCTGGAGCAGCTCACCAGCGCGCTCTACCTGGACAAGACGGAGGACGTCGCCCAGTACGAGAAGGCGCTGAAGGAACTCCAGCGGGACAGTCCGGGGCCGGACGAGAGCCGGGACCTGCTGCGGGGCCTGCTCCAGCTCTCCTGAGCGGTTCCCCGAGTCCTGCTCCAACCCCGTTGCGTCACACGTACGATGACGTGTGATCAGGCACTGCTTCACCGGCGGCAGGGATTGAGGAGTCACATGTCGTCCTACTTCACCGACCTGGCTCAGCAATACATCGACGGCGAGTGGCGTCCGGGCACCGGTTCCTGGGACATCATCGACTTCAACCCGTACGACGGCGAGAAGCTCGCCGCGATCACCATAGCCACGGTCGACGAGATAGATCAGGCCTATCGGGCCGCCGCCCGCGCCCAGCGCGAGTGGGCCGAGGCCGGCTCCCACGCCCGCCGCGCGGTGCTGGAGAAGGCGCTGCGGCTGGTCGAGGAGCGTGAGCCGGAACTCACCGAGGTGATCGTCGCCGAGCTGGGCGGTACGCGCGTCAATGCGGCCTTCGAGCTGCATCTCGCCAAGGAGTTTCTGCGTGAGGCCGTCAGCCTCACCACGCGCACCGAGCACCGCCTGATCCCGTCCCCCGACCCCGGCAAGGAGAACCGCCTCTACCGCGTCCCGGTCGGCGTCGTCGGGGTGATCAGCCCCTTCAACTTCCCCTTCCTGCTGTCCCTGAAGTCGGTCGCCCCGGCCCTCGCCCTGGGCAACGCCGTCGTCCTCAAGCCCCACCAGGACACCCCCGTCATGGGCGGCACCGCCATCGCCCGGCTCTTCGAGGACGCGGGACTGCCCGCCGGTGTGCTCAACGTCGTCGTCACCGACATCGCGGAGATCAACGACGCGTTCCTGGAGCACCCGGTCCCCAAGGTCATCTCCTTCACCGGCTCCGACACGGTCGGCCGGCATGTCGCCACCGTCTGCGCGCGGCACTTCAAGCGCGCCATCCTCGAACTCGGCGGCAACAGCGCGCTGGTGGTCCTCGACGACGCCGATCTCGACTACGCCGTCGACGCGGCGGTCTTCAGCCGGTACGTGCATCAGGGCCAGGTCTGTGTGGCCGCCAACCGCGTCCTGGTGGACCGCTCGGTCGCCGACGCGTTCACCGAGAAGTTCGTCGCCAAGGTGCGCGACCTGAAGGCCGGTGACCCGAACGACCCGGAGACGGTCATCGGCCCGCTGATCAACTCCTCGCAGTCGGAGGCGATCACCTCCGTCGTCGACCAGGCGGTCGCGGAGGGGGCCACCGCGCTGCTGCGCGGCTCCACGCGGGGCAACCTGGTCGAGCCGTCGGTCCTGACGGACGTGCCGGCGGACTCGGGGCTGCTGCGGCAGGAGATCTTCGGCCCGGTCGCGCTCCTCGTGCCCTTCGACGGCGAGGAGGAGGCCGTGCGCCTGGTCAACGACACCCCGTTCGGCCTGAGCGGCGCCGTGCACACCGCCGACGTGGAGCGCGGGGTCCGTTTCGCCCAGCGCATCGACACCGGCATGTTCCACGTCAACGACGGCACCGTGCACGACGAGCCGCTGGTGCCGTTCGGCGGCGAGAAGGACTCGGGCATCGGCCGGCTGAACGGTGAGACCACGCTGGACGCGTTCACGACACTCAAGTGGATCTCGGTGCAGCACGGACGCAGCGTGTTCCCCTTCTGAGTTCGCCGGGACCGGCCCCCGGGCGGTCCGGTGCGCGGCCTAACCTGGACGGCATGTCAGCGATCCGTCTCCTGGTGCTGGGTGCCGTCCGCCAGCACGGGCGGGCCCACGGGTACCAGGTGCGCAACGACCTGGAGTACTGGGGCGCCCACGAGTGGTCCCACGCGAAACCCGGCTCGATCTACCACGCGCTGAAGCAGATGGCCAAGCAAGGGCTGCTGCACGCGCACGAGATCGCCCCCTCCACCGCGGGCGGCCCGCCGCGCACCGAGTACGAGATGACGCCGGCGGGTGACGAGGAGTACTTCACCCTCCTGCGCGACGCGCTGACCTCCTACGACCAGAAGGTCGACGTCAAGTCGGCGGCGATCGGCTTCATGGTCGACCTGCCGAGGTCCGAGGCGGTCGCGCTGCTCAAGGAGCGCATCCGGCGCATCGAGGAGTGGCGCGGTGCCGTCACCGACCACTACGTGCCCGAGGACGGCCCCGCGCAGCTGGGCCATATCGGCGAGATCATGAACCTCTGGATCCACACGGCCGACGCCGAGGCGGAGTGGGCCAGGGGTGTGATCGGCCGGATCGAGGGCGGTGCCTACACCTTCGCCGGCGAGGGCGAGCCGTTCGTCGGCGTCCTCGCCGAGGGCGAGGAGAACCCGTACGCGACGCGGGAGCGGCACCCCGAGGATCTCCGCTGACCGCCGCCGCCCTCTGACCGGCTCGGCCGCTCATCGAGCCGGGCCGTTAATCAAGTTTGACCAATCGCTCCAGCGGGCATTACGGTGAGCGCCATTAGTCAAGCTTGACTAGTTATCTCGGTGAGTGAAGGAGTGGCCCAGTGGGCGACACGGCGATCACCGTCGTAGGAGCACGCAAGAAGTACGGCGGCGGGAAGGACGTCAAACACGCGCTCGACGGGCTCGACCTCACGGTCGCGCGCGGCGCGGTGCACGGAGTGCTCGGGCCGAACGGCGCCGGCAAGACCACCCTGGTCCGCATCCTGTCCACGCTGCTGCGCCCCGACGCGGGCCGCGTCGAGGTGGCCGGGCACGACGTGGTGCGGGCGGCCTACGAGGTGCGCACGCGGATCGGGCTCCTCGGCCAGCACGCGGCCGTGGACGAGGAACTGAGCGGCTTCCAGAACCTGGAGATGTTCGGCCGGCTCTACCACCTGGGCGCCCGCCGCGCGCGCGTGCGGGCCGGTGAGCTCCTGGAGCGCTTCGGACTCGCCGACACCGGCCGCAAGGCGGTCAAGCAGTACAGCGGCGGCATGCGGCGCCGCCTGGACCTCGCCGCGTCCCTCATCACCGACCCGGAGGTGCTGTTCCTGGACGAACCCACCACCGGCCTCGACCCACGCGGCCGCGCCGAGGTGTGGGCGTCGGTCCGCGCCCTGGCAGGCGGGGGTACGACCGTGCTGCTGACCACGCAGTACCTGGAGGAGGCCGATCAGCTGGCCGACCGGATCTCCGTCGTCGACCTCGGCCGGATCGTCGCCGAGGGCACCTCGGACGAGCTGAAGGCGCTGACCGGCGGCGACCGGATCGACGTCGTCCTGCGCGACGCGGGCCAGCTGGGCGCCGCCGTGGCGCTGCTCCCCGTACCGAAGGACGACATCACCGTCGACGCCGACCGGCGGCTGCTCAGCGCTCCGGTCACCGACCGGATGGCGGCGCTCGCCGGGGTCGTCAGGGCGCTGGAGGAGGCCGGGGTCGAGGCCGAGGACGTGGCCCTGCGCCGTCCCACCCTGGACGAGGCGTTCCTGCACCTGACCGCCGACCGCGCCAAGGAGGCCGTATGACCACGCACGCGCTGACCGACTCCTGGACCATGACCCGCCGTGAGCTCTCCCACTGGGCCCGGCAACCGGTCCAGGTGGCCGTGGGCGTCGCCTTCCCGGTGATGCTGCTGGTGATGTTCGGCTACCTGATCGGCGGCGGCCGGGCCGTCACCGGCGAGTACATCGACTACCTGCTGCCCGGGATGCTCGCGCTCACCATGGCCTTCGGCCTGGAGGGCACGATGATCGCCGTCACCGAGGACCTCAACAAGGGCGTGATCGACCGCTTCCGGTCGACGCCCATGACCAACGGCGCGGTCCTGGTCGGCCGTTCGATCGCCGACATGCTCCAGTCGGCGATCGCCCTGGCCGTCCTCCTCGGTGTCGGCCTCGCCCTGGGCTGGCGCGCGCACGACGGACTCGTGGCGTTCCTCGGCGGCGTCGGACTGCTGCTGCTGTTCCGGTTCGCCATGCTCTGGATCGGCATCCACCTGGCGATGGTCGCCGGGAAGCCGGAGTTGGTGCAGGCCGTGCAGATCCTGGTCTGGCCGATCGGCTTCCTGTCCAACGCGATCGCCACACCGGAGGCCATGCCCGGCTGGCTCGGCACGGTCGTGCAGTGGAACCCCATGTCCCAGACCGCGACCGCCGTGCGCGACCTGTTCGGCAACCCCGGAGGTGAGCCCGGTCACCTGTGGGCGGCGGTGCTCTGGCCGCTGGCGCTGCTCGCGGTCTTCTTCCCGCTGGCGGTACGGCGTTTCTCCCGCCTGAGCCGCTGAGGGCGCCGATTCCGGCTTGCACCTAACGTGGCGTGAGGGCGCAGCGTGGAGGCGTACCGAAGGAAGGAGCGGAAGTGAGCCACTCCGTGGGACAGGTCGCCGGCTACGCCGGGGTGACGGTGCGCACCCTGCACCACTACGACGAGATCGGCCTGCTCGCCGCGAGCGAGCGCAGCCACGCGGGCCACCGGCGTTACAGCGACGCCGACCTCGACCGGCTGCAGCAGATCCTGTTCTACCGGGAGCTCGGCTTCCCGCTCGAGGAGGTCGCCGCGCTGCTCGACGACCCGGCCGCGGACCCGCGCGCGCACCTGCGCCGCCAGCACGAACTGCTGACCGCCCGGATCGAGAAACTGCAGAAGATGGCGGCGGCCGTGGAGCACGCCATGGAGGCACGCAAGATGGGCATCGATCTCACGCCCGAGGAGAAGTTCGAGGTGTTCGGGGACCACGACCCGGACCAGTACGAGGACGAGGTGCGCGAGCGCTGGGGCGACACGGACGCCTACCGGCAGTCGCGCGAGCGCACCGCGTCCCACACCAAGGAGAACTGGAAGCGCGTCAACGAGGAGTTCGGCGCGATCCATCTGCGCATGGCCGACCTGATGGCCGCCGGAACCCCGGCCGACTCCGAGGCCGCCACGGACACGGCCGAGGAGCACCGCCTGTTCATCACGCGGTCGTTCTACGACTGCTCCCACGAGATGCACAGCGGTCTCGGTGAGATGTACGTCGCCGACCCGCGCTTCACGGCGACGTACGACAAGATCCGTCCCGGCCTCGCGGTCTACCTGCGCGACGCGATCAAGGCCAACGAGGCACGGCGGGCGTCCTAGGCGCCCGGCCCGGGAGCCCCGCGCTCCCGGGCCGGGTACCCCCGCGGCGATCCGGTGGAACCCGGGGTGGACACTTTCCGTTGATAGCTTTGTCCGGCCGTATTGGACGCCGTACTTCCCGACCCCTCAGGAGCCCGGAACCGTGACGACGCTTGCACTCGGACCGAGCTGGCTGGATCCGAACTATCTGCTGGACAGCTTCGGGATCTGGGGCCTGCTCCTCATCGTGTTCGCCGAATCGGGCCTGCTCATCGGCTTCTTCCTGCCGGGCGACTCGCTGCTGTTCACGGCCGGTCTGCTGATCACGTCCGACCAGCTGGACTTCCCGCTGTGGGGGGCCATCGCGCTGATCTGCGTCGCCGCGATCCTCGGCGACCAGGCGGGCTACATGTTCGGCAAGAAGGTCGGGCCGTCGCTGTTCACCCGCCCCGACTCGCGCCTCTTCAAGCAGGAGAACGTCACCAAGGCCCACGAGTTCTTCGAGAAGTACGGTCCGAAGTCCCTGGTCCTGGCCCGCTTCGTGCCCATCGTGCGCACGTTCACGCCGATCATCGCGGGCGTCAGCGGCATGCGTTACCGCTCGTTCGTGCTCTGGAACGTCCTCGGCGGCATCCTGTGGGGCGCGGGCGTGACCATGCTCGGCGCCTGGCTGGGCAACATCGGCTTCGTCAAGGCGAACATCGAGGCGATCCTGCTCCTGATCGTCTTCGTCTCGGTCCTGCCGATCATCCTCGAGTTCTGGCGCGCCCGCTCCCACAAGAAGAAGAACCCGCCCCAGCAGCCCCAGGACGAGCAGAACCTGTTCCAGCGGCAGCCTCCGGTCCGGCAGCAGCCCGTGAGGGACGACGCCACGACCCAGCTCCGCCGCATCGAGCCGGACCACCGCGACGACCAGCACTACGGCGACCAGGGCTACGGACAGGGCTACGGCCAGCAGCAGGGCTACGGCCAGCAGCAGGGCTACGGGGACCAGGGTTACCCGCAGCAGCAGGGGAACGGCCGGCAGGGCTACGGCGACCAGGGCTACGGACAGCAGCAGGCGTACGGCGACCAGGGGTATCCGCAGCAGTACCCGCCCCAGCAGCAGCAGTACGCGCCCCCGCAGCAGTCGTATCCCCAGCAGCAGCAGCCGTATCCCCAGCAGCAGGAGTCGTACGACCCTTACCGGCAGGGCTGACACACCCTGAGGTCCCCGCCCGGCGCCGACGCCTCGGGCGGGCCTCAGAACCCGCGCGTCCGCTTCGCCGCCCGGCGCCCCCCGGTGGCGGCGCCGGGCAGCCGCAGGAACAGCCGCGAGATCTCGGACCCCAGGTTGACCCCGATCGCGATGGCCATCGCCAGCGCCGCGGCCTTGGTCAGCGACCCCAGCCCGGAGTCCACGTCGTTCCCGGCGATCGACAGCAACCCGAAGTACGTCGCGGAACCCGGCAGCAGCGGCCCGATCGCCGCCGTCGTGTAAGGCAGCGCGGACGCGTACCGGTAGCGCGACAGCAACTGCCCGAACAGCCCCACCAGCCCCGCGGCCACCGCCGTGGAGGCGACCGGCGAGATGTTCCCGGCGTAGTGCATCGCGCCGTAGACGGTCCACGCGACGCCGCCGTTCAACGTCACGGCGAGCACGGTGGACCGTTCCTGCTGCAACAGCACCGCGAAGGTGAGCGAGAGCAGCATCGACGCGGCGATCTGGAGCAGCGGCCGCTCGGCGATGTACAGCGCCGCCTCGGGGACCAGCTGGGCCCCGAGCTGCACGCCGAACCACAGCATCACGAGCACCCCGACGACGATGCCCACGAAGAGGTACATGACCTCCAGCAGTCGCGCCGCCGCGGTGATGTAGAAGCCGGTCAGTCCGTCCTGCACGCCCGCCACCAGCGCCCGCCCGGGCAGCAGCGCGAACAGCCCGCCCGTGATGACCGCCGACGCCTTCACGTCGACGTGCAGCAGAGTGAGCGCGACCCCCATGGCGGCGGGCGGCATGGCGGCCACCGTGAACTGGTAGAACTCCGGCAGTCCGCGCCCCGCGCACAGCCAGGCCAGCCGGTCGCCGAGCATCGCGCCCAGCGCGGCCGCGACGAACACGACCAGGTCACCGCCGACGAGCACCGAGGCCGCGCCGGCGAGCAGCCCGCTCGCGGACGTCAGCACCCACGTCGGGTAGGGGTGCCGGTTGCGGCGGATTTCCGCCAGACGCCGGTAGGCGTCCTCCAGGGAGAGGTGCGTCCCGGGGTCGCTGAGACGGTCGACGAGCCGGTAGACGGCCGCCAGGCGGGTGTAGTCGGTGCCCCGGCGGCGTACCGTCCGGGTCGCCGACACGGGGTCCTCGACGAGGGACGGCTGGTACGAGATCGACAGCAGGGTGAAGGTGACGGTCGGTTCACAGCGGTCCAGGCCGTAGGAGCGGCAGACCGCGAACATGGCCGCCTCCACGTCCTCGGCGCCCTCACCGCCGGCCAGCAGCAGCTCACCGATGCGCAGCGTCAGGTCGAGGACGCGCGGGACGGCCGGGCCCTCCTCCTCCTCGGCCTTGTGGACGAGCTCGGGGGCGGGCCGCTCGGCCACCGGCAGCCGCAGCATCGTGCGCATGCGGTCCTGCCACGGCGCGTCCTCGGTGAGCCGGACCGCGGGAATCCCGCCGGCCGGAGTGAACGCGGCGGGCGCGCCGCGCGAGCTGTACGTCCGCGGCGGGCTGAACGCCGACCCCTCGCGCTCCGCCGCGGGCGGCGACGGCGCGTCCAGCCCGTCCGGCAGCGCGAACTCGGAGGTCGTCTCCGGCTCGGCCGGCGCCTTCGCGAGGTCCAGCCCCTCGGGGATCGCGAACTCGGAGGTGACCTCGGGGTCGAACGTGCCCCTGGCCTCGTCCGACTGCGGTTTGCGGTCCTCCGCCTCCGTCACCTGCCAACGCTCCCTGTACGACGCACCCGACCGGTCTCAGTATGCGCACCGACATGCGGACGGGCCGCACGCCTGCGCGTGCGGCCCGTCTACCCGGAAAGCGCGGTCTCAGTGACCGCCCTCCTCCTGGAAGCGCTTGTAGGAACGCTCGATCTCGGCCTCGGCCTCGGTCCTGCCCACCCAGTTGGCGCCCTCGACGGACTTGCCGGGCTCCAGGTCCTTGTAGACCTCGAAGAAGTGCTGGATCTCCAGGCGGTCGAACTCGGACACGTGGTGGATGTCGCGCAGGTGCTCCACACGCGGGTCGTGGGCGGGCACGCACAGCAGCTTGTCGTCGCCGCCGGCCTCGTCGGTCATCCGGAACATGCCGATCGCACGGCACTGGATGAGGCAGCCGGGGAACGTCGGCTCGTCCAGGATGACCAGGGCGTCCAGGGGGTCGCCGTCCTCGCCGAGGGTGTTCTCGACGAAGCCGTAGTCGGCCGGGTAGCTGGTCGACGTGAACAGGCGGCGGTCAAGGCGGATCCGACCGGTCTCGTGGTCCACCTCGTACTTGTTCCGCGAACCCTTCGGAATCTCGATCGTTACGTCGAACTCCACCGGTGGCTCCTCCATGATCAACACGCAGTTCTGGTGGTTAAGTGTCCCTCACGCAGCTACGTGATCGCGAAAGGGGCTGGTGGGTCGTGCCCGAGCTGAGGCCTTGGCGGGCCGCGAGACCGCATGTGGCGCGGCTCGCGAACGCCGTCCGTCCCCGTCTCGCCCGGGCCCGCGCGGCCACCGCACCCCGGGTCACCCGGTGGGCATCGGCCGCGAAACCGCAGGTCGGCAGGGTGATGAGGGCGAGCCCGTGGCCGTACACCGCGGTCGCCGCCACCGCGGGCCTCGCGCTGGCCGCCACAGTGGTGACGGCGGCGGGGCCCTGGGACTCCTCAGGCCAGCGTACGGCGGAGCGGGACCGGGCCGCCGCCCACCGGAGCACGGGTGGCGCAGATCACGGCGCCGGTTCCGGCAGGGCGGGCGCGCCCAGGCCCGCCCCCAGCGCGGCCTCGGTCCTGACCGGCCTCGGCGGCGCCACGAACGTCGTCAGGTCCTCACCGGACGGCCGGGCCCTCGCCGGCGTCCTGGACCCCCTGCTGTCCGACGTCGCGCTCGGCGACCGCCGTACCGCCGTGGTCGTCGACCTGGCCACCGGCAAGCGGCTCTACGGCAGCGGCCCCGACGAGCCGCTCACGCCCGCCTCCACGACGAAGATCGCCACGGCGGTCGCCGCGCTGTCCGCCCTCGGCCCCGACCACCGCCTGACCACCCGCACCGTCTACGAACCCGACACCGAGGAACTCGTCCTGGTCGGCGGCGGGGACCCCACGCTCACGGCCCGCGAGAAGAGCACGGGACTGGCGAGCCTGCGCACCCTCGCCGCCGCCACCGCGGCCGCCCTGAAGGAACGCAAGGTGCGCCAGGTGACCCTGTCGTACGACACGACCCTCTACACGGGGCCCGAACTCCACCCCATAGGGGTCAACGACAACCTCGCCCCCGTCACCGCCCTCATGGCCGACGAGGCCCGTGTCGACGCCTCGACCAGCGGGCCGCCGGTGCAGCGGATCCCCGGCCCGGCGGCGGACGCCGCGGGCAGGTTCGCGCGGTTCCTGAACGAGCACGGCATCGGCACGACGCCGCCCGGTCCCTCCAAGGCGACCGAGCGGGCCCAGCCCCTCGCCAAGGTCCAGTCACCGCCGCTGTCCGCCCTGGTCGAGCGGATGATGACCGAGAGCGACAACGACATCGCCGAGGCCCTCGCCCGCCACACCGCCGTCGCGACCGGCAAGCGCGCCGACTTCACCGGCGCCGGACTCGCGATCGAGGCCCAGCTGAAGAAGCTGGGCCTGCCGCTCAAGGGCGCCCGCTTCACGGACGGCAGCGGCCTCGACCGCGAGGGCAGGCTCACCGCGAACCTGCTGTCCCGCCTGCTCCTGAAGGCCGCCGACCCGGCCCGCCCCGAACTGCGCCCCGCCCTCACCGGCCTCCCGGTCGCCGGCTTCACGGGCACCCTGACCACCCGCTACGCCGACGGCGCGGCCGGCATCGTCCGCGCCAAGACCGGCAGCCTCAACGGTGTGAACACCCTGGCGGGAACGGCCGTCACCGGCGACGGGCATGTCCTCGGCTTCGCCTTCCTGACGTCGGGGTCCTACGAGGCGACCTCGGCCCGGGCCGCCCTGGACCGGGCGGCGACGGCACTGACGACACCCCGGTGAGCCGTTGTCCGCGGTCCGGCACCGGGCCGCCACCGGCCGCCACCGGCCGCCACGCCCTGCCCGAAGTGGTACCGCTCACGTACCGTTGACGCATGACGAGCTTCGGTGCTTCTTCCGGGATGGTCGACTGGAACCTCGCGGTGGCGACCGCGACCAGGCTCGTGCGGCCGGGTCCGGAGGTGAGCCGCGACGAGGCCCGGGCCGTCGTCGCGGAGCTCCGTCGGCACGCCAAGGCGTCCGAGGCGCACGTCCGGGGCTTCACCCGGATGGGCACCGGGGAGATCCACGACACCCCCGTCCTCGTGGTCGACCGCCCCGGCTGGGTGCGGGCCAACGTCGCCGGGTTCCGGGAACTCCTCAAGCCGCTGCTCGGCAAGATGCAGGAGCGGCGCGGCAACACCGCGGGCGGCGCGGTCCTCGGCGCCGTCGGCGGCAAGGTCACCGGCGTGGAGCTCGGGATGCTGCTGTCGTTCCTGTCCTCGCGCGTCCTCGGGCAGTACGAGACCTTCGCCCCGGCCACCCGCGAGCTCCCGGCCGGCGCGAACGGCGGCGGCAGGCTGCTGCTCGTCGCGCCGAACATCGTCCACGTCGAACGCGAACTCGACGTCGACCCCCACGACTTCCGCCTGTGGGTCTGCCTCCACGAGGAGACCCACCGCACCCAGTTCTCCGCCGTGCCGTGGCTGCGCGACCACCTCGAGGGCGAAATCCAGTCGTTCCTCGCGGAGACCGACGTCGACCCCATGACCGTCCTCGAACGCGTTCGCGAAGCCGCCCAGACGCTCGCCGGAGGGCGTCCGGAGGGCGAGGAGGACGACGGCGGCCGCTCGCTCGTCGAACTCGTGCAGACCCCCTCCCAGCGGGAGATCCTCGGCCGGCTCACGGCAGTGATGTCCCTGCTGGAGGGCCACGCCGACTTCGTGATGGACGGCGTCGGTCCCGACGTCGTCCAGACCGTCGCGGAGATCCGCGAGAAGTTCCAGCAGCGTCGCGCCAAGGGGGCCTCCCGCCTGGACCTCGCCCTGCGCAAGCTGCTCGGCCTGGACGCCAAGCTCAAGCAGTACCGGGACGGCGAGCGCTTCGTGCGGGCCGTGGTCGACGAGGTCGGCATGGACGGCTTCAACCGGGTCTGGACCTCTCCGAACACCCTCCCGACCAAGCTGGAGATCGCCAAACCGGCGGACTGGATCACACGGGTGCACCGCAGGAGCGAGAGCTGAACCACGATGAGACGTCGTGAACCGGATCCGGCCGACGGCAGGCGGACGCCCCTTCAATCACCCGTCCGAGGGACCGTGAGCCATGGGTAGGCGTGCAATGCTCGGGGAACGGCCCGGTTCTGTCACCATCTACACACTCTGAGTGACCGAGCTCGGGCTCACCCCCCGAAAAACTTCATGAAGGGAACCGGACAATGGGTCCCCATCCTGCGGTCGCGGCGATACGCCTGGCGGTCCGCCGCGTCCTCCACGACATCCTCACCGAGTACACCTCCACCGCCCACCTCGCCGACCCACACGAGCGTCCCCCCTCGCCGCTCGTGCTCGTGGCGTGCTCCGGCGGCGCCGATTCCATGGCGCTGGCCTCCGCGCTCGCCTTCGAGGCCCCCAAGCTCGGCGTCCACGCGGGCGGCGTCACCGTCGACCACGGGCTGCAGCCCGGCTCCGGGCTGCGCGCCGAGGAGGTCGTGCTGCGGCTGCGCGAACTCGGCCTCGACCCGGTCGAGTCCACCGCCGTGCACGTCGGCCGCGAGGGCGGCCCCGAAGCCGCCGCCCGCGACGCCCGCTACGCCGCCCTCGACGCCGCCGCCGTACGCCATCGCGCCGCCGCCGTCCTGCTCGGCCACACCCGCGACGACCAGGCCGAGACCGTCCTGCTCGGCCTCGCCCGCGGCTCCGGCATCCGCTCCCTGTCCGGAATGGCCGCGGTCTCGGGGGCCGGCGGCCGCTACCGGCGGCCCTTCCTCCAGCTCGACCGGCAGACCGCGCGCAAGGCCTGCATGGTCCAGGCCCTGCCCGTCTGGGACGACCCGCACAACGCCGACCCGGCGTACACCAGATCGCGACTGCGGCACGAGGGACTGCCCGCGCTGGAGAAGGCCCTCGGTAAGGGCGTCGTCGAGGCGCTCGCCCGGACGGCCCAGCTCTCCCGCGACGACGCCGACGCCCTCGACAGCTGGGCCAGTCAGGCCGAGGGCTCCGTCCGCGACGCCGCCGGCGGCCTGGAGTGCGCCAAGCTCTACGCCCTGCCGCCCGCGGTACGCCGCCGGATCGTGCGCCGGGCCGCCATCGAGGCCGGTGCGCCGGCCGGTTCGCTGTTCGCCCGCCACATCGAGGAAGTCGACCGCCTGATCACCGGATGGCGAGGCCAGGGAGCCATCAACCTCCCGGGCAAAGTCGTGGCCCGGCGGCAGGGTGGCAGACTGGTGATTCGGCAAGGCTGAATCCGGGACACTCCCACCGGACCGTGCACACGGTCCCGCGAAAGCCGCTCACGCGGCAGGGATGTCCGGTGACGGCCGGTGGGACGACCGAAAGTGATGCGGGTGGACGCGAAAGACATGGGTGCCGACCTTCAGCAGGTGCTCATCACCAAGGAAGAGATCGACGCCAAGCTGGCAGAGCTGGCGGCGAAGATCGACGCGGAGTACGCGGGCAAGGACCTGCTGATCGTCGGAGTGCTCAAGGGCGCGGTCATGGTCATGGCGGACCTGGCGCGGGCGCTGTCCACCCCCGTCACCATGGACTGGATGGCCGTGTCGTCCTACGGCGCGGGCACCCAGTCCTCGGGCGTGGTGCGGATCCTCAAGGACCTCGACACCGACATCAAGGGCAGGCACGTCCTGATCGTCGAGGACATCATCGACTCCGGCCTGACCCTGTCGTGGCTGCTGTCGAACCTCGGCTCGCGCGAGCCCACGTCCCTCAAGGTGTGCACCCTGCTGCGCAAGCCGGACGCCGCGAAGGTCGCCATCGACGTGGAGTGGGTCGGTTTCGACATCCCCAACGAGTTCGTCGTGGGATACGGCCTCGACTACGCCGAGAAGTACCGCAACCTGCCGTTCGTCGGTACGCTCGCGCCTCACGTCTACGGCGGTTGAGCCAGACGGCCCAAGCCTTGTAGGACGATCGGGAACCCCGGCGGGTTTCGCGCCGTTGGAGCATGCAGACGGGTTCGCCAGCCCTCCCGTGCGGCTTCGGGCGACAAAGCTGGGGTACCGTCAGAAGAACTGTCTTATCAAACTCACTATGGCAGGAGGGACGGGGCGACACCGCTCCGTATGGATGGACGTGAAGCGATACTTCCGTGGGCCGGTCATGTGGATCGTGCTGGCCGTCCTTGCCGTGGTCGTGTTGATGCAGGTCGTCGGCTCGTCCGGGGGCTACAAGACGGTGGACACCGGCCAGGTCGTCCAGGCGATCAATGACAACAAGGTCGAAGCGGCCAAGCTGACCACCGGCGACGAGCAGACCATCAAGGTCACGCTCAAGGACGGCCAGAAGATCGAGGACAGCTCCAAGATCCAGGCCAGCTACATCGGCGACCAGGGCGCCAACCTCGCCAACACCCTGCAGGACAAGTACCAGAACAAGCAGATCCCCGACGGGTACACGGTCTCGCCGACCAAGCAGAACGCGTTCGTCAGCATCCTGCTGTCCCTGCTGCCCTTCGTCCTCATCGTCGTCGTCTTCCTGTTCCTGATGAATCAGATGCAGGGCGGCGGCTCCCGGGTGATGAACTTCGGCAAGTCGAAGGCCAAGCTCATCACCAAGGACACCCCCAAGACGACGTTCTCCGACGTCGCGGGTGCCGACGAGGCGGTCGAGGAGCTCCAGGAGATCAAGGAGTTCCTGCAGGAGCCGGCCAAGTTCCAGGCCGTCGGTGCCAAGATCCCCAAGGGTGTGCTGCTGTACGGCCCGCCCGGCACCGGCAAGACGCTGCTCGCGCGCGCCGTGGCCGGCGAGGCGGGCGTGCCCTTCTACTCGATCTCCGGTTCCGACTTCGTCGAGATGTTCGTCGGTGTCGGTGCCTCCCGGGTCCGTGACCTGTTCGAGCAGGCCAAGGCGAACGCCCCGGCGATCGTCTTCGTCGACGAGATCGACGCGGTCGGCCGCCACCGCGGCGCCGGCCTCGGCGGCGGTCACGACGAGCGCGAGCAGACACTGAACCAGCTGCTCGTCGAGATGGACGGCTTCGACGTCAAGGGCGGCGTGATCCTCATCGCCGCGACGAACCGGCCCGACATCCTCGACCCGGCGCTGCTGCGCCCGGGCCGCTTCGACCGCCAGATCGCCGTCGACCGCCCGGACATGCAGGGCCGTCTGGAGATCCTCAAGGTCCACCAGAAGGGCAAGCCGGTCGCGCCGGACGTCGACCTGTCGGCCGTCGCCCGCCGCACGCCGGGCATGACCGGCGCGGACCTGGCCAACGTGCTGAACGAGGCTGCCCTGCTGACGGCGCGCAGCGACCAGAAGCTGGTCGACAACAAGATGCTCGACGAGGCCATCGACCGCGTCGTGGCGGGCCCGCAGAAGCGGACCCGGATCATGTCGGACAAGGAGAAGAAGATCACCGCGTACCACGAGGGCGGACACGCCCTGGTCGCGGCGGCCTCCCCCAACGCCGACCCGGTCCACAAGATCACGATCCTGTCCCGCGGCCGCGCCCTCGGCTACACGATGGTGCTGCCGGACGAGGACAGGTACTCGACCACGCGCAACGAGATGCTCGACCAGCTCGCGTACATGCTGGGCGGCCGCGCGGCCGAGGAGCTGGTCTTCCACGACCCGACCACCGGTGCCGCCAACGACATCGAGAAGGCCACCAACCTGGCCCGCGCGATGGTCACCCAGTACGGCATGACGGAGCGCCTGGGCGCGATCAAGTTCGGTGGCGACAACAGCGAGCCGTTCCTCGGCCGCGAGATGTCCCACCAGCGCGACTACTCCGAGGAAGTCGCGGCGCTGGTCGACGAAGAGGTCAAGAAGCTCATCGAGACCGCGCACAACGAGGCGTGGGAGATGCTCGTCGAGAACCGCGACATCCTCGACAACCTCGTCCTGGCGCTCCTGGAGAAGGAGACCCTGGGCAAGGAGGAGATCGCCGAGATCTTCGCTCCGATCGTCAAGCGGCCCCCGCGTCCGGCGTGGACCGGCTCCTCCCGCCGTACGCCGTCCACCCGTCCGCCGGTGCTCTCCCCGAAGGAGCTCGCACTGACGAACGGCGCCAACGGCGCGACGGCGGCGATCACCGCGAAGAGCACGGCCGCGGAGCCTGCCGCCGCGGCCGAGCCCGCCGTCCCGGAGGATCGTCCCGAAGCCTGACACCAGGCCCGGAGTGGATGCCGCGTCACCCAGGTTCTAGCCTGGGTGGCGCGGCATCGACGTATGCGCACAGTTGGGACGCGTGCAGGTACGCGTCAGGCACAGGAACGAGGCACCACATGACCGACCCCGTGACGCTGGACGGCGAGGGCACGATCGGTGAGTTCGACGAGAAGCGCGCTGAGAACGCCGTACGCGAACTCCTGATCGCGGTCGGTGAGGACCCGGACCGCGAGGGCCTGCGGGAGACCCCGGCGCGGGTGGCCCGGGCGTATCGGGAGCTCCTGGCCGGGCACACCCAGGAGCCCGAGGACGTCCTGACGACCACCTTCGATCTCGGTCACGACGAGATGGTGCTGGTCAAGGACATCGAGATCGTGAGCCTGTGCGAGCATCACATGCTGCCGTTCCACGGTGTGGCCCACGTCGGGTACATCCCCGCGGAGACGGGCAAGATCACGGGCCTGTCGAAGCTCGCGCGTCTGGTGGAGGTGTTCGCCCGCCGTCTGCAGGTGCAGGAACGGCTCACCACGCAGATCGCCGACTCGCTGATGCGCATCCTCGAGGCCCGGGGAGTGATCGTGGTCATCGAGGCGGAGCACATGTGCATGTCGGTGCGCGGTATCCGCAAGCCGGGCGCCAAGACGACCACGTCGGCGGTGCGGGGCCAGCTCCGGGACGCCACGACCCGAGCCGAGGCCATGAGCCTGATACTGGCGCGCTGAACCGGCTGCCGGTGCCGCCCGACAACCGTTTTGAATCGGTGGACCGGCCGGTCGACCCGTCGCCGAGCAGGGGTGTCAGGGGAACCTCAGGCGGCCGGGGCCGCGCCGGCGCCGTTGTGTTCGTCGTCCTCCGGGAGCTTGCAGATCTTCTCCAGGAAGATCGCGGCCGCTATGACGGCGACGCCCGCGACCACCGAGCTGCCGGCGTAGATGGCCTGGTCCCGGCGGGCCGGGATGTCCAGGAACTCCAGCAGGAAGACGCCCGCGCCGCCGTACATTCCGGCGACCAGGGCGGCCACCAGGGCGCTGGCCTGGCCGAAGACAACCGCGCGGGCCGCCATCAGCGGGTCGACGCCCTTGGCGCCGGGACGGCGCTCGCGCTGGGCCCTGAACCGGGCGCGCAGCGAGAGCGCCGTGGCGAGCAGCACCGCGGCGATCAGGGCCAGGACGACGGGGGCGGCGAGGGGGACGCTCGGGAGCGTGCCGACCGAGTTCCAGAGGCGGGCGCCCGCCCACGACAGGATGCCCGCGACGACGCAGACGCCGGCCAGCACCCTGATGCGCAGCTCTCTCACGGTGTCCCTTCGGTTCCCCGGATCCCCCGGACTGTGGTCGTCTCGACCTTAACGACTACTCGGGCAGCCGGAGTTCCAGGTCCGCGCGGGCGGCCACCCCGTCGCGGGTGACGACGCCGAGCAGCTCGGCGACGGCGCCACGGCCGGGAAGCTGCGCGTCGGGGTCCACATCGTGCCAGGGGGCGAGGACGAAGGCACGTTCGTGGGCGCGCGGGTGGGGAAGCGTGAGCCGCGGATCGTCGGAGACGACGTCCGCGTAGGACACGATGTCGACGTCGAGCGTGCGCGGACCCCAGTGCTCGTCGCGGATCCGGTGGAAGGCCTCCTCGACCGCGTGCGCCCGCTCCAGGAGCGAGGACGGGGGCAGGGTGGTCTTCAGGACCAGCACCGCGTTGAAGTACGAGGGCTGGCTGCCGGGCTCGACGCCCCACGGCTCGGTCTCGTAGACGGGGGAGACGGCCTTGACGCGCACGCCCGGGGTGTCCTCCAGGGCGTCGATGGCGCCCTGGAGGGTCTCCAGGCGGTTGCCGAGGTTGGAGCCGATGGAGATCACGGCCCGTTGGGGGTTGTGCAGGGTGGTGTCGGCGGCGTCGACCGTCTCGACGACGGAGGCGGGTACCGGCTGAACGGTCGGGTCGCTGTGACCCTCGGTGAACGAGGCAGTCATACTCGGCTCCGGGTGATGGTGACGGTCACGTCGTCGAAGGGGACCGTGATCGGTGCGTCCGGTTTGTGGACCGTGACCTCGACCTCCTGGACGCCCTCGTGCTTCAGGCAGGACTGGGCGATGCGTTCGGAGAGCGTCTCGATCAGGTTGACGGGCTCGCCCTCGACGACGGCCACGACCTCCTCGGCCACGACGCCGTAGTGGACGGTCTTCGTCAGGTCGTCGTCGGCTGCGGCCGGCCGGGTGTCGAGGCCGAGGACGAGGTCCACGATGAAGGTCTGGCCCTCCTCGCGCTCCTTGGGGAACACCCCGTGGTGCCCGCGGGCCTTCAAGCCGCGCAGCGCGACACGATCCACGCGAATCACTCCTGCAATCGTCGGATGCGACCGGTACGTACCGTGTGCGGGCGGCACACCGGCCTCGAACGAATCTACCTGCGGACACCGACAGCCCCGGGACACGGACGCGGAAGCCCCGGCGGTGGCCGGGAGGTTTCATCACGTGTTCTCCCTGGGGAATCCGGCGGCTCACTGCCTGGTGGCCGCTCATACCCGGGGTTCGTGATTCCCACCACTTCTTGGTCCCTTCGGGCCCCGCGACGGCCCGGCCCGAGGTGCCGCGGGGACGCCCACCGGTTCAGGCGGGCGATTCGTCCTCCTCGTCCTCCTCGCCGTTCTCGGTCAGCACGGGGGAGGCGTGGTGCGACCAGAGTTTCCAGCCGTCGGGAGTGCGCCGGAAGACGTTGGTGGCGACCACCAGCTGGCCGACGAGCGGTCCCGGGCCGTCTCCGTCCTCGGGGGCGGGGCCGCCGCTGAGGATGTTCTCCGTGCAGCTCACCAGGGCGGTGTCGCCGGTGACGGAGACGTGCACGTCGGTCAGGAAGAACTGGATGTACTCGGTGTTCGCCATGATCAGGGCGTACGACCGGAGCACCTCGCCGCGGCCGGTGAGAACCGGCCAGCCGGGATGCACGCACGAGATCACGCCGCTGTCCGCAGGGTCGTGGTAGGTCTCGTCGACGCCCAGGTCGGAGGGGGTGAGCCAGAGCGTGGACAGCTCGTCGAAGTCGCCGCGCTCCAGCGCCTCGTAGAAGGCCGTGTTGGCGAGTTCGACCTCTTCGACATCGGTGTGCGGAACGGTCACCGGGCTCCTTCCACGGCGCGCGCGACGCGTACCGCGTCGGCGGTGGCGCGGACCTCGTGGACGCGCACGGCCCATGCGCCGGCGTGCGCCGCCAGCGCCGAGACGGCGGCGGTGGCCGCGTCGCGTTCCCTCGCCGGGGGCGGCGCGCCTTCCGGGCCGGCCAGGACGCGGCCGAGGAAGCGCTTGCGGGAGGCGGCGACGAGCAGCGGGTGCCCGAGGCCGCGCAGGCGGTCGAGGTGGGCGAGCAGGGTGAGGTCGTGCCCGGCCTCCTTGGAGAAGCCGAGCCCGGGGTCGATCACGATCCGGTCGGGGGCGACGCCGCCCTCCAGGACGGCCTGCACGCGCGCGTGCAGTTCGTCGGCGACCTCGGCGACCACGTCGTCGTACACGCCCTTGACGTTGCCGCCCTCCAGGAAGCCGCGCCAGTGCATGACGACGAAGGGGGCGCCGGTCCGTGCTACCACGGGGATCATCGCGGGGTCGGCCAGGCCGCCGCTGACGTCGTTGACGAGGACGGCGCCGGCGGTGAGCGCCTGTTCGGCGACGGACGCGCGCATGGTGTCGACGGAGACGGTGACGCCTTCGGAGGCGAGGCCCCGGACGACGGGGACGACGCGGCGGAGTTCCTCGTCCTCGTCGACCCGGGAGGCACCGGGGCGGGTGGACTCGCCGCCGACGTCGACGAGGTCGGCGCCCTCGGTGACCAGGTCGAGGCCATGCTTGACGGCGGCGGTGGTGTCGAACCAGCGGCCGCCGTCGGAGAAGGAGTCGGGGGTGACGTTCACGACCCCCATGACCGCGCAGCGGTCCCATTCCGGAAGGCCCGCGATCCGCCCGCGCCCGCTGTGATTGCTCATACGTTCAGCGTAGGCCCAGGGTGGGGCCGGGCTCCTCACCTGGGCGGGCCCGGCGGGGAGCCCGGCGGGGCGGGGCGGTGCGTGCTCCCCGAGCCGCGTGAGGCGTGTGAGCGGTGTGCGCGGCGCGACCGGGGTGGGGTGGGGGCCTTCGCGGCGGGCCTGTCCGGGTCGGACCGGGCCGCGGATGCGGTGGACGGGTCCCGAAAGCGCGGGGCGGCCGCCGGACCTCGGAGCGTCATGGACGGGCTGACCGACCGGTGACTTCTGCCGCTGTCGAGTTGTCACAAAGTGGCCCCCGCTTCGGTCTTTCATGTGAAAGGGGTGAAGTGGGTTCCATGGCTGATATTGCTCTCGATTGTCCGTGAGCCACAGCGTGACGGCCGAGTCCGGCGCCGACCGAGTGACCCCCGGTACGCAGCTGAGGACGGCTGTGAACCGTGGCGGGCGGGTTCGCCGCGCTCGCGGTTGCCGTCGCTCAGGAGAGCTCCGACGACGAGCCGTCGTCCGGCCCTCGTACGGCCGCTGACAGGCCGTCCCGGCCGGCCCGCCCGGGCCTGACCCGTCCCCCCTTGATCCCGTTCCATGCCTGTCGAGCAGGCATGTCACCGACCCGCGCACTTCTGGAGTCGTGCAATGACCGCGCTCACCGACCTCCTCTCCCTCTCTGCCGTCCGGCTCGACGTCGACGCCTCCGACTGGCGTGCGGCGATCCGCGCGGCCGGACAAGCTCTGACCGACGACGGGATCAGCACCGCCGAGTACACCGCCGAGATGCTGGCCAACGTCGAGGAGAACGGTCCCTACATCGTCATCGCCCCCGGCCTGGCCTTCGCTCACGCCCGACCCTCGCCCGCCGTGCTGAAGACCGGCATGTCCTGGGTGCGGCTGGCCCGCCCCGTGCCGTTCGGGCACGACACCAACGACCCGGTCGGCCTCGTGGTCGCTCTGGCGGCCACCGACTCCTCCGCGCACACGGAGGCCCTGGGAGCCCTGGCCCGTGCGCTGACCGACCCGGCCACCGCCACCGGCCTGGAACAGGCCCGCACCGCCGAGGAGATCCTCGCGCTGCTCGACGGCGGCCGGTCCGAGGCCGCCACCGCGAAGACCGGCTCCGCCGCGCCCGTCGAGCCCGTCGCCGCGCCGTCGGCGTCCCATCACAAGATCCTCACGGTCTGCGGCAACGGTGTGGGCACCAGCGTGTTCCTGAAGCACACCCTCGAGCAGGTCCTCGACCGCTGGGGCTGGTCCTCGCACGTCGACGTCGAGGCGACCGACACCATCTCGGCCAAGGGCAAGGCCTCGGAAGCCGTCGCCATCCTGACCTCCCGCGAAATCGCCCGCACCCTCGGCGACGTCGGCGTGCCCGTGAAGGTCATCCAGGACTTCACCAGCACCGCCGAGGTCGACAGCGCCCTGCGGGACACCTACAGCGTCTGACCGGGAAAGGACCCCCTCTGATGGACTGGCTGATCAGCCTTGCCAAGTTCCTCGTCAACGAAGTACTCAGCCAACCGGCCTACCTCATCGGCGGCATCACCGCGGTCGGTCTGATAGCCCTGAAGAAGTCGGTGGGGCAGATCACCGGCGGTGCGATCAAGGCCACCCTCGGTCTGCTGCTCGTCGGCGCCGGCGCCGGCCTGGTCACCGCTTCCCTCGATCCGCTGGGCAGGATGATCCAGGGCACCACGGGTGCCCATGGCGTCATCCCGACCAACGAGGCCATCGTCGGTATCGCGCAGGACCAGTTCGGCGCCCGCGTCGCCTGGCTGATGATCACGGGCTTCCTCATCAGCCTGCTGCTGGCGCGCTTCACCCCTCTGCGTTATGTCTTCCTGACCGGCCATCACATGCTGTTCATGGCCACCATGCTCACCATGGTCATGGCCACCGCCGGGCAGTCCGCGGTGGCCGTCGTCCTGGGCGGCGGAGTCCTGCTGGGCATCCTGCTGGTGTCCCTGCCCGCCCTCGCCCACCCCTGGACGAAGCGGGTCACCGGCAACGACAGCGTCGCCATCGGTCACTTCGGCACGGCCGGCTACATCACCGCGGGCGCCACCGGCCAGCTCGTCGGCAGGTTCGGAAAGCCCAGCCGCAGCACCGAGGACATGCGCCTGCCCGAAGGACTGCGGTTCCTGCGCGACTCGATGGTGGCCACCGCCCTGTCCATGGTCCTCATCTACCTCGTGATGAGCGTGCTCTTCCTCGCCAAGGCCGGTCGCGAGACCGCCTTCAAGGCCTTCGCGGCGCCCGGCGGCCCCGGTGCCACCGGGCTCGGCGACTACCTGATGCAGTCCCTCATGCAGGGCCTTCAGTTCGGCATCGCCGTCGCCGTCATCCTCTTCGGTGTGCGCACCATCCTCGGCGAGCTCGTCCCGGCCTTCCAGGGCATCGCCGAACGGGTCGTCCCCGGTGCCAAGCCCGCCCTCGACGCCCCCATCGTCTTCCCCTACGCCCAGAACGCCGTCCTGATCGGCTTCATCTTCAGCTTCCTCGGCGGACTCACGGGCCTGGCCACCCTCATCTGGTTGCTCAACCCCGCGTTCGGCCTCGCACTGGTCCTGCCCGGCCTCGTCCCCCACTTCTTCACGGGCGGTGCGGCCGGCGTCTACGGCAACGCCACCGGCGGTCGGCGCGGAGCCATCGTCGGTTCCTTCCTCAACGGCCTGCTCATCACCTTCCTGCCCGCCCTCCTGCTGAAGGTCCTGGGCGACTTCGGCAGCGCCAACACCACGTTCGGCGACGCCGACTTCGGCTGGTTCGGCGGCGTGCTCGGCTACATCGCCAAGCTCGACGGCACCGCGGGACTCGTCGGCATGCTCGTCTTCGGCGCCCTCCTCCTGGCCGGCGCCTGGATCATGCAGACCCGCGTGGTGGACGCCGGCTGGATGCCCGGTTCCCTCACGGCTCCGGCGGGGCCCGCCGCGGCGCCCGCCGGCGCCGACCCGGCCCTTCGCGCCTTCGGCAAGATCGCGCCGCCGGCCGGCGCCCCCGCACCGCCGCCGGCCCCCGCGCGGCAGGAAGCGGCCCGCTGACCTGCCCGGAACATCCCTCAGGCAGCGGAGCCACCACCCCGCGTGCGCGCCGGGGACGCCCGGTCCTTCGACCAGGCGTCCCCGGCGCCGTACGGCAGCGGGAGCGCGCGGGCGGCACCGTCGCCCGCCCGCACCCCTGACGCCCCGACGAGCCGGCGGAGGGGGAGGTGCGCTCCGTCGCGCACAGCCGTTTCCACGGCCGCGGTGTCGCCGTGTCGCGGGAGCGCGCGGTGGTGCCGAGGCCGGGTCGCGGGCGGGGGTGTTCCCCGGAGACGGGGTGGCACGTTTCAGGGGCTTGTGGTGGCCGTGTTTTTACCACCGGGGGCACCACGATTCGCCTACGCGCGGTAAGTTTCTGGCCATGCCACGTGGACGTCACCGCCATTCACCGCCTTTGCACAGGCTGCTGCCCCCGTCGGCGATCGCAGGCGTCTCCCTCGTCTGCGCTCTCGGCCCCTGGGTGTTCACGGAACAGGCGCTGCTCCGCGGCCTCGCCGCCGCCGCGGCGGCGACGGCCGCCGCCGGTGCGGTCGTCATGCGCCGCTGGGACATCCAGGCCGGCAAGCAGGTGGCCGACCTCCTCCGCGCGCGGGCGAGCGACGAGTGGCGGCACGAGGAGCGCGTCGCCGAACTGGAGACCGATCTGGAGGAGTCGCGCGAGCTGCGCGGCAAGCTGGAACAGCGCCTCCGTGCCAAGCGCACCGAACTCGCCGGACTGCGCAACGAACACGCCGCTCTGCTGCGCCGGTACGCCAACGCCGAGACCGAGCGGGCGAGCGCCCTGGAGGGCCGCCGCCGGCTGGAGATCGAGGCCGCGGTTCCCGCGCCCGCGCTGCCGCCCGGGGCGGTCGCGGTCGCCGAGGACGCCGCCGAGGCCGGGGGCGAGGGCACCGACGAGGTCCTGACCGACGTATCCGACGCGGTATCCGACGAGGTCTCCACCGACATGTCCGACGCGGTATCCGCCGAGGTCTCCACCGACATGTCCGACGAGGTCTCCACCGACGT
The DNA here is from genome assembly GCF_053593375.1 of Streptomyces sp. NPDC002309. NCBI lineage: Bacteria > Bacillati > Actinomycetota > Actinomycetes > Kitasatosporales > Streptomycetaceae > Streptomyces > Streptomyces sp. NPDC002309. The sequence goes on along the minus strand of NZ_JBSFCI010000002.1, from coordinate 57,774 downwards.
GTCCGACGAGGTCTCCGCCGAGTCCGTGGAGGAGAAGCCCGAGGCCCCGAAGCTGTTCTCCCCGGAGGGGTCCCGGCTGTTCCTGCGGGCCCAGGCCGCGTTGGTCCGCTTCGAGGCCGACCGGAACGCCGAGCCGGTACTGGAGCCGGCCGACGGGACGGAGGCGTCCGTCAAGGAGCCCGTGCCGGCCGATGCCGGGCGCGCCGCCGGTCCGGAGGCCGCGCAGGAGGACGAGGCGCGGGGGAAGACCGAGGCGGCCGACGCGCACGTGCACGCGGCCGCCACCACCCCCAGGGCCCCCCTGCAGCAGCCCACCGGCCACTACACCGTGCCCACCGCCGTCGCGGTGGTGCCCGCGTCCACGCCGGTACGCCGGCCCAGGGTCGAGGGCGGGTTCGACTTCTTCGGTACGAAGGGCGAGGCGTCCGCCGCGCTGGAGTCCGTCCAGAACGAGGACCTCGCCGACGTGGTCGGCCGGGAGGCGCTCGACCTGCACAAGGCCGACGCGGAGTTCAAGCCCGTGACCGCGGAGTCGCGGGGCGTCGGCCAGGTGATCGACCTGACGGCACACGACGAGACCGAGCAGATCGACATGCAGGGGCTGCGCAGCGCGGCCTCCTGAGCCCGCTCACCCGGAACCCCGCTCACCCGGAACCCGTTCCCGCGGGGGACTTCTCGGACGGCTTCACCGGAACGCCGTGCCGGGCGCGTCGGCGCCGGGCACGGCGTTCCTCACGCCATCCACCGGTCCGGCCGCGCCTCCCTGCGCCCGGTCCGTGACCGCTCGGCCTGGGCGCGCAGCATCCCGGCTGCCTCCTCGGCGTCCCGCAGCCGGGCCGTGACCGTCTTGCCGGCGCCCGTGTCCACGTGGACGTCCGCGAGCCGCCAGACCCGCATCCAGGGCCCCCGCGCCCACCGGACGCTCTGCACCTTGGCGTGCGGCACGAGCGCGACGGTGCGCCGGAGCAGTCCGTGCCGGGCCACGAACGCCGTGTCCGTGACGGTGCAGCCGTAGCCGCGCCACCACAGCGGCACGCAGCGGCCCGCGCGCCGCGGCGGGCGGGACAGGGACGCGGCGGGCGGTACGGTCACGCCGGGCAGCACGCGCGTGACGAGGGACTCCGCGATCTCGCGCGGGGCGACCGGCAGCAGCAGGGAGTTGGGCGAACCCGCCACGTCCAGCTCGACCCGCACCCAGCCGCGCCGCCGCCACAGCAGCGGCTCGACGATCCGCACCGTCTGGACCCGGCCCGGCGGCACCGTCTCGTGCGCGCGGTCCAGGAGCCCGCGGTCGATCCGGATGCCGTCCGGGGACTCGGCCACCGTCCAGTCGTACTCGGCGACGAACCGGCCCACACTGCTCGCGCCCGCCGCGCCGATCAGCGGGACGGCCGTCGCGACCACCGTCCACAGGTTGTGGGTGAAGAGCCACAGCACGATCGGTACGACGACGGCGGCGGCCAGCGTGGCCCAGGTGGCGCCGGTCAGCAGCAGCGAGACGGCGAGCACGCCGCCCGGCACGTGCAGCAGCCGCCGCTCCGGCGCCTCGCCCACCTCGTGGGCGGTCTCGGGCGCGAAACCGGCGGCACGCGCGAGGAGTTCGGCCCGCAGGGCGCGTGCGTCCGCCTCACTTAGGTAGGCGAGCTCGTCCTTCTTGTCCGTTCCTATGACGTCGAGTCTGAGTTTGGCGACGCCCGCCACGCGCGCGAGGAGCGGTCTGGTGACGTCGACGGCCTGGATGCGCTCCAGCCGGATGTGCGCGGTGCGCCGGAACAGCAGGCCGGTGCGGATGCGCAGTTCCGTCCCGGTCACCGCGAAGTGGGTGAACCACCAGCTGAGGAAGCCGTACAGCGCGGCGGCCGGTAGGACGACGGCCAGTGCTATGAGGAGCGTGGTCGTCGTGAGCCGGCTCAGTTGGCGGTGCGCCCCGTCCGGGTCGTGGACCGCCCATCCGATGAGCACCGCGACCGGTGCCCAGGCCCGCCGGAACGGCGTGACCGGGTGCAGCCGCCGCTCGGTCACCGTCACGTCGCCGCGTGCCTTGCCGTCGGTGCCCGGCTCGTCGGTGCCCGGCGTCGTCACAGCCCCGCCGATCGGGCCTGGCCCAGCTCGGTGAGCCGGTCGCGCAGCCGCTCCGCCTCGGCCGGGTCGAGTCCGGGGATGGTCGCGTCCGTCGCGGCGGCGGCCGTGTGGAGCTGGACGCTGGCCAGCCCGAAGTGCCGCTCGACGGGACCGGAGGTCACCTCGACCAGCTGCATCCGGCCGTAGGGCACCACCGTCACGGTGTGCCACAGCACGCCGCGGCTGATCAGCAGGTCGTCGGCGCGCTCGGCGTACCGCCAGGAGCGCCAGTTGCGTCCGATCAGCCACCAGCCCCACACCAGGAGCGCCAGCGGCAGCAGGGCGAAAGCGGCCCACGCGGGGCCAGCCAGCAACCCCGGCAGCAGGCCCGTGGCCAGCGTCAGCGACCCCATCCACACCACCAGCAACAGCCGCCGCATGCGCAGCAGGCCGGGCGGCAGCGCGGTCCAGGCCGCCTCGGCTTCCGCCGTCACCGTCGCCGTCGCCGGTCCGGCTTCCGCCGCTGCCGTTTTCCGGCCGTCCGCCGTCGTCGGCCCGGCTGCCGTCGTCCTGCCCTCCGCCGTCGCCGGCCCGGCTGCCGTGGTCCCGCCGTCCGCCGGTGCCGTCGTCCCGCGGTCCGCCGGGCGTGTGGACCCGCCGTCCTGCGGACCCGCCGTTCCGCCGGCCTCAGTGCTCCCCGTCTCCATACGGCCAGCCTACGTAGGACAGACTGTGTCCATGACTCCCAGGACGGAGACCACGGTCGGAATCGGCGGCGCCGCGGAGAGCACCGACATGGTGCTCAACATCGGCCCGCAGCATCCGTCCACGCACGGCGTGCTGCGCCTGCGACTGCTCCTCGACGGCGAGCGCATCACGAGCGCCGAACCGGTGATCGGCTACATGCACCGGGGCGCGGAGAAGCTGTTCGAGGCGCGGGACTACCGCCAGATCATCATGCTCGCCAACCGGCACGACTGGCTGTCGGCCTTCTCCAACGAGCTCGGCGTCGTCCTCGCCGTGGAGCGCATGCTCGGCATGGAGGTGCCCGCGCGCGCGGTGTGGACCCGCACGCTGCTCGCGGAGCTCAACCGGGTGCTCAACCATCTGATGTTCCTGGGCTCGTACCCGCTGGAGCTGGGCGGCATCACGCCGGTCTTCTACGCCTTCCGGGAACGGGAGGTCCTGCAGAACGTCATGGAGGAGGTCTCCGGCGGGCGGATGCACTACATGTTCAACCGCGTCGGCGGCCTCAAGGAGGACCTGCCGGCGGGCTGGACCGCACGCGCGCGTACCGCGGTCGCGGGGGTGCGCTCACGCATGGACCGGTTCGACGACCTGGTCCTCGGCAACGAGATCTTCCGCGGGCGCACGCGCGACGTCGGCAACCTCACGCCGGCCGCCGTCCACGCGTACGGCGTGAGCGGCCCGATCGCGCGTGGCTCGGGCGTCGACTTCGACCTGCGCCGCGACGAGCCGTATCTCGCCTACGGGGAGCTCCAGGACACCCTCAAGGTCGTGACCCGCTCCGAGGGGGACTGCCTGGCCCGGTTCGAGTGCCTGCTGGAGCAGACGCACAACGCGCTCGACCTGGCCGACGCCTGCCTCGACCGGATCGCCGAGCTGCCGCCGGGGCCGATCAACCAGCGGCTCCCGAAGGTGCTGAAGGCGCCCGAGGGGCACACGTACGCGTGGACCGAGAACCCGCTCGGCATCAACGGCTACTACCTCGTCAGCAAGGGCGACAAGACGCCGTACCGGCTGAAGCTGCGCTCGGCCTCGTACAACAACATCCAGGCGCTGACCGAGCTGCTCCCGGGGACGCTGGTGGCGGACATGGTGGCGATCCTGGGGTCGATGTTCTTCGTGGTGGGGGACATCGACAAGTAGGCGGTCCCGCGGGTGGCCCGGCCCGCGGCTCAGTCGGTGAGCGGGTCCCGGACGCCGACGGGCTGCACCAGCCAGCCGAAGCCGCCCAGCCCGCCTGGCGCCGTCAGCTCGGCGGCCTCGCCGGCGCCCGCGAGGGCGCGCAGATAGGCGGCGGGGTCGGTGGTGGCCAGCGTGAGCGGGGGGCGTGCGCCCGCCACGCCCAGGGCGCGCAGGGCGTCGCGCTGGGTCAGCGCGCGCCCGCCGGGGAGCCCGCACGCGTCCAGCGCCACATGGGCCGTGATGTCGCACGACCCGTCCGGCACCGGCGCCGTCCCCCGCCCGTCGCGGAAGCCGGTGAGGGTGCCGAAGGGCGGGCGGGCGTCCGCCGTGTGCCCGTAGTCCACGGCGACCGCCAGTCCCCGCTCGACGCGCGCCACGACCGACGCCCACGCCGTGTCCCTCGGCAGCCCGATCTCCGCGCGCCGCCCCTCCTCGGCCGGCCCCGGCCACCAGCGCGCGAGCCACTCGGCCGCCGCCCCGGCCACCGGCTCCCCGAGCCGTTCGGTGCCGTCCCGCCGTACCAGCACCAGCCGCCACACCCCCGCGGAGTCGGCCTCGGCGACGTCCAGGGGGACGTTGTCCAGCCACTCGTTGGCGAACAGCAGCCCCGTGACGCCCTCGGGGCACTCCGTCCGCCACTCGATGCGGTGATCGAGCCCGGCCGGACGGTCGGCGATCTCGACGGCGTACGCGCGCGTGCGGGCGGCCAGTGCGGCGGGCAGCGCGGCCAGCACCCCGGTCACCAGTTCGCCCCGCCCGGCCGCCATGTCGACGAAGTCGAGGTAGTCCGGGTGCCCCAGCGCGTCGTCGAGGCGGCTCAGCAGCCGTGCCACCGCCTGCGCGAACAGCGGCGACGCGTGCACCGACGTACGGAAGTGCCCGGCAGGTCCCTCGGGCCTGCGGTAGAAGCCGCCGGGGCCGTACAGCGCCGCCTCCATGGCCGCGCGCCACCCCCGCCACCGCTCTTCCCCGGACTCCGTGCCGCCCGCCGCGCCGCTGTTCACGGGGCAAGGCTAGGCGCATGCCCGCAGGGCGGGGCCGGGTGCAGGGGAAAGCGGAACCTCCACCTTGCGGAGTACACGTATCGCGTCCGGATCGGCCCTCCGGTTGACTCCCGCACGCACGACGCTTCCCTACGCTGGGTCACGTGCAGCGCCTCTACGACTTCCTCCGCCGACACCCGACATGGGTCGACGGCTTCTGGGCCCTCGTCCTGTTCGGGATCTCCGTCGTGGGCGCGGTCACCGCGGAGGAGAGCGGCCGGGGCGATGAGCCGGCCTTCTTCGTGCCGGTCACGCTGGCCCTCTGCCTGGTGCTGACGCTGCGCCGGCGCATGCCGGAGAAGATGCTGGTGCTCGCGGCGGCCGTGGGGGTCGCGCAGCTCGCACTGGACGTGGGTCCGCTGCCCGCGAACTTCGCGATGCTGGTGATCGTCTACACCGTGGCCGCGGTGGGGGAGCTCTGGGCCTCGCGGTTCGCCCTGGCCGGCGGTCTGTGCGCGGCACCGCTGGCGCAGTTCCGCTGGCCGGAGCCCGGGACCGGCGTCGCGGGCAATATCGCGCTGGGGATCTTCCTGACGGTGCCGTTCGCCCTCGCCTGGGTGCTCGGCGACTCCATCCGCACCCGCCGCGCCTACTTCGCGCAGCTGGAGGAGCGCGCCTCCCGGCTGGAGAAGGAGCGCGAGGCGCAGTCCAAGGTCGCGGTCGCCGCCGAGCGCGCCCGGATCGCGCGCGAACTGCACGACGTGGTCGCGCACAACGTGTCGGCCATGGTGGTGCAGGCCGACGGCGCCGCGTACGTCCTCGACGCCGCGCCCGACCAGGCCAAGAAGGCTCTGGAGACCATCTCCTCGACCGGCCGCCAGGCCCTCGCCGAGATGCGCCGCCTGCTCGGCGTGCTGCGCACCGGCGAGCACCAGGAGGGCGGGGAGTACGTCCCGCAGCCCGATGTCCAGCAGATCGAGGACCTGGTCGAGCAGTGCCGGACCTCCGGACTGCCTGTCGACTTCAAGGTCGAGGGCACGCCGCGCCCGCTGCCCAGCGGCGTCGAGCTGACCGCCTACCGCATCGTGCAGGAGGCGCTGACCAACACGCGCAAGCACGGCGGGCCCGACGCCGGCGCCAGCGTGCGCCTGGTCTACTTCGACGACGGCCTCGGTCTGCTCGTCGAGGACGACGGCAAGGGCGCCCCGCACGAGCTGTACGAGGAGGGCGGCCTCGACGGCCAGGGCCACGGCCTGATCGGCATGCGGGAGCGCGTCGGCATGGTCGGCGGCACGCTGGACGCGGGCCCCCGCCCCGGCGGAGGATTCCGCATCAGTGCGCTGCTACCGCTCAAACCGGCGCATTGACGCATTCGCACGCCGCCCGTTGACACCTGTCACGCCCCGGACGACTTCGCACCCACGACCTTCGAGACGGATACGGAAGAGGACCCCATGACGATCCGCGTGATGCTCGTCGACGACCAGGTGCTGCTGCGCACCGGGTTCCGGATGGTGCTCGCCGCGCAACCGGACATGGAGGTCGTGGCGGAGGCGGGCGACGGCGTCGAGGCCATCCAGGTGCTGCGCTCGACCGCGGTCGACGTGGTGCTGATGGACGTACGCATGCCCAAGCTGGACGGTGTGGAGGCCACCCGGCGGATCTGCGCGGACCCGAACCCGCCGAAGGTGCTCATCCTGACCACCTTCGACCTGGACGAGTACGCCTTCTCGGGGCTGAAGGCCGGCGCCTCCGGCTTCATGCTCAAGGACGTGCCGCCCGGCGAACTGCTCGCCGCCATCCGCTCCGTGCACAGCGGTGACGCCGTCGTGGCCCCGTCGACCACCCGGCGCCTGCTGGACCGGTTCGCGCCGATGCTGCCCAGCGCCGGGAAGGAACCGCAGCACAAGGAGCTGGAGCGGCTCACCGACCGGGAGCGCGAGGTGATGGTGCTGGTCGCCCAGGGGCTGTCGAACGGGGAGATCGCGGCCCGGCTGGTGCTCTCCGAGGCGACGGTCAAGACACATGTCGGGCGCATCCTCACCAAGCTGGGGCTGCGGGACCGGGTGCAGGTGGTCGTCCTGGCGTACGAGACGGGGCTCGTACGGGCCGGCGGCAACGGCTGAGCCGCCGCGGCCGGCCGACCACGGCTGCCCCGGGAGCGCGGGCGTCGGGGTGTACGACGAGATCGTCGCGGTGAAGGAGGCACGGCTGCCCTCGGCGCGCGGGCGTCGGTAGGGTCTGCGCATGCTCCTGTGGATCAACGGCCCCTTCGGGGGCGGCAAGACACAGACCGCACACGAGATACGGCGCCGGCTGCCCGGCAGCGTGCTCTGCGACCCGGAGCAGGTGGGCTTCGGCCTCCACCGCATGCTCCCGCCTGCTTTGCGCGGCGACTTCCAGGACCTGGTCTCCTGGCGGCAGGGCGTCGTCGAGGTCCTCGACCTCGCCCTCACCCGCCACGAGGGTGTCGTCGTCGCCCCGATGACGGTCACCGACTCCGGCCACTTCGCCGAGACCGTCGGACGGCTGCGGGAACTCGGCCACGACGTGCGGCACTTCACGCTCCTCGCCGAGCGCGAGACCGTGCTCGAACGGCTGCGGGAGCGGAGGATCGGACATCAGCTCCAGCACGTCGCGGGGAGGAACCCCGGGCCGGGCGGCGAGAGTCGGGCGGTACGCCAGCTCGACCACTGCCTGGAGCGGCTGCGCGAGCCGGAGTTCGCCGAGCATCTGTGGACCGACCACACGACCGTGCCGAAGACGGCCGACCGGATCGCCGTCCTCGCCGGGCTGAGCCTCCGGCCCAACGACGAAGGGCCGCTGCGCACCCGGCTGCGGCAGGCGCGGGTGGGCATCCGGCACATCCGCTTCGACTGACGCGCGCTCCCGAGGTCGCACCTGGCTCAGCGGGGCCCTGCGGGGCCGCCGACGGCTGTCTGAGGATGCCCTCCAGGAAGTCGCTGCCGAGCCGCGCCACCACCGACACGTCCAGCTGGTGCAGGACGTACCGCCCGCGGCCTGCCTTCCCGTCGGCGCCGGCCGGGATGCTTCCCGCCCACGACAGGGAAAGACGCTCCCGCTACGGCAGCCGGAACGCTCCCGCCGGCGGCAGCCGGAACGCTCCCGCTACGGCAGCCGGAACGCTCCCGCTACGGCAGCCGTGCCGCGAACTCCGCGACCGCCGCCCTCACGTCCTCGGCCGTCCACTCCAGGCCCGGGGCCCTCATATGGACCTCGGTGAGGGACAGCCCCGGGCCTTTCCACTCCCAGCCGTGGGTGAAGAGCATGGTCCCCGTCTCCTCGGCCGTCCGGACCGCGGCCTCCATGGCGACTTCGGCGTCGTAGGGCAGCCAGACCTGGAAGTCGTGGGTGTGCGGCACCTCGGGGTACACGCGCGCCCACGGCACGCCGGCCGCCGCGAAACCCTCGCGCAGCGCGGCGGCCACCACGCGCGCGTGGGCCACGTACCGCGGCAGCCGGGGCAGTTCCCGCTCCAGACCGATCAGCGCGGACAGCACGGTGGGGAACTGCTGGAACACCTGCCCGCCGTACCTGTGACGCCAGACCTTCGCCTCCTCGACGAGGGTCTTCGGGCCGGCCAGCGCGGCGCCTCCGAAGCCGTCGAGCGACTTGTAGAACGACACGTACACGCTGTCCGCCAGACCCGCGATCTCGCTCAGCGGGCGGTCGAAGTGGACGGTGGTCTCCCACAGGCGCGCGCCGTCGAAGTGCACCACCGCGTCGCGCTCCCGGGCGGCCTCCACCACCTCGGTCAGCTCCTCCCAGGTGGGCAGCACGAAACCGGCGTCCCGGAGGGGGAGTTCGAGCATGAGCGCCCCGAAGGGCTCCTCGAAGTCGCGGACCTCGGCGGCGGTCGGCAGCCGTGGCTCACTGGTCACCCGCACCGGACGCAGACCGCTGACCTGGCTGAAGGCGTTCCGCTCGTGCACCTCGGGGTGGCTCAGCGCGTGCAGGGCGACGGTGGTGTCGCCGGTGCGGCCGGCCCAGCAGCGCAGGGCCACCTGCTGTGCCATCGTGCCCGTCGGGAAGACGGCGGCGGCCTCCAGGCCGAGCAGTGCGGCGACCCTCTCCTCCAGAGCCTCGACGACGCCGTTGCCGTAGATGTCCGACGGCTGGTCCAGGTCGTAGACGTCCTTCGCCGCGTCCAGCACGGCCAGGCGCTCCTGGAGGGTCTTCTGGAATCCGTGGCGCGCGAACACGCGCCGCGCACCGCGCTGGGCGGCGATCCGCCGGTCGCGGAGCCGCTCACGCCGTTCCTCGTCGGACACCTGGTCCTCGTCGGACACCCGTTCTTCGTCGGCCACCTGGCCCTTTTCGGGTACCTGGCCCTCGTCGGCTACCTGGTCCTCGTCGGACACCTGGCCCTGGTGGCCTTCGCCCCGCCCCGTCGTGTCAGTCATGCCCGGATCATGCCCCGCGACCGTTCGCTCCGGCACCCGCATTTCCCCGGGGCGCTCCCCGCGTGCGCGGCGTGCGACGGCCCACAGCCTGTGGACGACCGGACGCCGCCCGAACCAATCGCGTTAACATGACGAGAAATCGTCCGGTACCCGGAGCGGACTGGAACGGGAAGGCCACCGTCGCGTGAGTACAAGCCAACAGCCAGATCCGAGGGAACGCCCCGCGCGGCTCAGCGTCGGCGTCGTCGGCGCCGGCCGGGTGGGCCCTGTGCTGGCCGCCTCGCTCCAGCTCGCCGGGCACCGCCCGGTGGCCGTCTCCGCCGTCTCCGACACCTCCAGGAAACGGGCGGCGCTGCTCCTGCCCGGCGTTCCCGTGGTCCCGCCCGCCGAGGTGCTGGAGCGCGCCGACCTGGTCCTGCTGACGGTCCCCGACGACACCCTGCCGGGCCTCGTGGACGGCCTCGCCGCCACCGGCGCGGTACGGCCGGGGCAACTGCTCGCGCACACCTCCGGGCGGTACGGCGCGAAGGTCCTGGAGCCCGCTCTGCGGGCCGGGGGGCTGCCGCTGGCCCTGCACCCCGCCATGACGTTCACAGGGACGCCGGTGGACGTCCAGCGCCTCGCAGGGTGCTCTTTCGGGGTCACCGCCCCCGAAGAACTGCGGCTGGCCGCCGAGGCGCTCGTCATCGAGATGGGCGGCGAGCCGGAGTGGATCGCCGAGGAGAGCCGCCCGCTCTACCACGCGGCCCTCGCCCTGGGCGCCAACCATCTGGTCACGCTGGTCGCCCAGTCCATGGAACTGCTGCGCGCGGCGGGCGTGGACGCCCCCGACCGGATGCTCGGCCCGCTGCTCGGCGCCGCCCTGGACAACGCGCTGCGCTCCGGTGACGCGGCGCTGACCGGTCCCGTCGCGCGCGGGGACGCCGGTACGGTCGCCGCGCACGTCACCGAGTTGCGCCGGCACGCCCCGCAGGCCGTCGCCGGCTACCTGGCGATGGCCCGCGCCACCGCCGACCGCGCGCTCGCGCACGGGCTGCTGAAGCCGGAACTCGCACAGGACCTGCTCGGGGTACTCGCCGCGGACACGAACCCGCCCGGGAACGGGGGAGAGCGATGAGCCGCCGCAGGAGCCTCGCACTCGTCCCCACGCCGGACGACCTGGCGGGGGTGCGCGCACAGCACGCCGCACCCGGCCGCGCCGCCGTGGTGATGACGATGGGCGCCCTGCACGACGGCCACGCCACCCTCGTCCGCACCGCGCGCGGGCACGTCGGGCCGGACGGCTTCGTCGTCGTCACGGTCTTCGTCAACCCGCTGCAGTTCGGCAAGGGCGAGGACCTCGACCGCTATCCGCGCACCCTGGAGGCCGACCTCAAGATCGCCGAGCAGGCGGGCGCGGACGTCGTGTTCGCCCCCGCGGTGGACGTGGTCTACCCCGGCGGCGAGCCCCAGGTCCGCATCAGCGCGGGCGTCATGGGGGAGCGCCTGGAGGGCGCCTCACGGCCCGGCCACTTCGACGGCATGCTCACCGTCGTCGGCAAGCTGCTCCACCTCACCCGTCCCGACGTGGCCTTCTTCGGGCAGAAGGACGCCCAGCAGCTCGCCCTCATCCGCCGTATGGCGCGGGACCTGAACTTCGGCGTCGAGATCGTCGGCGTGCCGACCGTGCGCGAGGACGACGGCCTCGCCCTGTCCAGCCGCAACCGCTACCTCTCGCCCCAGGAGCGGCGCACGGCGCTCGCGCTGTCCCACGCGCTGTTCGCGGGCCGCGACCGGCACGCGGCCCAGGAGGCGCTGCGCGCGCGGGCGCGTGAGGTGCCCGCCACGCACGCGCGTGCCGAGGCGCTGAGCGCCATCGGCGAGTCCCGCGCCGCCGCCGACGCGCACGCCGTCGCCAAGGCGGTCCCCGGCGGCCCGTCCGCCGTACGCGCCGCCGCCCGCACGGTCCTCGACGACGCCGTCCGCCTCGACCCGCCGCTGGCACTGGACTACGTGGCCCTGGTGGACCCCGAGGACTTCACCGAGATCGACGACGGCTTCACGGGAGAGGCCGTCCTCGCGGTGGCCGCCAAGGTCGGTACGACCCGGCTGATCGACAACATCCCCCTCACCTTCGGAGCCGCCTCGTGACCAGCACAGGCATACGACTGCACGCCCCCGCTCCGGGCTGGTCCATCTCCGCCGACGTCGTGGTAGTCGGCTCCGGCGTCGCCGGCCTGACGGCCGCGCTGCGCTGCGAGGCCGCCGGCCTGCGCACGGTCGTCGTCACCAAGGCACGCCTCGACGACGGCTCCACGCGCTGGGCGCAGGGCGGCATCGCCGCCGCCCTGGGCGAGGGCGACACCCCCGAGCAGCACCTGGACGACACCCTGGTGGCCGGCGCCGGGCTGTGCGATGAGGACGCGGTGCGCATCCTCGTCACCGAGGGCCCCGACGCCGTTCGCCGCCTCATCGAGACCGGCGCGCACTTCGACGAGTCCACCGAGGGCGAACTGGCCCTCACCCGCGAGGGCGGCCACCACCGCCGCCGTATCGCGCACGCGGGCGGCGACGCGACCGGCGCGGAGATCTCCCGCGCCCTCGTCGAGGCGGTACGCGCGCGTGGTCTGCGCACGATCGAGAACGCCCTGGTCCTCGACCTGCTCACGGACGCCGAAGGGCGCGCGGCGGGTGTCACCCTGCACGTCATGGGCGAGGGCCAGCACGACGGCGTGGGCGCGGTGCACGCGCCCGCGGTGGTGCTGGCGACCGGCGGCATGGGCCAGGTCTTCTCGGCGACGACCAACCCCTCGGTCTCCACGGGCGACGGCGTGGCCCTCGCCCTGCGCGCGGGCGCGGAGGTCAGCGACCTCGAGTTCGTCCAGTTCCACCCCACCGTGCTGTTCCTGGGCCCCGAGGCGGAGGGCCAGCAGCCCCTGGTCTCCGAGGCGGTACGGGGCGAGGGCGCGCACCTGGTGGACGCCGGCGGCGTGCGCTTCATGGTGGGACAGCACGAGCTCGCCGAACTCGCCCCCCGCGACATCGTGGCCAAGGGCATCATGCGGCGGATGCAGGAGCAGGACGCCGAGCACATGTTCCTCGACGCCCGGCACTTCGGCGCCGACATGTGGGAGCACCGCTTCCCCACGATCCTGGCCGCCTGCCGCGCCCACGGCATCGACCCGGTCCACGAACCGATCCCGATCGCCCCGGCCGCCCACTACGCCTCCGGGGGCGTCCGCACGGACTCCCAGGGCCGGACGACGGTCCCCGGTCTGTACGCGTGCGGGGAGGTGGCCTGCACGGGCGTGCACGGTGCCAACCGGCTCGCCTCCAACAGCCTTCTCGAGGGCCTGGTCTACGCCGAGCGGATCGTCCACGACATCGTGGTGACGCACGGTCGTGACGGCCTCCACGCGCGCGTGCCGGCCCCTCTCCCGCATCCGGAGCAGCCCGCGCACCCCCTCCTGGCCCCCGAGGACCGCTTCACGATCCAGCGGATCATGACCGAGGGCGCCGGGGTGCTGCGCTCCGCCGACTCCCTCAGCAAGGCGGCCGGGCAGCTCCAGCGCCTGCACGCCGACGCCCGCGAGGCCCTGCACGAGAACGGCAAGACGGCCGAGCCCGGCGTGGACACCTGGGAGGCCACCAACCTGCTCTGCGTGGCCCGCGTCCTGGTGACCGCCGCGGAACTCCGCGAGGAGACCCGGGGCTGCCACTGGCGCGAGGACCACCCCGACCGTGACGACACCGCGTGGCACCGCCACATCGTCGTCAGGCTCAATCCGGACCGCACACTCGCCGTATGCACCACCGATACCGCAGACTTCCCCCCAACCGGGCAGTACCACCCGGCGCACCGTCCCCAGGAGCAGTGACAGCAGTGAGCACCCCCGACCTTCCCCTCGTCCCGTCCGACGGCTGCGGTGACGGCTGCGCCTGCGGCGCGGACGAGGAGGCGTACCTGGAGTGCGGGCTCGACCCCGCGCTCGCCCAGCTCCTGGCCGACGCCGGACTCGACCCCGTGGAGGTCGAGGACATCGCCAACATGGCGATCCAGGAGGACCTCGCCGGCGGCGTGGACGTGACGACGGTCGCGACCATCCCCGAGGACGCGGTGGCGACGGCCGACTTCGTGGCACGCGAGGCGGGCGTCGTCGCCGGCCTCCGGGTCGCCGAGGCCGTGATGTCGATCGTCTGCGAGGACGAGTTCGAGGTCGAGCGGCACGTCGAGGACGGCGACCGCGTGACGGAAGGCCAGAAGCTCCTCTCCGTCACCACCCGCACCCAGGACCTCCTGACGGCCGAACGCAGCGCGCTGAACCTCCTGTGCCGCCTGTCGGGCATCGCGACGGCCACCCGCGCGTGGGCGGACGCGCTCGAAGGGACCACGGCGAAGGTCCGCGACACCCGCAAGACCACGCCGGGCCTGCGCTCCCTGGAGAAGTTCGCCGTCCGCTGCGGCGGCGGCGTCAACCACCGCATGTCCCTCTCCGACGCGGCTCTGGTCAAGGACAACCACGTGGTCGCGTCGGGCGGCGTCGCCCAGGCGTTCAAGGCGGTCCGGGAGACCTTCCCGGACGTCCCGATCGAGGTCGAGGTCGACACGCTGCACCAGCTCCGCGAGGTCGTGGACGCCGGCGCCGACCTGATCCTGCTGGACAACTTCACGCCCGGCGAGTGCGAGGAGGCCGTCGCCCTCGTGCACGGCCGCGCGGCCCTGGAGGCGTCCGGCCGCCTCACCCTCGCCAACGCCAGGGCCTACGCCGACACCGGCGTCGACTACCTGGCCGTGGGCGCCCTGACGCACTCCGCGCCGATCCTGGACATCGGCCTGGATCTGCGAGCGGCGGAGTAGGGAGCGGGAACCGGCCATGCTGCTGACGATCGACGTAGGCAACACCCACACCGTCCTCGGCCTGTTCGACGGCGAGGACATCGTCGAACACTGGCGCATTTCCACCGACGCCCGCCGCACCGCGGACGAGCTCGCGGTCCTCCTCCAGGGCCTGATGGGCATGCACCCCCTCCTCGGCGACGACCTGGGCGACGGCATCGACGGCATCGCGATCTGCGCCACCGTCCCCTCCGTCCTCCACGAACTCCGCGAGGTGACCCGCCGCTACTACGGCGACGTCCCCGCCGTCCTCGTCGAACCGGGCGTCAAGACGGGCGTCCCGATCCTGACCGACAACCCCAAGGAGGTCGGCGCCGACCGCATCATCAACGCCGTGGCGGCGGTCGAGCTCTTCGGCGGCCCGGCCATCGTGGTGGACTTCGGCACGGCGACGACGTTCGACGCGGTCAGCGCGCGCGGGGAGTACATCGGCGGCGTCATCGCCCCCGGCATCGAGATCTCCGTCGAGGCCCTCGGCGTCAAGGGCGCCCAGCTCCGCAAGATCGAGGTGGCCCGCCCCCGCAGCGTGATCGGCAAGAACACGGTCGAGGCCATGCAGTCCGGCATCATCTACGGCTTCGCGGGCCAGGTCGACGGAGTCGTCAACCGCATGGCCCGCGAACTCGCCACGGACCCCGACGACGTCACCGTGATCGCGACGGGCGGCCTGGCCCCCATGGTCCTGGGCGAGTCCTCGGTGATCGACGAACACGAGCCCTGGCTGACCCTGATAGGCCTCCGCCTGGTCTACGAACGCAACGTCTCCCGCATGTAGCCCCCAGAGCCCCCCACAACAAAGGAACCGACCCCGCACCCGCCCACGCCGGGAAGGGACCGCGCCCGGGCCCGGGCGCAGGCCCGCCCGCAACGGAGCCGCACCCGCGCACGGACAGGAGGGCACCGTGCCGTGGGCGTCTGCCCCCGGGACCCGCAGTCGCACGCGGCGGGAAGGGGTCGGGCCGGGGGGTGTCCGCCCGCAGCGGTTGGCGCGTCAACCCGGGTGAGTCGGTGAGAGACCGATTCCGCGCCGTTCCGAGGACGGACACCCCCCGGCCCGGCCCCGACGAAACCCGCACCGTGGGCGCCACGCGCACCCCCACCGAACAGCCGATGCGCCGCAGGCACCCGGCACCCCACATCCACACCCCACCCCCCGTCCACCCGAGTGGCACCCACGCCACACCCACCCTCCTACCGCCCGGTTTGTCTGATTAGCGCGTATCGTCGCCGCATGCCCACGCCACACGGATCCCGCGGCGGCATGGCGTTCGGTGCGGCGGAGCTGCGTGTGCTCCGACGCGCTCTCGCCCTCGCCCTCCACCCCGGCCAGAGCTCGGCCGAGGACGTCCAGGACTGCCATCGCCTGGCCGAGTCGCTCGACGAGGCGATGCACGAGGGTGCCCGCCTGCGGGCCTTCCTCGTGGCCGACCTGGCCCGGTACCGCGCCGCCCTCCCAGGCACCGCGGCCGGCTACCTCACGCTCCTGGAGGAGGCCATGCGCGCCGGACACCGCCCCCACCCCGACGACCTGGCCGCCCTCCGGGCCCTCCGGGGCAACCCCAGGGCCGCGGCGCTCCTGGACGACCGCCAAGCCGCCGCACCCCTCACCGCCCGCATCCCGGCCTCCCGCAGCCACCTCCACGCCCTTCCCGGCGGTCTGGCGAACCCCGCGTCCGCGCTCGCCCCGCACGCCGACGCGGAGGATCCGGCCGCGACACCGGAGCGCAAACCCGAGAAGCAGCCGACGGAGAAGCCCGCGCCGCCCTCCCCGGCCGCACCCGGCTCCACTCCGAAACCGGCCCGTCGCCCCGTCCCCACCCCCGGCGAGGTCTTCCCCCGTCGCAAGCCACCCCAGCCCCCGGCGACGCCTTCACAGCGGCTCGCGGCGGTCTGACGCCCGCCGGTACCCGCCCGACGCCCGCCCGGCGCTCAGGCGCGGCCCCCGGCGAGCCCCCCGGACGCCCGCCACTACCCTGGACCCATGGACTACGTCTCCGCGCTTCTCCCCCCGGTCGTCATGGCCGTCTTCTTCATCGGCGTGATCCGGGTGATCGTGAAGACCCAGGGCGGCGCCAACAAGGCCAAGGAGGACGCGGCCGTGGACGCCGCGCTCGCCCGCGCCGAGGGCACCCGGCAGTCCTCCACGACCTCCGTGACCGGCGACGCCTGACGGACGGCGGCACCAGCCCAGGGCGTACGACTCGACCCGAGTCGTACGCCCTTTTTGTTCGCCTTCGCCCAGAAAAGTTCCTGTCCGCCACGCCATAAGCCTGATTTCCTACTATTGTGCTGAGTTGTGCCTCGCCCATTGGGAGAACTCGAAGACGCGGTCATGACGCGGGTGTGGAAGTGGAACCGCCCGGTGACCGTCCGAGAAGTCCTGGAAGATCTTCAGCAGGGACGGTCCATCGCCTACACCACGGTGATGACCGTGCTGGACAATCTCCATCAGAAGGGCTGGGTCCGCCGCGAGTCGGAAGGCCGCGCCTATCGATATGAGGCGGTCTCCACCCGGGCCGCCTACGCCGCGGCGCTGATGAACGACGCCTGGTCGCAGAGCGACAACGCCGCGGCGGCGCTCGTCGCCTTCTTCGGCATGATGAGCGAGGAACAGCGCCAGGCGCTGCGGGACGCGATGCGCGTCGTGAGCATCCCGGAAACCGAGCCGGCCCGGAGCGCCGGAGGAGCCGCAGCGGCCGAAGCCGCGAATACCCGCTCCGATACGACGGACAACGGGCCGGACAAGGCGACCGCCGACGAGAACGACGGCAGGCCCGACAAGCCCACCGGTCCCCTCCCCGACATCTCCGCCGAGAACCCCGGCTCCGCCCCGGAGGCCTCCGGGCGATAGCGTCCGCTCATGTCCGCAGAGAGCCCCTCCGCCGAGAACCCCGAAGTCACCGCTAAAGCCATCACCGTCCGCCGGGCCCGGACCAGCGATGTTCCCGCCGTCCGCCGTCTCCTCGACTCGTTCGTCCGCGGCGGCATCCTGCTCGACAAAGCCACGGTGACGCTTTACGAGGACATCCAGGAGTTCTGGGTCGCTGAACGGGACGACAACGCCGAGGTCGTCGGCTGCGGCGCACTGCACGTGATGTGGGAAGACCTCGCGGAAGTCCGCACTCTCGCTGTGAAGCCCGGCCTCAAGGGCGCCGGCGTCGGCCATCAGTTGCTGGAGAAGTTGCTGCAGACGGCACGGTGGCTCGGTGTTCGCCGGGTTTTCTGTCTGACCTTCGAAGTCGACTTCTTCGGCCGGCACGGCTTCGTGGAGATCGGCGAGACGCCGGTGGACACCGATGTCTACACGGAGCTGCTGCGTTCCTATGACGAGGGCGTAGCGGAGTTCCTGGGTCTCGAACGAGTGAAACCGAACACCTTGGGCAACAGCCGGATGCTTCTGCATCTGTGATCGCCGGGGGTATGCCGCCGGTTTGCGGGTATGCCCGAGTATTCCGCCCCGGTCCGCTGCCCGGGTTCCCTATGTCCGAAACGCGTATGTTTCCGGGCGGGGGCCGTCCACCGGCCTGTCCCGGGGGGTTTGTGTTTTTCCAGCAAAAGCGGTTTGCTTTCCGACGTACTGCAGTACTGCATATAACAGGGGGCGGCGAAACGGCGGACGCCGCAGAACCTCGGCCCTCAACGTTATCGATGAAAGGAAATACGGTGGCACAGAAGGTTCAGGTCCTTCTTGTCGACGACCTCGACGGCGGCGAGGCGGACGAGACGGTGACGTTCGCGCTGGACGGTAAGACGTACGAGATCGATCTCACGACCTCCAATGCGGACAAGTTGCGCAGCCTTCTCGACCCCTATGTGAAGGGTGGCCGACGTACCGGTGGCCGTGCTTCCGGTGGGCGTGGAAAGGCGCGTGCCGTGTCCGGTGGCAGCCAGGACACCGCCGCGATCCGTGCGTGGGCGAAGGAGAACGGTTACGAGGTCAACGACCGTGGCCGTGTCCCGGCGTCCATTCGTGAGGCTTACGAGAAGGCCAACGGCTGAGCACACGCGCGTCGCAGCCGGATCCGGTGGCAGTGTGCCGCCACCGTGTCCAGCAGTCGTACGAGATCGGGGGCGCCCCCAGGGCCCCCCATGGCCGACAGTGTCGGCAGCGAGGCCTCGACCTCGCACCCCGGCTCGGGGGGCCGCAACCACACGGCGGCCCCCTGCAGAGAACCCGGCCCCTCCCCGCAGCGGCCCCCGGGAACCCCGGAGCCCTCGCCCACCCCGCTCCCCTCGGGCCGCGCGGCGAACTCCTCGCCGGCCCGGCCGGCCCCCGCCCCGTCCGGCGGAAGCGGAGCCTCGATGGAGGCGTCCCCGACTTCCCCGCCGATGACCCGCAGATCCAGCGGCAGGCCACCCCACTCCAGCCAGTCGAGCACCCCCGGCAGTTCCTCGGCGCTCCCCGGGGCCACCAGCAGCCGCATCCGGTCCCCCCGGACGGCGACGGGAGAGCCCTGGACGAGGTGGCGCAGTCCCGCACGGCCCGCCTCGGCCGGTACGTCCAGGACGTCGAAGCGCGAGCCCACCGACAGACGGACCGGCGTGCCCGGCACGGTCGGCCAGCCCAGCGCGTGCTCGTACCACCGCCTCACCCGATCGCCCTCGTCGAACGGGCTTCGTGGAGGCGGAACCCAGGGCGCTGCGCCGGCCATGCCCAGCGGAACCGTCAGAACGGCGTTCGAGTTACGCTGGGTGGTGCTGTTGAAGCACAGAGTGGCGAAAAAGGGGGCGTGTGGGGGTGCGGGGTGGCGCAAGGTTGTTCGCCCGTAGCGGAGGGAACGGGGGCGCACGGCATGGAGTGTCAGTGCGAGCGGGTAAGACATCCCTAGTGGGAGGGGGCGACACGCAGACAGGGCCGTCTCGCGTTCGCCATCGGCGTACTGATGGTGAGGGTAACTGCCTGGCCTGCGGGAACATCGTCTCGCACCATCAGGTTGGAGCATATGTCGGCGTTCGAGGTCAGGAGGCCATCGACGGTGTCGGCAGTTGGAATGAGCGGTCCCCGCTTGCGGGACTAAGCTGCGGAAGGACAGGGAGGGGAAGTTCCCCCCACTGCCTGACCGCTCTGAGGAGCGATTAACGATGTTCGAGAGGTTCACCGACCGCGCGCGGCGGGTTGTCGTCCTGGCTCAGGAAGAAGCCCGGATGCTCAACCACAACTACATCGGCACCGAGCACATCCTCCTGGGCCTGATCCACGAGGGTGAGGGTGTCGCCGCCAAGGCCCTTGAGAGCCTCGGGATTTCGCTCGAGGCGGTCCGCCAGCAGGTGGAGGAGATCATCGGCCAGGGCCAGCAGGCCCCGTCCGGGCACATTCCCTTCACCCCTCGTGCCAAGAAGGTCCTGGAGCTGTCGCTCCGCGAGGCCCTTCAGCTGGGTCACAACTACATCGGCACGGAGCACATCCTGCTCGGCCTGATCCGTGAGGGCGAGGGCGTCGCCGCCCAGGTCCTGGTCAAGCTGGGCGCTGATCTGAACCGGGTGCGGCAGCAGGTGATCCAGCTGCTCTCCGGCTACCAGGGCAAGGAGACCGCCACCGCCGGCGGGCCTGCCGAGGGCACCCCCTCGACGTCCCTGGTCCTCGACCAGTTCGGCCGGAACCTCACCCAGGCCGCTCGTGAGTCCAAGCTCGACCCGGTCATCGGGCGCGAGAAGGAGATCGAGCGGGTCATGCAGGTGCTGTCCCGCCGTACCAAGAACAACCCGGTCCTGATCGGTGAGCCCGGCGTCGGCAAGACCGCCGTCGTCGAGGGCCTCGCTCAGGCCATCGTCAAGGGCGAGGTGCCCGAGACCCTCAAGGACAAGCACCTCTACACCCTGGACCTCGGCGCCCTGGTCGCCGGCTCCCGCTACCGCGGTGACTTCGAGGAGCGCCTGAAGAAGGTGCTCAAGGAGATCCGCACCCGCGGCGACATCATCCTGTTCATCGACGAGCTGCACACGCTGGTCGGTGCGGGTGCCGCCGAGGGCGCCATCGACGCCGCGAGCATCCTCAAGCCGATGCTGGCGCGTGGTGAGCTGCAGACCATCGGCGCCACCACGCTGGACGAGTACCGCAAGCACCTGGAGAAGGACGCGGCCCTCGAGCGCCGCTTCCAGCCCATCCAGGTCGCCGAGCCGTCCCTGCCGCACACGATCGAGATCCTCAAGGGTCTGCGTGACCGGTACGAGGCGCACCACCGTGTCTCGATCACCGACGAGGCGCTGGTCCAGGCCGCCACCCTGGCCGACCGCTACATCTCGGACCGCTTCCTGCCGGACAAGGCGATCGACCTGATCGACGAGGCCGGTTCCCGGATGCGCATCCGCCGCATGACCGCGCCGCCGGACCTGCGCGAGTTCGACGAGAAGATCGCCGGTGTCCGCCGGGACAAGGAGTCCGCGATCGACTCGCAGGACTTCGAGAAGGCGGCCTCCCTGCGCGACAAGGAGAAGCAGCTCCTCGCCGCCAAGGCGAAGCGGGAGAAGGAGTGGAAGGCCGGCGACATGGACGTCGTCGCCGAGGTCGACGGCGACCTGATCGCCGAGGTCCTCGCCACGGCCACCGGCATCCCGGTCTTCAAGCTGACCGAGGAGGAGTCCTCGCGTCTGCTGCGCATGGAGGACGAGCTCCACAAGCGGGTCATCGGCCAGATCGACGCCGTCAAGGCGCTGTCGAAGGCGATCCGCCGTACGCGTGCGGGTCTGAAGGACCCGAAGCGCCCCGGTGGTTCGTTCATCTTCGCCGGCCCGTCCGGTGTCGGTAAGACCGAGCTGTCCAAGGCCCTCGCCGAGTTCCTCTTCGGTGACGAGGACGCGCTGATCTCCCTCGACATGTCGGAGTTCAGCGAGAAGCACACGGTGTCGCGTCTCTTCGGTTCGCCCCCCGGCTACGTGGGCTACGAAGAGGGCGGCCAGCTGACCGAGAAGGTCCGCCGCAAGCCGTTCTCCGTCGTCCTCTTCGACGAGGTGGAGAAGGCCCACCCGGACATCTTCAACTCGCTGCTGCAGATCCTGGAGGACGGTCGACTGACCGACTCCCAGGGCCGGGTCGTGGACTTCAAGAACACGGTCATCATCATGACGACCAACCTCGGCACCCGGGACATCTCCAAGGGCTTCAACCTGGGCTTCGCCGCCGCGGGTGACACGAAGTCCAACTACGAGCGCATGAAGAACAAGGTCTCGGACGAGCTCAAGCAGCACTTCCGGCCCGAGTTCCTCAACCGTGTCGACGACGTGGTCGTCTTCCCGCAGCTGACCCAGGACGACATCCTGCGGATCGTCGACCTGATGGTCGGCAAGGTGGACGAGCGCCTGAAGGACCGGGACATGGGCATCGAGCTCTCCCCGTCCGCCAAGGAGCTGCTGGCGCAGAAGGGTTACGACCCCGTGCTGGGTGCCCGGCCGCTGCGCCGCACCATCCAGCGCGAGATCGAGGACTCCCTGTCGGAGAAGATCCTCTTCGGCGAGCTGCGCCCCGGCCACATCGTGGTCGTGGACACCGAGGGCGAGGGCGAAGCCAAGACCTTCACCTTCCGGGGTGAGGAGAAGGCGGCCCTGCCGGACGTCCCGCCGATCGAGCAGGCGGCCGGTGGAGCGGGTCCGAACCTGAGCAAGGACGCGTAACTCCGCAGACGAGAGGGGCCGGTGCCGTCGAGGCACCGGCCCCTCTCGCATGCCCGGGTGCTACGAGAGCTGGCCGTCGTAGTCCGGAAGCTTGTAGGTCTTCTCGGCGTGGCCGCCCGACAGGTCGGTCGTGTTGTTGCCGATGTTGGCGATGATCGTGTAGCCCTTGGACTCGATGTTCACCCGCTGGGCCGTCTTGTAGTCGGCGACGTTCTTGAACAGGTCGAAGAAGCCGCGGACGTAGAGGCCGTCGACCTCGTAGCCGACGTGCTCCAGGTTCCACTCGGTGGGCAGGTGGATGATGCCCGGGCGGGCGGTGACGAAGAAGATGTCGACGCCGCGCTCCTGCGCGTACTTCGCCACGTTCAGCGCGGGCTTGTTGGCCGGCTGCGGGAAGCTGAAGCCGAAGTCGGTCTCCAGCGTGGTGTTGTCGATGTCGAAGACGATCGCCTGCTTCTCGCCCGGCTCGGCCTGGGCGATCCGCTGCTTCAGGTACGGCAGAGCCTGGTCCATCACGGCCTGGCAGTCCCGCTGCCAGGTGGCGTAGTCGACGTCCGCGGCGGCGGTGCTCGAGACGGTGCCGGTGGCGGCCTCGGCGGGGGCGGCGATGGCCACGAGGGCGGCCGCGGCGACAGCGCTCGCGGCGGTGCGGCTTACCCAAGGGTGGCGTCTTGTCATGGGGGGTCCCTTCACATCCGTACGCGATGGGTACGGTGACCGGCATGTCGTGTGCATGTTCGTGCGTGAGGGTGGCGCGAGGGGAACCGTAGGGTTACCGGACGGTAGGTGTACAGGGATGTGCGTCACACAACGCCGGTGATTTTCCCGAGAGTTGGCCGTATGGGCAGCCGGGCCAGGGCGTGTTCCGGTACGTCGGTGACCCCCGCGGCGAGGTGGACGCCGATCTCGCGCAGGTCCGGAAGGAGGGCCGCGAGGCCCGAGAGGTCCTCGGTGCCGTCGAAGTCGTTCAGCCGCAGGCTGGTGACGCCGGGCAGGGGCGGCCCCGGCCGGCCGACCGCCCGCCAGTTGAGGCGCAGTTCCTCCAGGGCGGGCAGCCGTGCGATCTCCTCCAGGTCCTCGGTGGTCAGTGCCACGGACAGGGTGGCGAGGCTCAGTTGCCGCAGGGACCTCAGGCGGTGCAGCCCGCGCAGTCCGGTGTGCAGAGTGGCGTTCCTGGTGAGCCGCAGACAGCGCAGGGGCAGGGTCTCGGGCAGCGCCTCGTCGAGGGAGTTCGCCGGCAGCGCGATGCCGAGGTCGAGCCGGTCCAGCGTCGAAGAGCCCGCCAGCTCCCACAGGGCTCCCGGCCGTTCCAGCCCTGGCAGAAGGTGGAGCGAGAGCCGTCGCAGGGGCAGGTGGGCCAGCGGGGCGAGGCTCTGGACGTGCGGGCATCCGGAGAGGTCCAGGTGGGTGAGCCGGTTCAACCCGGCGAGGCACTCCAGATCGCGCAGCCGCTCGTTGCCCTTGACGACCAGCTCGGCCGTGTCGCCGGGCAGCGCCGCGGGGTCGAGGTCGCCGACCAGTTGCAGCGCCCGCCGCCCGCCCAGTTCGCCCAGGATCCGCAGGTGTTCCTCGGAATGCGCGGCGAAGAAGAGCCCGTCCTCGCGCAGGTGCGCGACGACCTCGGTGCCGTACCGCCGGGCCGGGAATCGGTGCCACGTCCAGCTCAGCTGAGCCCGCACCTCCAGGGCCGGGTGGGTGCGGTAGCGGGCCAGGACGGGCAGCGCGGCCTCGGTGCCGATGAGCGACGCCGTGACGACCACGGCACGGGCCTCGGCGTCGTCCAGCCCGTCCGGGCCGGGCAGCAGCTCCAGGGCGAGCGGGCCCACCGACGCCAGCGCGCGGGCCTCCTCCGTCGTCCGGGGCGGGATCAGGGCGGCGGCGTCGCGCTCGACCTCCTGGCGCACCCCCGGATCCAGTTCCGTCGCATGCTCCAGCGCGGCCAGCGCGAGCAGCCGTACCCGAGCGCTCGCGGCGCCCTCCAGGCGGTCCGCCGAGGCCAGCAACTCCCGCAGCAGGTCGGCCCGTTCCCGGGGCCGGGCATGGGCCACCGCCATCCGGATCACGTCGGCCCACTGCGCGTCCGCCGCGCCCCGCACCAGCAGGCCGAAGTCCCCGTCCTCCACGGCCGCCTTCGCGCCCAGGTAGTCCTGGAAGGTGCGGTGGACGAACTCCACGGTGCCGGGGGACGGTTCGCGGAGCAGACCGCTGCGGACCAGCAGATGCCGCAGGATCGACGGCGCGTCGCCCTGGGAGGCCGCGGCCGGGAGGGACGGCAGGACGTCGGCGATCAGGCGCTCGGCCCGCTCGCGGTCCATCTCCGACTGGTGGTTGCGGATCAGCCAGTACGCGAGCCGCTGGAGCAGCTGGATCTGGGGGAGCTCGGTGAGGCGGATGCCGTCGGGTCCGGCCATGTCCCGCTCCTCGTCGCGCCGGGCCAGCAGCATCGACAGGGCGGCGTCGTACAGCTCCTGACGGCCGTGCGGGAGATAGCCCCGCCGGTCGCGGTGCAGGGCGCAGACCAGGCCGCACATCAGGGGGTTGGTGGCGAGGCGCCCCAGGTCGGGCTTGGTGCGCACGGCGTCGAGGAGGGAGCGCTCGTAGGCGTCGAGGCGGTCGCCGTCCTCGGGGGCGCCGGCACGGGCGGCGGTGTGCCAGCGCGTGACGAAGGCGGTCACGTCGTCCGCGCTCATCGGGGTGAGCGTCAGCTCCGTGAAGCCGTCGGGGGCGAGCCAGTCCTCCCGTACCGCCGAGGGACGGGAGGTGACCAGCCACTGGTTGCCGGGATAGACGTCGAGCAGGTCGCGCAGCCAGCGACGGGTGCGCTCGCGTACGCGCTCGGGGATCTCGTCGATACCGTCCACCAGGAGCAGTCCCCGGCCGGCGCCGAGCACATGGTCCGCCCAGCCGTCCGGCTGGTTCGCGTGGAAGGGGACGCGCACGGCGGACAGGAAGGCGTCGGGTGCGGGCAGGCCGTCGGGGCGGCGGACCAGGGTGCGCAGCGGGAGGACGAACGGGACGCGGTCGCCGCGCGCGCCCCGGGCCGCGGTGACCGCGAGCCACTGGACGAGTGTGGTCTTGCCGGAGCCGGCCACCCCGCGCAGCAGTACGCGGTCGTGCGCGGCGAAGACCTGCTCGGCGGGGAGCGCGGTGGCGGCGGAGGGGAGGCCGGGGCCGGCCGTCTCGCCGTCGCCGGAGTCCGGGTGCAGGGCCTGGAGGCTGAGGTAGGCGGCGTCCAGGGGCCAGCGGTCGGGGGAGTCGACCAGGTCGATGCCGTAGATGGTGAGATGGCCGTGCTTGGAGGTGACGTACGTCATGTAGCGCTGCTCGAAGGCGTCGTCGGACGCCGGTGCGGTGCGGGCGAGCAGGGCGTCGATCTTGCCGACGAGCTCGTGCTGGCGGCGGGACTGCTCGACCAGGGTGCGAGGTACGAAGGTCGAGCGCCGGGTGAAGAAGTGCAGGACGTGCAGGCAGGCGGTGCTGAGGGTGCCCAGGTAGAACTGGGCCGCGTCGAGGGAGAGGTCACGGTCCGGCATACCGCTCGCGGCGCGCAGCCGAGCGGCCAGTTCCTCGTGGCCGAGCTCGACCGCCTGCACGTCCGTCATGTCCAGCCCGCCGAGCGCGTACAGGCTGTCGGCGAGGGCGTGCGCCACGGGCTCTTCCTCGTCCGGTGGCAAGTGGCGCTCCCCGCCCCCCTTCAGCGCCTGCCGGACCAGTTCGGAGGCGAGCAGGGTGAGGTCCCCGCGGTCCAGCCGCCGTTTCTCGCCGCGGAACGAGACGTACGAGGAGATCCGCACCGGCCGTTCCACCAGCCCGGCGCCCGCGCCCTCGCCCACGAACAGTCTCTTCACGAGCGGCGCCGCCACGGCCGACGCCAGCCGTACGCCGATGACCGACGGTTCCACCCGGCCTCCCCCTGAGCCCTGTTGGCAGGAAACAGCAGAGTAGCGCCGGTCACATTCCGGGGTGCCGGCAGCCAGGGCCTCGGTGACATGCCGCACAGGCGATATGTCCGGTACTAGGCGGATTAGGAGAGGTGTGAATGCGAATAAAACGGACTATCCACGCAGAACTCATGTGTCGGAATTGAGGAGTTGTCCTTAATTATCCGGAATGGCGACTCTGTCAAGAGTCGGCAGAATATGGGGCGAATTACTAGCTTCTGTAGTACGTCACACGTTTTGGGCTGACCCGGTGCGGCGGGTACCAAGGGATGGCCCGCCCGGCAGAAGGCTTTTGCGCCGAGCGGTCCTTCTGTCCCCGTCTCACGAGGTATCGAATGTTCTCGCGTGTCACGTCCCTTTCTTCCCGTACGCCCCAGCTCCGCACTCGCGCGGCCGTGCTGGCCGCCGGCATCGGCGCCTCGGTCGTGCTGGGGGCCGGGGTCGCGGCCGCCGCCAACACCTCCACGGCCGCCGCCACGACCGCCACCACCGGGGTCGCGCACGCCGTCGAGGTACAGGCCGCGGCCCAGGCGAAGGCGGCCACGGTCGCGTCCGCGCAGAAGGCCAACGCCCAGTCGGTCGCCGCGAAGAAGGCCGTCGGCTGGACCACCCCGGTCAAGGGCTACAGCCTCAGCGCCAGCTATGCCCAGGCGGGCGGCATGTGGCAGTCCACCCACAGCGGGCAGGACTTCGCCGTCGCCACCGGTACCAAGGTCATGGCCGCGCACGGCGGTACGGTCGTCAAGGCCGGCGGCAATGGCGCCGGTGACGGTCCCGCGTACGGCAACGCCGTCGTCATCAAGCACGGCAACGGCACCTACACGCAGTACGCCCACCTGTCCCGCGTCGACGTGAGGGTCGGCCAGATCGTCGCCACCGGGCAGAAGATCGCCCTGTCCGGCAACACCGGCAACTCCAGCGGCCCGCACCTGCACTTCGAGATCCGCACCTCCCCCAACTACGGCTCGGCGATAGACCCGGTCGCCTTCCTGCGGACCAAGGGCGTCACCCTCTGACGACGGTGACCTAGGACACACCTCTGTGGGCCTGGGTCACCATACCGACGGCGACTTCGAGGATGGCTTCGCGCTTCTCCTCGGGGTCGCCTTCGAGTTCCTGCATCGCGAACACCATGCCGGCGTGCAGTGTGAAGATGGCGCTGATGCAGCGGACCTGGTCGGCCAGACCCGCGTCCCGGTCGACGATGATGAGCCGCAGGTCCTTCATACGCTCCTTGAACAGCTCGCCGATGCGCAGCTCGCGGATCGTCGCCTGGTTCTCGTGCATGAAGCGGAACAGCGGTTCCGCGGCGGTGAGGTGCTCGCTGTAGCGCCGTACGATCTGCTGCTTCGTCTCCAGGGTGTGCGGCTGACTCCGGCCCCATTCGATCAGTTCGTCGATCGGCCGCATCAGGTCGTCGAAGATCCCGACCAGGATCTCTTCCTTGGTCCGGAAGTGGTAGTAGAGCGCCGCCTTCGTGACGTCCAGGTGTTCGGCGATCTCGCGGAGCGACGTCTTCTCGTAGCCCTGCTCGGCGAAGAGGTCCAGGGCCACGTCCTGGATGCGCTGGCGGGTGTCGCCCCGTCGGCGCTGCTTGCTGCCGTCCATGCTGCCGCCCGTCCTCGCGCTCTCCCGGCCACTCTTTGGCAAAGAAAAACTTACTTGACGCCCGGCTAGTTCGCGAGCTACGTTCTCGCGGTAACTAGCCGGGCGGCAAGTAAGTTGGGGGAGCGGTGCAAGAGGGGAAGCGGCCGAGGAGCGTGCGGGTGGTCCTGCTCGCCCTGATGATCGCGATGATGCTCGCGATGCTGGACAACATGATCATCGGTACGGCGATGCCGACGATCGTGGGCGAGCTGGGCGGTCTGGAACATCTGTCCTGGGTGGTGACGTCGTACACCCTGGCGACCGCGGCCTCCACGCCGATCTGGGGCAAGCTCGGCGACATGTACGGGCGCAAGGGCGTCTTCCTGAGCTCGATCGTGCTCTTCCTGATCGGCTCCGTGCTCAGCGGCATGGCCCAGGACATGGGACAGCTGATCGCGTTCCGGGCCGTGCAGGGACTGGGCGCCGGCGGTCTGATGGTCGGTGTCATGGCGATCATCGGTGACCTGATACCGCCCCGGGAGCGCGGCAAGTACCAGGGCATGATGGCCGGCGTCATGGCGCTGGCGATGATCGGCGGCCCGCTGGTCGGCGGCACCATCACCGACCACTGGGGCTGGCGCTGGACCTTCTACATCAACCTGCCGCTCGGCGCGGTCGCCCTGGTCGCCATCAGCGCCGTTCTGCACCTGCCGAGGAAGCGCTCCGAGGCCCGGATCGACTACCTCGGCGCCGTGCTGCTGACCGTCGGCATCACCGCGATCGTCCTCGTCACCACCTGGGGCGGTACGGAGTACGCCTGGACCTCGGCCGTGATCATGGGGCTGACCGGGATCGGCGTCGCCGCGCTCGTCGGCTTCGTGTTCCGGCAGACCCGGGCCGCCGAGCCGATCCTGCCGCTGCACATCTTCCGCAGCCTGAACTTCACCCTGATGTCCTTCATCGGCTTCATCGTGGGCTTCGTGATGTTCGGCGCGACCCTCTTCCTGCCGCTCTACCAGCAGTCCGTGCAGGGCGCCTCCGCGACCAACTCCGGACTGCTGCTGCTGCCGATGCTGGGCGCGATGCTCGTCACGTCGATGGTGGCCGGGCGGATCACCACGCAGACCGGGCGGTACAAGCTGTTCCCGGTGGTGGGCGGTGCCCTGATGGTCGTCGGCCTGTATCTGCTGTCCCTGATGGACACCGAGACCTCACGGCTGACGTCCGGTGTCTACATGGCCGTGGTCGGGCTCGGCATGGGCTGTCTGATGCAGATCACCATGCTGATAGCGCAGAACAGCGTGGAGATGAAGGACATGGGCGTCGCGTCCTCCTCCACCACCCTCTTCCGCACCCTCGGCTCCTCCTTCGGCGTCGCGATCATGGGCGCGCTCTTCAACCACCGGGTCCAGGACGAGATGGCCCGGCGGGAGGGAGCACTGGGCTCCAGGACGACCGAGCAGTCCGCCCAGCTGGACGCCGCGAGCCTGGCCAAGCTGCCGGAAGCGGTCCGCGAGGCGTACCAGTACGCGGTGACGTCGGGCACGCACGGGGCGTTCCTGCTGGGCGCGGCGGTGGCCGTGCCGGCGCTGATCGCGGCGGTGTTCGTCAAGGAGGTGCCGCTGAAGGGCGCGGGCCCGAACGACGAGGGCGCGGCGGCGACGGCGCCCGTGAGCGAGGCGGTCTGAGCCGGGTGTCCGCGGGGGGCGCGGGTGCCGGGGGGTTCCGGTACCCGCGCCTCCCGTGTGAGGCCGGTGGCGTTGTCGGTGGCCCGTGTCACCATCGGCTCATGGACAAGTTGCGTCAGCTACGGCTGGCGAAGGACGCGATGGACCGGGACTGGGCCGACCCCGCACTCGACCTGGCCGCGGTCGCCGCGCACGCCGGGTACTCCCGGTTCCACTTCGTCCGCGCCTTCAAGGAGGCGTACGGCGAGACGCCCGGCCAGTACCTCACCCACCGCCGGATCGAGCGGGCCGAGGAGCTGCTGCGCGCCGCCGACCTCACCGTCACGGAGATCTGCCACCTGGTCGGCTTCAGCAGCCTCGGCACCTTCTCCACCCGGTTCAAGGCGCGCACCGGCCTGACCCCGAGCGCATACCGGACCGAGCACGTCGGCAGCGGCGCGGCCCTGATACCCGGGTGCTACGCGATGCTGTGGTCCGGCGGTTTCCCGCGCCGCGCACCGGTGGAGCCGCCCTCACCGGGAGGGCGGGCCGCTGCCGGGGGCGGCTGCTGATCCGGTGCCCGACGCGGTGTGCGCACACCCGCAGGGGCGGCCGCATTCCAGGGAAGCCTCGGCCCGGCAGCGGCAGGACGCCTCCGGCACGAGCGGCCGGTGACGCGGGCGACGGGGCACGGCACACCCGTCCGTGGAGCCCCGATGCGGAAGAGGGACGGCCGGCCCGTCAGCGGGGGATCTCCGCGGCGCGCAGCGCGAGAGCCCAGCCCAGACGGGCCTCGCCCGACTCCGGGGGCCAGCCGGTGAGTTCGGCGACGCGGATGATGCGGTTCAGGACCGTGTTGCGGTGACAGTGGAGCTGCTCGGCGGCACGCGGCGCCGAGCAGCCGGCGTCCAGCCACACCCGCAGGGTCCGCAGCAGCACGGGAGCCTCGGCACCGCAGCCCAGAACGCCGTCGAGGTAGCGGGCGACCAGGCGGCCGGCTATCTCCGGGTCGCCGGTCAACGCCGCCTCCACCAGGCGTTCGTCGAGCTGCGCCACCGCTGTCCCGCCCGGCGGCAGCGTACGCAGGGCGCGCTCCGCCAGGCGCACCGCCGTGTCCGCCGCGGCCAGTTCCGTGAACGGCGGGGAGATCCCGGCCGTGCCGCCCAGTTCCTCGCGCAGCACCCGCGTCAACTGCTCCGGCGCGGCGGACCCGAGCCGTACGAGGCCCGCGTACCGCGCGGCCCGGGGGCGCCAGAAGGACCACATGCCCGCCGCCCGGAGTGCCGGCCCCGGGTGCGGCGGCGCCGCCGGGTTCTGGTCGGCCACCACCACGGCGTAGGTGTCGCGCACCGGCAGGCCGAGCGCCGCCGCCGCGGCGGCGACGACCGCCGGATCACCGCCGCGGCCTTCCAGAAGGGCCTCGAAGAGGGCGCCGCGCCGTGAGTCCTGACGGTGCTGCAGTTCCAGCTGGGTGCGCCGGTACGCGTCCGACATC
Organism: Streptomyces sp. NPDC002309; assembly: GCF_053593375.1. Taxonomy (NCBI): domain Bacteria; kingdom Bacillati; phylum Actinomycetota; class Actinomycetes; order Kitasatosporales; family Streptomycetaceae; genus Streptomyces; species Streptomyces sp. NPDC002309. The sequence goes on along the minus strand of NZ_JBSFCI010000002.1, from coordinate 27,203 downwards.
ACCGTCGAGAAGCGGTCGATCGTCTCCCACAGCGCCCCCGCGACGTCGAGAACGAGATCCTGCCCGGCCCCCGTCCGGTCCCGCAGCGGCTCCGCCATCGCCTGCCACAGCGCCCGTCCGCCGCACCGGTACGCCTGGAGCACGTCCTCCAGTGGCATGCCCTGCTCGGCCCGGCGCCGCCCGGCCTCGGTCGCGGCGGCCTCGATGCCGCCGGCGCTCGCGGGCAGTCCGCCGAACTCCTCCAGCGACAGGACGAGGTCGGCGCGGCAGACGGCACGCAGATCGGCGAGCGGGACGGGACAGCCGGAGGCGTACGCCGGGCTGTGGGCGCGAAGGTCCGCCACCACCTCGCCGGTGAGGCGGTCGATGTCCGCGAGCAGCGTCAGCGCCAGCCGGGAGCGCAGCGCCGGTTCCCCATCGGTCATGGCGGCACGGTAGGCGTCCGCGTCGGCGGGGGGTGGCCCCGAGGTGCTCGCGCCCACGCCGTGCGCCCGGATGCTGGGCGACCGCACAGGGGCACTGAGCAATTCCGGAGAAGCGCCCCGGCCGCCGCCCTGCCTACCGTGACCGTGACGAACACAAGCCGTCGACCGCAGCAGGAGAGCAGAGCGATGATCACCGGCCTGGGCATCACCACCGTGTGGACCTTCGACCAGCAGCGCACCAAGGCCTTCTTCACGGAGAAACTGGGCTTCGAGGTGCGCAGCGAGGTGCCGATGGGTGACATGCGATGGGTCACCGTGGGCGCGAAGGAGCAGCCGGACGTGGAGCTGGCGCTGATGAGCCTGGACGGTCCCGGCCTCGACGCCGAGTCGTCCGAGGCGCTAAGAAGCTGGTCGGCAAGGGGGTGATCGGCGCGGGAGCGCTGCGGACGGACGACTGCCGGGGTGACTACGAGACGTTCCGGTCGCGCGGGGTGGAGTTCCTCCAGGAGCCGCAGGAACGGCCGTACGGCATCGAAGCGATCTTCCGCGACGACAACGGGAACTGGTACTCGCTGACACAGCGCAGCGAGCAGCTGGACTTCTCGAAGGACTTCGGCTGCTGAACGGGGCCGGGCCCACCGCCCGGGCGGGTGGTCGGGCAGGTGGTCGGCCGGCCGACCGGCTTACGGGCTGAGGGGCCGACGGGCTGACGGGCTGACGGCACGGGTCTCCGCCGGGCGCCTGCCGGTGTCCCCGGTCCGCGGATCTCCACGCGGCCGGCTGCCGGTATGCCCGGTCTGCGGGCGGGATGTGTCCGGTCCGGCCGCCTGCCGGTCTCCCCGGTCCGGCCGGTGGGATGTCCCCTTCAGGCCGGCGGGATGTTTCCGTCAGGCCGTCGGGACGGGCTCGCTCGACAGCGTCCCTATTCGGCCAGCACCGGATAGCTGCCCGTGTTCGTCGGCGCGTGTTCCGGCAGCCAGAGGACGGCGACCGCCCCCTCGGCCGCCATGTGGTCGGCGGCGCCCGGTGGGCGGACGTTGCGGAAGGTCAGTCGGGCCCCCAGCACCCGTGCCTGGCCGGCCGCGATGGTCAGTCCCAGCCCGTGGCCGACGCCGGCGCGGTCCACGCTGCCGGTGCGGAACCGGCTCGGCCCCTCCGCCAGCAGGTCCTCGGGGAAGCCCGGCCCGTGGTCGCGGACGCGGATCACCCGGCCCTCGACGGTGACCTCTATGGGCGGCCGGCCGTGCCGGGCGGCGTTGGCGAGCAGGTTGAACAGCACGCGTTCCAGGCGGCGCGGGTCGGTCGTCACCTCCGACTCGTGCACCACCTGTACGTCGATCTCCGCGTCCTTCGCCGCGACCCGCCGGGCGACGAACTCGCCCAGCATGATGTCCTGCAGCTCGGCCCGCTCGGACGCCCCGTCGAGACGGGCCACCTCCAGCACGTCCTCGACCAGCGTGCGCATGGCCTTCGCCCGGTCCAGCACCAGCTCCGTCGGGCGGCCCGGCGGCAGCAGCTCGGCGGCGGTCAGCAGCCCCGTCACCGGGGTGCGCAGCTCGTGCGCGATGTCCGCGGTGACCCGCCGCTCCGCCTCCAGTCGCTGCTGCAACGCGTCCGCCATCGCGTCCACGGCCCGCGCCAGGTCGTCGGTCTCGTCCCGGACGACCCCGCCGATGGCCTCGCGCACCCGCACGTCCCGCTCGCCCTTGGCGACCTGGTTCGCCGCGGAGACCGCCTTGCGCAGCCGGCGTGACAGCTGCCCGCCGACGAGCACACCGAGCGCGCTGCCGCCGAGGACCACCGCGATGGAGCCGATGACCAGCGCCTTGTCGAGGTCCTTGAGGATGTCCGTGCTCCGGTCCGTGAACCCCGTGTGCAGGGACAGCACATGCCCGTCCTTGAGCGGGACCGCCGCCCAGATGTCCGGCGCGCCCCCCGGCCGGTCGGTGACGTACGTCGCCCGGCGCCCGGCCTGGACCTTGGCGCGCAGCGCGGACGGCAGGTCCGGGTCGTCGATCTTGATGTCGGGGAAGTTGGGCCGCCCGGACAGCTCGTAGTTGCGCTGGGCGATCTGCACCCGCTCGTCGGCGAGGTCGCGCGCGTTGTCCAGCATCGAGACCCGCGCGGCATTGTGCACGACCAGGCTGAGCACGATCGCGATCAGCGCTCCGACCAGCGCGATCGCCGCGCTGAGCTTCCATCTGAGTCCCGTACGGATGCCCGTACGCCGTACACGCGCCCCGACCAGGCGCCGGGTGATCCCCCGCATCGACGTGTCCCGTCCCGTCCTCAGGCCCTCAGCTTGTAGCCGAAGCCGCGGACCGTCTCGATCCGGTCCTGGCCGATCTTCGTCCGCAGCCGCTGCACATGGACGTCGACGACGCGGGTGTCCCCGCCCCAGCCGTAGTCCCAGACCCGCTCCAGCAGCTTGTCCCGGGACAGCACGGTGCCCGGCGCCGAGGAGAACTCCAGCAGCAGCCGCATCTCGGTCGGGGTGAGCGCCACCGGCCGGCCGGCCTTGCGCACCTCCATGCCCTCGGTGTCGACCTCCAGGTCCCCGAAGGTCAGCACCCCGCCGGCGGCCGGGGAGTCCGTTCCCTCCCGGCGGCCCGCCGCGCCGCCGCTCGCGTGTCCGAACCGGCGCAGCACCGCCCGGATGCGTGCCACCAGCACGGCGCCGTCGAACGGTTTGGTCACGTAGTCGTCCGCGCCCGCCTCCAGACCGAGCACCACGTCGATCGAGTCGGCCCGCGCCGACAGCATGATCACCGGGACGGTCGACTCGTCGCGGATGCGGCGGCACAGGCTGACCCCGTCGAGGCCGGGCACCATGACGTCCAGCAGGGCGATGTCGGGCCGGTTCGCGCGGAACGCCTCCAACCCCGACAGTCCGTCGGGCATGGCGGTGACCGCGAAGCCGTCCCGCTCCAGTGCGAGCTGGGTGGCCTCGCGGATGACGTCGTCGTCCTCGACGAACAGGACGTGGGTCTGCTCTGCCATCCGTGCTCTCAGTCCGTATCCGTCGGGTCGGTACCGGGTATCCGGTACCGGAACCCGGTGTCGATGCCTGTCTCGATGCCTGTCTCGATGCCCTGTCGCGGTGCCTGTCCCGTCGTCCGGTCAGTTGCTCTCGGGTGCCGGCGTCGGTTCCGCGCCCACGACCGCGCTGTAGTCGTTGCGCGTGCGGTACTCCTCGGAGAAACGGTCCGCCCTCCAGCGGTACGTGATCACGTTCTCGCCCGAGGGGCTCGACACCGGGTCGCCGCGCTCGTACACCTGCTTGGTGACCACCAGGTCGCCGCGGTCTATCTCGGCGTAGACCGGCGGCTCCTCGGCCTGGAAGACGTTCTCGTAGGTGCCGTTCTCCTCGCGATACACATACGAGCCGATGCCGACGACGTCACTGCAGGTCACGACGTTGACGACGACGTCCTCCGCGGTCCCGCCGGTCAGATCGCCGTAGGACAGGTCGACCGGGTACTCGTCGGCGACGCACGGCTTCAGGACGCGCTTGACCGCCGGCGAGACCTGCGGATCCGCCTGAAGCAGCTTGACCGCCGTGGCCCGGGTCAGGCTCCTGGACCGGGGCACCGCGGAGACAGGGGCGGCCGGGCTCATCGCGCTGCCCGCCACCGGCTCGTCGTGGGCCGGGCCCTCGTCGCGGGCGCCGGTGCCGCCCGTCGCGCAGGCGGTGAGCACAAGGCTGAGGGCGGTGAGCACGGACGCCGCCGTGGTCACCGCCTGGAAGGTGCCTCGGGCCGGGGTGGGCCCGGGGCCGGTGCCGACACCGGCCCTCCCGGTCAGGCCGCGCAACGCTCCCGCTCCTCACGCTCCAGCGCGCGTGCGTCCAGATCGCGGGCCTCCAGCTCCTCGCGGAGCCGGGCGAGCGCCCGGTGCAGCGTGCTCTTGACCGTTCCGGCCGACATGCCGAGGGCGGCGGCCGTTTCCTCCGTGGACATCTGCTCCCAGTGTCGCAGCACGACCACGCTGCGCTGCTTGGGGGCCAGCACCTTCATGACGTCCATCAGCAGGGCGCGGTCCGCGTGCTGCTCCGAGGAGTCGTCCACGCACGACTCGGGGAGCTGCTCGGTCGGCACCTCCTCCAGCTTGCGGGCCCGCCACCACTCCGTCCGGGTGTTGATCATGACCCGGCGCAGATAGGCGTCCGCGAGCCGCTTGTCGGCTATGCCGTCCCAGCGGCCGAACGTCCGCGCCAGTGCGGTCTGGAGCAGGTCCTGGGCGTCGACCGGGTCCGGGACCAGCCGTCGGGCACTGCGCAGGAGCGCGTCCTGCCGAGTGCGGACGTACTCCTCGAACCCGAGCACCTGGCCCATGTCACCCTGCGCCATGATCAACCGCCCTCCATCCCCGTCTTCCCTTGCCATGCCCTCTGCCGGGCACGGAAATGAAGCTACGGAGGGGTTGTCACGGGGCTGTGCGGAGCAGCCTGCGGTGAACGCTCGACTGTCCGTCGGTTGTGTAACGGAAGGAGGAAACGGTGAAGAGCGCAGGGGAGTTGGGGCCGCTATGGGGTGATTTGTCTGATGAAGGAGTGGCCAACGCTGTGACATGAGGAGGCGCGCCGCCGTGACCCTTCGGCGCGTCAGGTCAGCGGCAGCCGGTACAGACCGCCCTGCAGCGGCTCCACCAGACCGTCGGAGACCAGGCCGTCCAGGGCGCGGGCCCGCTGGACGGGCTCGTGCCACACACGGTCAAGACGCGCCTGCGGGACGGGCGCGTGCGCCTCGCGCAACACGGCCAGCAGCTTGCCCCGCACCTGCCGGTCCGTACCGGCGTACGTCTGGGCGCGCCGCGGCGGGCCCTCGTGCTCCGGCTTGCCCGCCAGCCGCCACGCGCACTGCGCGGCGATCGGGCAGTGGTGGCAGCCCTCGTTCTTGGCCGTGCAGATCAGCGCGCCCAGTTCCATCGACGCGGCGGCCCAGCGGGCGGCGATCCCCTCGTCGTCCGGGAGCAGGGCCCTGGCCAGCCTGCGCTCGGCGGCCGTCGTCGCGTTCGGCGGGTACCGCACCCCGGTGACCGCGCGGGCGAACACCCGGCGGACGTTGGTGTCGAGCACGGCGTGCCGCTGCCCGTAGGCGAACGACGCCACCGCCGCCGCGGTGTACTCGCCGATGCCGGGCAGCGCGAGGAGCTGCGCGTGGTCGGTGGGTACGTCGCCGCCGTGCCGTTCCGTTATGGCCACGGCGGCGCCGTGCAGACGCAGGGCGCGGCGCGGGTACCCGAGCCGGCCCCAGGCGCGGACGGCCTCGCCGGGGGCCTCCTTGGCGAGGTCGGCGGGGCGCGGCCAGCGGGCGAGCCACTGCTCGTAGACGGGCAGCACGCGGTTGACCGGGGTCTGCTGGAGCATGAACTCGCTGACCATCACGCCCCACGCGCCGGCCTCCGGCCGCCGCCAGGGCAGGTCGCGCGCGTGCTCGTCGAACCAGGCGATGACGGGGGAGTGGAGGCCGTCCCCGCTCGGGGAGCCGGTGACGGCCTCGGCGGGGCTGGTGTGCGGGGGCTTCGTGGGAGCAGTCATGGCACTTCCGATCCTGCCATGCCGGTGCGGATCGGCCGTGCTGCTGCGAAGCGTTTCGCGGGCCGGCGGACAGCGGCCCAGGAGCGGGCGGCGCGGGCGCCCGGACCCGCCGCTGTGCCCCTTGCGCCCAACTGACCCCCGTCCGCCCGGCGTTTCCGGGATGATGATCCGGAAAAGTTGTGGCTCCAGGCGGCGGGTGGGGCCAGTGACGCCACCGATCTCTCGTACAGTTTGCGCCGTGGGATCTCTGCGCAATCCGGTCGGGCCGCTTCCCTCCTCCATCTACTGGCGACGGAGGGTGATCATGCTGTCCGTGGTCGCCCTGCTGGCCCTGCTGGTCACCTGGGTCATGACCTCCGGTGGCGGCGGCCGGAGCAGCAACGGCGCAGGAGGCTCCGACGGCAAGAATCCCGCGCCCTCCATCACGCCGGGGCCGTCCGGTTCCGGGCCCGCGATCAGTGAAGCGCCGGGCGGACGCGACGAGTCGGACGACGAGGACTCCGGCGGCGGCGACACCGGGGACGGCGGCGACGCCGGGGACGGATCGGACGAGGGCACGGGCGGCGGCGCCGGCTCGGGTACGGGCGACGGCGAGGGGGCCGGCGGCGCGGACGGTTCGGGTGCCGGTGGTTCCGGCGCGGGTTCCTCCGGCGGTGGCGTCGGTACGGGCGACGCGCTGCCCGCCGGGTCCTCGTTGCCCGACTGCACCCCGAAGAAGGTGACGTTGACCCTGCGCAGTGTGCGCAACGCGTACTCGCCCGACCAGACGCCCGCGTTCCGGCTGACCGCGAAGAACACCTCGGGTGGTGACTGCAAGGTCGATCTCGGCCCGAAGGGGACGGTGCTGACGGTCACCCAGGCCGGTGGTGACGACGACGCGTACTGGTCGTCGGCCGACTGCCCCAAGGGCTCCGGGAGCCTGTCGTACCGAGTCCCGGCGGGGGAGAGCATCACGTACACCGCCAAGTGGAACCGCAAGCCGAGCGCCCCCGAGTGCGGGACGCCTCCGGCGGGGGTGGCCGGGGCGGGGACGTATCTGCTGGAGGGGAAGGCGGCCGGGTTCGGGACGCTGCGGGGCTCGTTCGTGCTGAAGGCGGACTGAGCGCGGCGCTTCGTTGTTTTGCCGCGGGGTGGCTCGCTGGGGCCGGTGTCGTCGGGTGCGGGCCGTTGTGGCGGGGCGTGGTCGCGCGGTGCTTCGGGTGCGGGTTTCGTCGTGGCTGGTCGCGCAGTTCCCCGCGCCTCTTTAGGGAGTCGGGCCTCGGGGGCGTTGATGGCCGCGCAGTTCCCCGCGCCTCTTGAGGGAGTCGGGCCTCGCGGGGTTGATGGTCGCGCAGTTCCCCGCGCCTCTTGAGGGAGTCGGGCCTCGGGGGGTTGATGGGCGCGTGGTTCCCCGCGCCTCTTGAGGGAGTCGGGCCTCGGGGGGTTGATGGGCGCGTGGTTCTCTTGGGGCCTTCAGGGTGTGGGGTCTGGCGGTGTCAGACGTAGCGTTCCAGGATCGAGGACTCCGCCAGGCGGGACAGGCCCTCGCGGACGCTGCGGGCGCGCGCCTCGCCCACGCCGTCCACCGTCTGGAGGTCGTCGACGCTCGCGGCGAGCAGCTTCTGGAGGCCGCCGAAGTGCTCCACCAGCCGGTCGATGATGGCGCCCGGCAGCCGCGGCACCTTGGCCAGCAGCCGGAAGCCGCGCGGTGAGACCGCGGAGTCGAGGGCCTCGGGGGAGCCGGTGTACCCCAGGGCACGGGCCACCGTCGGCAGTTCGAGCAGCTCGGCGTGGCTGAGGGCGTCCAGCTCGGCCAGGGCCTCGTCGACCGTGCGGGAGCGCTTGGCCGTGGGCTCGGGGACATAGTCCCGGACGACCAGCTCCCGCTCGGGCTCCACGCCCGCGATCAACTCGTCCAGCTGGAGCGCGAGCAGCCGCCCGTCGGTGCCCAGTTCCACCACGTACTCGGCGATCTCGGTCGCGATCCGGCGCACCATCTCCAGCCGCTGCGCCACCGCCGAGACGTCCCGGACCGTCACCAGGTCCTCGATCTCCAGGGCGGACAGCGTGCCCGCGACCTCGTCCAGACGGAGCTTGTAGCGCTCCAGGGTCGCGAGCGCCTGGTTGGCGCGGGACAGGATCGCCGCCGAGTCCTCCAGGACGCGGCGCTGCCCGTCGACGTAGAGGGCGATCAGCCGCATGGACTGGGAGACCGAGACCACCGGGAAGCCGACCTGCTTGCTGACGCGGTCCGCGGTGCGGTGGCGGGTGCCGGTCTCCTCGGTCGGGATCGTCGGGTCGGGCAGCAGCTGCACGCCCGCCCGCAGGATCTTCGACAGGTCGGAGGAGAGCACGATGCCGCCGTCCAGCTTGCACAACTCGCGCAGTCGGGTGGCCGTGAACTCGACATCCAGGACGAATCCACCCGTACACATGGACTCGACGGTCTTGTCGGAGCCGAGGACGATCAGGCCGCCGGTGTTGCCGCGCAGGACGCGCTCCAGGCCGTCGCGCATGGACGTGCCGGGCGCGACGGCGCTCAGCGAGGCGCGCATGAGGCCATCGGCACCGGCGCTCCCGCCGTACTTTCCGGGAGCTGCTGCCCGGTCGTTGGCTGCCACTGCACTCCTCCGGTCGCAGGTTCTGGGGCGCCCCCGGATCCGCACGCGGTTCGTACGGACGGGCGAGACCAGGGCAAAGTCTACCGGCGGTCCTCCGCATCCTGGGGGGCCTCTCGGCGACGGGAGCGGGGGAGCACCCTCAGGGCGTCCCCTATATCCGCGACTTCCAGCACCTTCATACCTGCCGGAACCTTCCCCGGGTCGCCCGGTACGAGGGCGTGCGTGAAGCCCAGCCGGTGCGCCTCGCTGAGCCTGCGCTGCACGCCCGTGACCCGTCTGACCTCGCCCGCGAGCCCGACCTCGCCGATCGCGACGAGGTTCTTCGGTAGCGGGGTGTCGCTGGCGGCGGAGGCCAGCGCGAGGGCGATGGCGAGGTCGGCGGCCGGCTCGGACAGCTTCACCCCGCCGACCGTCGCGGAGTAGATGTCCCGCTTGCCCAGGGCGCTGATCCGGCCGCGCTGTTCCAGCACCGCGAGCATCATCGAGACGCGGGAGGTCTCCAGACCGGACGTCGTGCGGCGCGGGGAGGGGATCTGGGAGTCGACCGTGAGCGCCTGGACCTCGGCCACCAGGGGGCGACGACCCTCCAGGGTGACGGTCAGGCAGGTGCCCGGTACCGGTTCGGTCCGACGTGTCAGGAAAAGTCCGCTGGGGTCCGCGAGGCCCGTGATGCCCTCGTCGTGCAGTTCGAAGCAGCCGACCTCGTCCGTGGTGCCGTAGCGGTTCTTGACGCCGCGCACGAGCCGCAGGCGCGCGTGGCGGTCGCCCTCGAAGTGCAGCACGACGTCGACGAGGTGCTCCAGGAGGCGGGGGCCCGCGATCGCGCCGTCTTTGGTGACATGGCCCACCAGAAGGGTGGACATGCCGCGTTCCTTCGAGGCGCGGATCAGGGCGCCGGCCACCTCGCGGACCTGGGCCATGCCGCCGGGCGCGCCGTCGATCTCGGGGGAGGCGACCGTCTGCACCGAGTCCATGACCAGCAGCGACGGCTTCACCGCGTCCAAGTGGCCCAGCACGGCCGACAGATCGGTCTCCGCGGCCAGATACAGGTGGTCGTCGATGGCGCCGATGCGGTCGGCGCGCAGCCGGACCTGACTCGCGGACTCCTCGCCGGTCACATAGAGGGTGCGGTGCTCGTCGCTCGCCGCCTTGGCCGCCACGTCCAGCAGCAGCGTCGACTTGCCGACGCCCGGCTCGCCCGCGACCAGCACCACGGCCCCGGGAACCAGGCCACCGCCCAGCACCCGGTCCAGCTCGGGGACGCCGGTGGAGCGCGCCGCTGCCTGCCGGCCGTCGACCTGGCCGATGGGCACGGCGGACGTCGTGACGCGACCCGGTGTCGTGGTCCGCACCGCGGGCGTGCCGTACTCGTCGATCGTGCCCCAGGCCTGGCATTCGGGGCAGCGACCGAGCCATTTGGCCGTTTGCCAGCCGCATTCCGTGCAGCGGTAGGACGGACGGTCCTTGGTGGTCTTCGTACGGGCAGCCATGACGAAACCGTAGCCGCCGGCACCGACAGCCGGGGCGCGGGCCTCACGGAGCAGTGCGTCGTGGGTCACGGGGCAGGCCGTCGTGGGTCACGCGGCGACGCGTCGTGGGTCGCGGAGCAGCGCGCGTCGTGGGTCGCGCGTGCGCGCCCGGTCGCGCGCCCGCGCGCCCGTGCGCACCCCCGACCGGCGGTCCCGTCACGAACGAGCAAGGGAAGACAGGTTCCTGTCCCCTTATGAGGGATCGTTTCACCCGTACGGATTAAATGTGCTCAAGGGGGCGGAAGCGGCCACGCGCCGCCGCCTACGGTCGCCGGGTGATGAGCAGCAGCCCGGACACCACCACCCGCACGACCGGCGCACATCGTGCGCGCCGTGAGGCGCGTGACCGCGCTGCGGCGCGCACCTTGGTGCAGCGCCCTCCCGCGCGCTACGAGCCCTATGTGGACGGTCTGTTCACGTACTGCCTGTCCGTGCTGTGCGACCACGAGGCCGCCACGGCCGCCCTGGGCGAGGTCCTCGCGCTCGCCGAGCGCCGGGGACAGCGTGCCCCGGAGGCCGCCGGTGACCGCAGGGCCTGGCTCTACGCGCTGGCCCGCTGGGCCTGTCTGCGCAAGCTGGCCGAGGCCAAGCAGAAACGTCAGGCCACCCACGCCGCCGGCCGCCATGGAGCCGACCGCAAGGGCGGCGCGCAGCCCGGCTCGCCCCCCGTCTCCGAGTACGCGCAGGAACAGCGCAGACGCGAACTCGCCCTGCTCGCCTGGCCGGAGGCCGCCGGCACCACTCCCGAGCAGCGCGAGGCGCTCGAACTGGCCGTGCGCCACCATCTGTCCGCCCACGAGGTCGCCGCCGTCCTCGGTATGGACCTGGCCGCCGCCCGGGACCTGCTCTCCTCGGCCGCCTGCGAGGTGGAACGCACCCGCGCGGCCCTCGCCGTCGTGGAGACCGGCGCCTGTCCGAGCGTCGCCCGGCTCACCGGCGACAACCAGCTGGTGCTCAGCAGCGCCCTGCGCCGGGAACTGGTCCGGCACGTCGACGACTGCCCCCACTGCCGACGCACCGCCGAGCGCGCGGCTTCCGGCAGCTGGCCCGGCGCGGGCCCCGCCCCCACCCAGCTGCCCGTCCTGGAGGCACCCCGCGCGGTCCTGCACATGGCCATGGCGCACCACCCGCGCGCGCGGAGCGCCGTACCCCGCTTCGACCGGCGCGGCTTTCCGATGGACCCCAAGGACCGCGCGGCCCGGCGGGACCGTCTTCGCGCGCGTGCCGTCACCACGACCGTCGTCGCCACGGTGGTGGCCGCCCCGGTGCTCGCCCTGTGGTCGGCCTACCGGGGCACGCCGATCACCGGAGAGGGCACGGACGGCCGCGGAACCACCGCCAGCCGGGACGACGGCGCCGGCACGCTCGACGGCGAGACCGCGGACGGCGGCTACCAGAACGCCGGCAACGCCGACACCAGCCGCGGCGGCCGGTTCTCCCGGGGTGACGAGCCCGATGTGTCGGTGGAGGTCGTCAGTGTCGCGGGCACCGGGCAGAAGGGCGCTGGCCGGCTCTCGGTGGCCGCGGACAACTCCGGCGACACCACCCTCATCACCCTCACCGCCTCCGGCTCCGCCCCCGTCCGCTGGTCCGCGACCACCGCCGCGTCCTGGCTCTACATGAGCCGGTCCTCGGGAACGCTCCGCCCCGGCGAGACGTTGACGATCAAGGTGTACGTGGACCCCCTGCGCGAGCCCTCCGGGCTCTGGAGCGCTCGGGTCGCGATCTCACCGGCCGGCGCGATCGTCTCGATCCGGGGGTACGGCAGCGCCCCCACCCCGTCCGACCCCGGCCCCGGTCCGGATCCCGTGCCGAGCACCCCGGGCGGCTCGGGCGAGCCGACCCCGCCCGGCCCCGAACCGACGCCCACGACCCCCGCGCCCCCCGATCCCACGCCGACCGACCCGACCACTCCGCCGCCCGACCCGGAGCCGACGCCGACCGCGTCCAACCCGTCGGCGCCGACCAGCCCGTCGCCGACGCCCAGCGACGGCGGCGACCCGAGCCCCAGCACCTCCTAGGGCCGTGTCGAGGAAACGGCGTCTGCCGCGTCAGCCCACGGGGTCCGCCGGATGCGGCGCCAGCAGCGGCAGCTGGGAGGCCAGCCGCTGCTCACAGAGCTTGGCCAGCCGGTCGTACCCCGCTTTGCCCATCAGTTCGGTCAGCTCCGGCCGGTAGGAGACGTACACCGGCTCACCCGCGCCGTGCGCCGAGGTCGCCGACGTGCACCACCAGTGCAGGTCGTGGCCGCCCGGACCCCAGCCCCGGCGGTCGTACTCGCCGATCGAGATCTGGAGCACCCGCGTGTCGTCGGGCCGGTCGATCCAGTCGTACGTCCGGCGGACCGGCAACTGCCAGCACACGTCCGGCTTGGTCTCCAGCGGCTCACGGCCCTCCCGCACGGCGAGGATGTGCAGCGAGCAGCCCGCGCCGGCCGCGAAGCCGGGGCGGTTCTGGAAGATGCACGAGCCCTGGAAGGGACGGGTCTGCCGGGAGCCCTCGTCGTCCTCGGAGACCCAGCCGTCGCGGGTGCCCTCGGCGTGGTTCTGCCAGATCTCCGGCGTGAGCCTCGCCACATGCCCGGCGACCCGCTGCTCGTCCTCCTCGTCGGAGAAGTGGGCGCCGAGCGAGCAGCACCCGTCGTCCGCGCGGCCCGCCTGGATGCCCTGGCAGCCGCTGCCGAAGATGCAGTTCCAGCGAGAGGTGAGCCATGTCAGATCGCAGCGGAACATCTGCTCGTCGTCCGCCGGATCCGGGAACTCCACCCACGCGCGCGGGAAGTCGAGACCCTTCTCGTCGGCTGCCGGGACGGCCGGGTCCTGCTCCGACTTCTTCGGTGCTTTCGCCCGCGAAGAACCCTGGGAAGAACCCTCGGCCGATTTGGCCTTCTTGCCTGCCTTGTCGTTCTTCGCCTTTTTCGTCTTTGGCACCCGTCCAGGGTAAGTCGCCCGAGACCCGTCCGGGACCGTCCGCGGGGCGGTGCACGGCGCGACTGGCAGTAGCGTTTCCGTACATGAGACTCGGTGTCCTCGACGTGGGAAGCAACACGGTGCATCTGCTGGTGGTGGACGCGCACCCCGGCGCACGCCCGCTGCCCGCGCACTCGCACAAGGCGGACCTGCGCCTCGCCCAACTCCTCGACGCGGGCGGTGCCATCGATTCCGAGGGCGTCGACAAGCTGATCGCCGTCATCCACGACGCGCTCCAGGCCGCCGAGGACAAGGGCGTCGAGGCACTCCTGCCGTTCGCCACCTCCGCCGTGCGCGAGGCCACCAACGCCAACCACGTCCTTGCCCGCGTCCGGGAGGAGACCGGCGTCGACCTGCGGGTACTCACCGGCGCCGAGGAGGCCCGGCTCACGTTCCTCGCGGCCCGCCGCTGGTTCGGCTGGTCCGCGGGCAGGCTGCTGGTCCTGGACATCGGCGGCGGCTCCCTGGAGATCGGCTACGGCATCGACGAGGAGCCCGACGCGGCCGTCTCACTGCCGCTCGGCGCCGGCCGGCTGACCTCGACCTGGCTGCCGGGCGACCCGCCCGCCACCGACGACATCAGGGCCTTGCGCCGTCATGTCCGTGCCGAGATCGCACGCACCGTGGGCGAGTTCACCCGCTTCGGCGCCCCCGACCACGTGGTGGCCACCTCCAAGACCTTCAAGCAGCTCGCCCGTCTCTGCGGCGCCGCCCGTTCCGCCGACGGCCTGTACGTCCAGCGGGAACTCAAACGGCAGTCCCTGGAGAGCTGGGTGCCCCGCCTGTCCGCCATGACCGCCCAGGAGTGCGCCGAGCTCCCCGGCGTCTCGGACGCCCGTGCGGGCCAGCTCCTCGCGGGCGCGCTGGTGGCGGAGGCGGCCATGGACCTGTTCGGCGTGGAGACGCTGGAGATATGTCCGTGGGCGCTGCGTGAGGGCGTCATCCTGCGCCGACTGGACCACATGGGATCCGCAGAGCCGGAGGCCGGGGCGGTGCCGTAGAGCGTGGTGGTGGTGCTGGGGGCGCCGTCGTGGGTCGCGGGGGGTGACGAGGTCGCTGTCGTGGGGCGCGGCGGGTGACGAGGGTTGCTGTCGTGGGTGCCGGGGCGTGACGAGGGTTGCTGTAGTGCGTCGCGGGGGCTGGGGCACGGCCCCAGTGCGTCGCGGGGGTGCTGAGGGCGGTGCCCCAGTGCGTCGCCGGGGGGTGCTGAGGGCGCTGCCGTAGCCGGTGCCGAGGCGCGAGCCCCGGGCGGATCGGCCGCAGGGGTTCGGCGGTGGGAGCCTCGGGCGGATCGGCCGCAGGGCCTCGGCGGCGGGATTCCGTCGGTCGTCCGGCCCCCGGCCTCCGCCCGAACGCCGCCGATCAAGGCACGCCGTTACCCTGTCCCCGTGGCAGAACCAGTCGTACGCGTCCCGGATGCGAAGGTCGCCCTCTCGACGGCCTCCGTCTATCCGGAGTCGACGGCGACGGCCTTCGAGATCGCCGCGCGCCTCGGGTACGACGGCGTCGAGGTCATGGTGTGGAACGATCCCGTCAGCCAGGACATCGAGGCCCTGCGCAGACTCAGCGACTTCCACCAGGTCCCGATCCTCGCCGTCCACGCCCCGTGCCTGCTCATCACCCAGCGTGTGTGGTCGACCGACCCGTGGGTGAAGCTGCAGAAAGCCCGCGCGGCGGCGGAGAAGCTCGGCGCGACGACCGTCGTCGTGCACCCCCCGTTCCGCTGGCAGCGCCAGTACGCGCGTGACTTCGTCGCCGGGATCTGGCGGATGGCGAACGAGACGGATGTGCGCTTCGCCGTCGAGAACATGTACCCGTGGCGCTACCGCGACCGCGAGATGCTCGCCTACGCCCCCGACTGGGACGTCACCAAGGACGACTACCGGCACTTCACGATCGATCTCAGCCACGCCGCGACCGCCCGTACCGACGCCCTGCAGATGGTCGACCGCATGGGCGACCGCCTCGGCCACGTCCACCTGGCCGACGGCGCGGGCTCCAACAAGGACGAGCACCTGGTGCCCGGCCGCGGCACCCAGCCCTGCGCCGAACTGCTCGAACGCCTCGCCCTCGGCGGTTTCGACGGTCATGTCGTGATCGAGGTCAACACCCGCCGCGCGATGTCCAGCGCCGAGCGCGAGGCCGACCTCGCCGAGGCGCTGGCCTTCACCCGCCTCCACCTGGCCTCCGCGGTGAAGGTGCCCCGCCGGTGACCGGCGCGACGTCCCGCGGACGCGGCAGGCCCCCTCGCGCGGAGTCCGGGGACACCCGCGACCGCATCCTCGCCGCGGCCCGCGAGGAGTTCTCGGAGCGGGGCTACGAGAAGACGTCCGTACGCGGCATCGCCAAGGCCGCGGGTGTGGACTCGGCGCTGGTGCACCACTACTTCGGCACGAAGGAGCACGTCTTCCAGGAGGCGCTGGAGGCGGTCTTCGCGCCCGCCCTGAAGGCGCCGGACGTGATCTTCGAGGGGCCTGCCGACCAGGTCGGGGAGCGTTTCGCCCGCTTCCTGTTCGGGATCTGGGAGAACCCCGTCACCCGGACCCCGCTGCTGGCCGTCGTGCGGTCCGCCGTGACCAACGAGGTGGCGGCGGCCGTCTTCCGTCGCCTGGTCGCCGCGCAGCTGCTGCGCAAGGTCGCCTCCCAGCTCGGTCTGCCCGACGCGGAGCTGCGCGCGGAGCTCGCGGCCGCGCAGATGGTCGGAGTCGCGATCATGCGGTACGTGATCAAGCTGGAGCCGATGGCCTCCGCCGACCTGGAAGTGATCATCCGGCGTGTCGCACCGGTCGTACAGGGGCATCTGACCGGGCCCTGACCGGGCGGGAACGAATCACCCTGAGACGGGTATCCCGCATTTCGGACACCTTGTCCATCCCTTGGAGCGGCGGCGTACGCTCGTAACAGTCAGATTTCTCCGAAGGAGCGAGCGACGATGCCCGAGCTGAGGTCCCGCACAGTCACCCACGGCCGCAACATGGCGGGCGCCCGCGCCCTTATGCGCGCCTCCGGTGTACCCGGCGCGGACATCGGCCGGAAGCCCATCATCGCGGTCGCCAACAGTTTCACGGAGTTCGTGCCGGGCCACACCCACCTCCAGCCGGTCGGCCGGATCGTCAGCGAGGCGATCTCCGCGGCCGGCGGCATCCCGCGCGAGTTCAACACGATCGCCGTCGACGACGGCATCGCGATGGGCCACGGCGGCATGCTGTACAGCCTGCCCTCGCGCGACCTGATCGCGGACAGCGTGGAGTACATGGTCGAGGCGCACT
Organism: Streptomyces sp. NPDC002309; assembly: GCF_053593375.1. NCBI lineage: Bacteria > Bacillati > Actinomycetota > Actinomycetes > Kitasatosporales > Streptomycetaceae > Streptomyces > Streptomyces sp. NPDC002309. Next base: position 10,872 of record NZ_JBSFCI010000002.1, on the reverse strand, counting down.
GCGCCGACGCCATGGTCTGCATCTCCAACTGCGACAAGATCACGCCGGGCATGTTGAACGCGGCGCTCCGCCTCAACATCCCCACGGTCTTCGTCTCCGGCGGCCCCATGGAGTCCGGCCGTGCCACGCTGGTCGACGGCACGGTCCGCACCCTCGACCTGGTCGACGCGATCTCCGACGCGGTCAACGACAAGATCTCGGACGAGGACATCCTCCGCATCGAGGAGAACGCCTGTCCGACGTGCGGCTCCTGCTCCGGCATGTTCACCGCCAACTCGATGAACTGCCTGACCGAGGCCATCGGCCTCTCCCTCCCCGGCAACGGCTCGGTCCTCGCCACCCACACCGCGCGCAAGCAGCTGTACGTCAACGCCGCCCGCACGGTCATGGACCTGACCCGGCGCTACTACGAGCAGGACGACGAGACGGTCCTGCCCCGCTCCGTCGCCACCTTCGCGGCCTTCGAGAACGCGATGGCCCTGGACATCGCGATGGGCGGCTCCACCAACACGATCCTGCACCTGCTGGCCGCAGCCCAGGAGGCGGAGGTGCCGTTCGGGCTGGAGCAGATCGACGTCGTCTCGCGCCGTGTGCCCTGCCTGGCGAAGGTCGCGCCCAACGTCGCCAAGGACCGCACGTACTACATGGAGGACGTGCACCGCGCCGGCGGCATTCCGGCCCTGCTCGGCGAACTGCACCGCGCGGGCCTGCTCAACGAGGACGTGCACTCCGTCCACAGCCCGTCGCTCGCCGACTGGCTGAAGACCTGGGACGTCCGCGGCGGCTCCCCCTCCCAGGAGGCGGTGGAACTGTGGCACGCGGCCCCCGGCTGCGTCCGCTCCGCCGAGGCCTTCTCCCAGTCCGAGCGCTGGGAGGCCCTGGACGAGGACGCCGAGGGCGGCTGCATCCGCTCCGCCGAGCACGCCTACAGCACGGACGGCGGCCTGGCGGTCCTGCGCGGCAACCTCGCCGTCGACGGATGCGTCGTGAAGACCGCCGGCGTCGACGAGTCGATCTGGACCTTCGAGGGCCCGGCGGTCGTGTGCGAGTCGCAGGAGGAGGCCGTCGAGAAGATCCTCAACAAGAAGGTGACGGACGGTGACGTCGTCGTCATCCGCTACGAGGGTCCCAAGGGCGGCCCCGGTATGCAGGAGATGCTCTACCCGACGTCCTTCCTGAAGGGCCGCGGCCTCGGCAAGACCTGCGCACTGATCACGGACGGCCGCTTCTCCGGTGGCACGTCGGGCCTCTCCATCGGCCACGCCTCGCCCGAGGCGGCCTCCGGCGGCACCATCGCCCTCGTCGAGGACGGCGACCGCATCCGCATCGACATCCCGAACCGCTCGATCGAGCTGCTCGTCGACGAGGCGGAACTGGCGCGGCGTACCGAGGCGTTGGACGGCGCCTACGCCCCCAGGAACCGCGAGCGCAAGGTGTCCGCCGCGCTGCGCGCGTATGCCGCGATGGCGACGAGCGCGGACAAGGGCGCGGTGCGGGACGTCAGCAAGCTGGGCTGAGGCACGTTCGGTGAGAGGGGCCGCCTGTGACGGTGCGGCCCCTCTCGCGTTCCGTCGCCCGCCCTGGTCCTGGTCCCTGGCCTGGTCCCCGTCCTGTTCCAGTGCGTGCACACCGCGGCGGGCGCCCTGCGTCACCGCGGCGCCCGTGCCACGTCACCAGCGTGCGAACAGCACTCCGTCCGGGGGCCCGGCGAACACCTTCCCGTCCGCCGCCACGTCACCAGCGTGCCGCGCCGCTCCCGTCCACCGCGAACAGCACTCCGTCCGGGGGCCCGGCGAACACCTTCCCGTCCGCCGCCACGTCACCAGCGTGCCGCGCCGCTCCCGTCCACCGCGAACAGCAC
>NZ_JBSFCI010000002.1:0-8913 GCF_053593375.1 Streptomyces sp. NPDC002309 | reverse complement strand
TCTCCGTCCGGGGCCCCCGCGAACACCTTCCCGTCCGCCGCCACCGGCAACGGCAGCCCGGACACCACGGCGCCCCGCGCCGCCCCCGGCCGGGCCTTCGTCTGCCCCAGCAGCGCGCCCCCGGCCGTGTCGACGGCGACGACCCGCCCGTCCCCGGCGCTGAAGTACAGCCGCTTCCCGGCCACGACCGGCGCCGACGGGAAGCTGACGGACGTCTCCAGCCGCCAGCGCCGCTCCGACGCGCCGGTGTCCACGGCTGTCAGCGCACCGTCGGCCCCGAGCAGATGCACGGTGTCCTGCGCGACCGCCGCCTGCGCGCCCGCCACCGGGAAGCGCAGGGTGATCCGGCGCTGGGTGTCCCGCGCGGCGTCGTACCGGACCACGGCGTCCGTGTCCGCGTAGGCCGCCGACGTCGAGGTCAACCACAGCACGTCCTCCCGCGCGCCCACCAGACTCAGCGCCCCCGCCAGCCGCCGCTGCCACCGCACGACACCGGTCTCCGGGTCCACGGCGGTGACCCGCGTCCCGGCACCGTCCGCGTCGACGGCGTACGCGACCCGCCCCCCGTACGACTGGAACACCGGCTGGGCCGGACCGGCGACGCGGTGCCGCCACTTCCGCTCACCGGTGGCCGCGTCCAGCGCGGTGACCTCGGCGTCGGAGCCGGTGAGGAGGACGACGCCACCGACGTGCGCGATCCGGCCGTCGTAGCGGGCGATGTCCTGGCTCCACACGGTCCTGCCGGTCGCCGGGTCGAGGGCGGACAGCCGTCGGCCGCCCTCCGAGACGACGTGCAGCAGTCCGCCGGCGAGCACGGGCGGCTGCACGTTCCCGTCGGCGCGGCCTCCCGGGCCCGGCCGCGCCCAGCGCACGTCCCCGTCCAGGGGATCGACGGCGGCGGCCAGGACACCTGGGCGTGTGCAGTACAGCGCGCCGCCTCCGTGCACGCACTGCGGCATCCCGCTCGCCTCGGCGCCCCGTGCGCTCAGCTCGACGTCCCAGGCCCGGAACCGCTGGGTCTGTGCCGGACCGCCGGACGCCTCGGTCCCGCCCGACCCCGCCGGCACGACGGCCGCCGCGCCGAGCGAGAGAACGCCGATCCCGGCGGCGACACCCGCCGCCCACCACCGCCCCCGCTTCGCCGGCTTCGTCGGCTTCCCGGGCTTCGTCGACTTCCCGAGCCTCTTCGGATCCGACGCCTTGTTCGGCGGCGGGTCCGCGGTGGCGGGCGCGCCACGCCGATGGGTGGGCAGCTCGTCGCGGGCCGGTTCGAACGACCGCTCGGCCGTTCGCTGCTCCGGTATGAACGCCTGGGTGTCGTACGACGCCGACAGCGAGCGCAACTCCGCCATCAGCTCGTCCGGGGTGGGCCGGTCCTCCGGTTCCTTGGCGAGGCAACGGGCGACCAGTGGCACGAGTTCCCGCGGCACGCCTGTCAAGTCCGCCTCTTCATGGACGACCTGATACGCCACCAGATAGGGACTGTCGGAGTCGAACGGCCCGCTGCCCGTCGCCGCGTGCACGATGACCGACCCGAGCGCGAACACATCGGCGGCCGGCCCGACCTCCCGCGGCCTGCGGAACTGCTCCGGCGCCATGAACGGCGGCGTGCCGATCAGCTTGCCGGTCTCGGTGCGCAGTTCGCTGTCCGAGGGCCGCGAGATGCCGAAGTCGATGACTTTCGGCCCGTCCTCCGCGAGCAGCACATTGCTGGGCTTGAGGTCGCGGTGCACCACCCCGGCCCGATGGATGTCCCGCAGCGCCTCCCCCAGTCCCGCCATCAACTGCCGCAGCCGGGCGGTGGGCAGCGCGCCGTTCCGCTTCACGTACTCGGCGAGGGTCGGCCCAGGGATGTACAGCGTCGCCATCCACGGCCGCCCGGCATCCGGGTCGGCATCGACGACGGGCGCGGTGAACGCACCGCTGACCCGCCGGGCCGCCCCGACCTCCTGCCGGAACCGGCCCCTGAACTCGGGGTCCTGTGCGAACTCCGCGTGCACGACCTTCACGGCGAGCCGCAACCCCGAGGCCGACCTGGCGAGATGGACCACGCCCATGCCGCCGGATCCGAGCGGTGCCTCCAGCAGATACTGACCGGCGTACTGCGGAGATTCCGCTTCCGCATCCGTGCCGGTGCTGCGCCCTGGCGGCATCTTCACCCCCGGATGTCCGTCCGCACGCGCGACGCGCTGAGCCTAGTCGATACTGAGTGCGATACTCCCGCGGCTTGCTAGCCTCGGTGCGCCACGCGATTTTGGCGTGAACCATGCACAAAGCATCCAAACGGGGGGAGGCCGACATGGCCGCGGAGAACATCGAGATCGCGGGTGCGGGCGAGCAGGAGACGGCGCCGACGGCACTGGCGGAGCCCGGAACGCCGGCCGAGGCGGAGACGCTGAGCGAGACGGCGGAGACGGCGACGGCCCGGGTCCGCGCCTACCCGGTCGCCCCGGACGTCCGGCTCAACGTCCGCAGCGGTCCCGGCACCGACTACCGCATCGTCCGCGTCCTGCCCGAGGGCGCCACCGTCCCGATCTACTGCCAGCGCCCCGGCGACAGCGTCAGCGGCCCCTACGGCACCTCCGACCTCTGGGACTGCATCGCCAACTCCCAGTACGTCTCCGACGCCTACGTCAGGACCGGCAGCGACGGCTACGTGGCACCGCGCTGCGCCTGATCCCGCCCCGCCGCCCGCAGCTCTTCGCCCTTCGCAGGTCGCCCCGCCGCCTGTCACCCGTCGCCGCGGAGACGACACGTCGGTCTCCGCGGCTCAGCGGGGGCAGCGGCTCAGCGGGGCGGCGGCGCGAGGTGGCGGGCGCCGAGGGCCGAGGCGCGAGCGGGACCGAAGGGCCGCCCCGAGGCCCCTCGCCCGCCGGGGCCATAATCGAACTGTGAGCGACGACCAGAACGGCACCCCGAAGCGGCCCGCGGCCGACGGGCCCCGCCCCGAACCCCTCCGCTTCTTCGGCACGACCTGGGTAGCACACGACGGCGGCTACACCTTCCGCCGCATCGGCGTCTCCATCGGCTCCCTCGCCGCTGCCGTCGCCGCCTGCCTGGTGCTCCGCTTCGCCTACGAGGGCATCCAGCTCGCGGAGACGGGCGCCTTCGTCGCGCTTCTGCTCGTCGTCATGTTCGCGGTCTGCAGCTCCCTCGCCTTCAAGCACACCTGGGAAGGCTTCACCAAGCGCCAGGACCCCGACCGCCAGTCCGCGCTCCGCGGTCTGCTCACCATCGGCTTCGTCGGCTCCCTCCTCGCCTATTTCTTCCGTTCCCTCAAAGAGGCCCCTGGCGAAAAGCTCCACCGCGAGGAGTACGAGGTGTCCCTCCAGCACCACGCGAAGCGCACGTCCCGCCGCACCGGCAACCCGGCGAAGAGACGCCACCGCAACTGAGGGCCCACCGCGACGGGCCCGCCCCCGGCCTCGACGGGGTCAGAAGGTCCGACCCACCCCCCCCCCGCAAACCCCTGTCCCCCACCCCCACCCTCACCTCACGAGACCATGACCCCATGGCCCCCTCGACGTCGCCACCCCCACCCCCCACCCCGTCCCACCTCTCCCGCGCCCACTCCTTCAACGCCGCCGCCGCCCAGTACGCCGCGAACCGCCCCTCCTACCCGCCCGCGCTCCTCGACGCGATCGAGGAGCTGGCCCGGCGCCCCCTTCTCGGCTCGCGCGTGGTGGACGTCGGTGCGGGCACCGGCATAGCGACCGCGCTGCTGCACGGCCGGGGCGCCGCCGTGTTGGCCGTCGAACCGGGCGACGGCATGTCCGCCCACTTCCGCCGCACCCGCCCCGGCATCCCGATCGTGCGCGGTGACGGCAACGCCCTGCCCCTGGCCGACGCCTGCGCGGACTTCGTCACCTACGCACAGGCCTGGCACTGGACGGACCCCGGCCTCGCGCTCCCGGAAGCCTTCCGCGTACTGCGTCCGGGCGGCGCGCTGGCACTGTGGTGGAACCGCGACGCACCCGGCGTCCCCTGGGCCGCCGCCCAGGCGGAGCGGATCAAGCTGCACTACGGCGACCCGATCGCCGTGCAGCCCGGCACCCCGGACGCCGGCACGGACCCCTCCGCGCGCCCCGTCCCGACCCCTCACTACTCCCGCAGAGTCATCCGCTGGAGCCGTCGCGTCCCGCTCGACACCCACCTCGCCAACCTCGGCAGCCACTCGATCTTGCTGGTGGCCGGCGCCGAACGCAGCGAGGCGTTCCTGACCGAGGAGCGCCGCCTTCTCCTCCAGGTCTTCCCCGACGGATTCGTCGAGGAGGTCTACGACGTGGAACTGCTGGTGGCCACCACCTCCTGATGCACCCCGCGGCAGCCCGGCCGCCCTCTCACGAACGCCCCGGCCTTCTCAAGGCCGCGCACTGGTTCACGCGAGCACCCCCGGCCGCTGACGACTGCGAGTGACGCCCCTGCGGCACTCAAGATGCCCCGCCGACAACGGCAGTCGCCCCCCGGGACCCTTTGCCCCGCGACCCGGCTACTCCGCGCCCCGGCTACTCCGCGCCCCGGACACCCCGCGACGGGAGCCCCCGCCCCGGCACCCGAGCCCCCCGCACCGTGGCCCCCCACCCGCACACCCGCCGCCGCCCCACCGCCGTTGAGCACACCCACTTGACGCCCCCTACCCCCAGGAGCATTATTCACCGCATGATGAATTATATAGCCGAGCCACCCGACGCGGACGCGCAACCCGCATCCGCATCCCCCCGGAACCCCGCCATCCGTGCCGAGGACCTCACCGTTGTCCGTGGCCCCCGCAAGGTCCTGCGCGGACTGAACTTCTCCGTCCCCCGCGGCCAGATCACCGGCCTCCTCGGCCCCTCCGGCTGTGGCAAGTCGACCCTGATGCGCGCCATCGTCGGCACCCAGGCCAAGGTCACCGGCACCCTTGAGGTCCTCGGCCACCCCGCGGGCCACCGCACCCTGCGCACCCGCATCGGCTACGTCACCCAGGCCCCCTCCGTCTACGACGACCTCACCGTCCGCCAGAACCTCGACTACTTCGCCGCGATACTCGGCCCCGGCCGCTCCACCGCCGACCTCCGCCAGGACGTCGACCGCGCCCTCACCGACGTAGACCTCACGAGCCACGCGGGCGCCCTGGCCGGCAATCTCTCCGGCGGCCAGCGCAGCCGCGTCTCCCTGGCCGTCGCGCTGCTCGGCACCCCCGAGGTCCTGGTCCTCGACGAACCCACCGTCGGTCTCGACCCTGTCCTCCGCCGCGACCTGTGGACCCTCTTCCACACCATCGCCGCGGACCGCGGCGCCACCCTCCTCATCTCCTCCCATGTCATGGACGAGGCCGAGCGCTGCCACCGCCTGCTCCTCATGCGCGCGGGCGAGATCCTCGCCGATGACACCCCGGACGCCCTGCGCGCCCGCACCGGCGCCGAGACGGTCGAGGCCGCGTTCCTGCACCTGGTGGACCAGGCAAGCACCGAGGACCGCAACAAGGAGACGACCCGATGACCACCACGGCCACCACCCCCGGCGCGCCCACCGGCGCCCTGAACGCCTCGCGCACGGCCGCGACCGCCGCCCGGGTCCTGCGCCAACTCCGCCACGACCCACGCACCATCGCGCTGCTGATCCTCATCCCGTGCCTGATGCTGATCCTGCTGCGCTACGTCTTCGACGGCAGCCCGCGCACCTTCGACAACATCGGTGCGTCCCTGCTGGGGATCTTCCCGCTGATCACGATGTTCCTGGTGACGTCCATCGCCACCCTGCGCGAACGCACCTCGGGCACGCTCGAACGCCTCCTCGCCATGCCCCTCGGCAAGGGCGACGTCATCGCCGGCTACGCCCTCGCCTTCGGCACCCTCGCGATCGTCCAGTCCGCCCTCGCCACCGGTCTCGCGGTCTGGTTCCTCGGCCTCGACGTCACCGGCTCGCCCTGGCTGCTTCTGCTGGTGGCCCTGCTCGACGCGCTCCTCGGCACAGCCCTCGGCCTGTTCGTCTCGGCCTTCGCGGCCTCCGAATTCCAGGCGGTGCAGTTCATGCCGGCAGTGATCTTCCCCCAACTCCTGCTCTGCGGCCTCTTCACCCCGCGCGACAAGATGCACCCCGTCCTGGAAGCCATCTCGGACGTCCTCCCCATGTCGTACGCGGTCGACGGCATGAACGAAGTCCTCAGGCACACCGACATGACCGCCGACTTCGTCCGCGACGTCCTGATCGTCGCGGGCTGTGCCGTCCTTGTCCTGACCCTCGGCGCGGCGACGCTACGACGCCGGACGCCCTGACCCGCCGGGCGAGCACGCCATGTCCCGCCCACCGGACAAACGAGCCCGCCCCTCGCTCCTGGTGCGAGGATGAACCCGGACGACGCAACCTCCGGAGGGCCCCGCACCATGACCCAGAAAGTCGCAGTCCTCGGCACCGGCAAGATCGGCGAAGCCCTGCTCAGCGGGATGATCCGCAGCGGCTGGACCCCCGCCGATCTCCTGGTCACCGCCCGCCGCCCGGAGCGGGCCGAGGAACTCCACACCCGCCACGGAGTCACACCGGTCACCAACGCCGAGGCCGCGAAAACCGCCGACACCCTGATCCTCACGGTCAAACCCCAGGACATGGGCACCCTCCTCGACGAACTCGCTCCTCACGTCCCCGCCGACCGCCTGGTCATCAGCGGCATGGCGGGCATCACGACCGCCTCTCTCGAAGCCCGCCTCGCCGCCGGGACCCCCGTCGTCCGCGTCATGACGAACACCCCCGCCCTCGTCGACGAAGCCATGTCCGTCATCTCGGCGGGCAGCCACGCGGGCGACGCCCACCTCGCCCACGCCGAGGAGATCTTCGGCGCCGTCGGCAAGACGCTCCGCGTTCCCGAGACCCAGCAGGACGCCTGCACCGCTCTCTCCGGCTCCGGCCCGGCGTACTTCTTCTACCTGGTCGAAGCCATGACCGACGCCGGCATCCTGCTCGGCCTGCCCCGCGACAAGGCCCACGACCTCATCGTCCAGTCCGCGATCGGCGCGGCCACCATGCTTCGCGACAGCGGCGAACACCCGGTCAGGCTCCGCGAGAACGTCACGTCCCCCGCCGGCACCACCATCAACGCCATCCGCGAACTCGAGAACCACGGCGTACGGGCCGCACTCATCGCCGCCCTCGAAGCCGCCCGCGACCGCAGCCGCGAACTCGCCGCCGACAACAACTGACACGCCCGCCGGCGGCGATCACCCCGAGCCGCGACCCGCCGCCGGCCCACGCGTCTACCGGACCGCGTTCAGCACAGCCTCCGCACGGGAAACGCCGGCACCCGTATCAGAGGAGGCCGGCAGCAACCCGATCGCGCGATGAGCGGCATCCACGGTCGGCCGGGCCATCGCCCGTGCCCTCTCCGCACCATCCCGCAGCACCCCCTCCACATAGCCGGGATCGGCACACAGCTCCTTGTGCCTCTGCTGTACGGGCCTGAGCAGCTCGACCACGGCCTCCGCGGTGTCCTTCTTCAAAGCGCCGTACGACTCATATACACCGCTCAGCTCCGATGGGTTCCCATCGGTCGACGCCGCCAGGATCTCCAGCAGATTCGCGAGCCCCGGCCGTCCCTCCCGGTCGTAGACGACCTCCCGCCCGCTGTCGGTCACCGCCCGCATGACCTTCCTGCGCACCACGTCCGGCTCGTCGAGCAGATAGACGATCCCCGGCCCTGCGTCGTCGCTCTTCCCCATCTTCGAAGCCGGCTCCTGCAGATTCATCACCCGCGCGGCCACCTCCGGATGAGTGGCGCGGGGCACCACGAACGTGTGTCCGTATCGCTGGTTGAACCGCACCGCCAGATCCCGCGTCAGCTCGACATGCTGCGTCTGATCGCCCCCCACAGGCACCTCGTCGGTCCCGTACGCCAAGATGTCCGCCGCCATCAGAACGGGATACGTCAGCAACGACAGCCGCACACTCCCACCCCGCGCCTGCTCCCGGACCGCCTTCTCCTTGTACTGGATCATCCGCCGCATCTCACCGTCGACCGCCACGCACTCCAGCAGGTACGACAGCCGCGCGTGTTCGTCGACATGACTCTGGACGAAGACCGTGCACCGCTCCGGATCCAGTCCCGCCGCCAGCAACAACGTCGCGGCCTGCCGAGTCAGCCTGCGCACCCGCGCCGGATCGTGCTCCACGGTCAGCGCATGCAGATCGACGATGCAGAACAGGGCGTCCGCCCGGTGCTGGTCCACCTCTGCCCACCGCCGCATGGCACCGAGGTAGTTGCCCAGCGTCAGATGCCCCGTCGGCTTGACCCCGCTGAAGACTCGCGTCATCTCTCCACCTCCTGGTCGAGACCGCCGCGCCCGGTCGGCCGGCCCCCTCGGAGGGAGAAACAGGAACGGCCGCCGAAGCGGCGGCCGTTGAGTGCATACGTGCGCATGGCCGCCGTCAGGCGGCCCACCAGAGCCGGGTGCACGTACGCGTAGTCACAGCCTCAGACTACGCCTCCGGGGTGCCGTCACACACCTGAGTTGACACCCTCCGAGCCGATACGTATTGTTCTCCGAGTTGTCCGACGTGAGCGCCGACTCCGGTCGGTCCCCGGGCAGCGATTCCGTGAGTAGCAACCACTCCCGACGAGCAGTCGATCCGTCGCTCTGCTGTCGTGCTGTCGGTATGCATATTTATGGAATGAGGAATCCGTGTTCGAAAGGACGCAGACCCCGATTAGGTCGGGGGCCAGGAATCCGCTAAAGTCTCACTCGTCGGAAGGGCCCAACGGCCCGGAAGGCAAACCCCGCTGACTGGGGATCAGGTCAAAAAAGATCTGATAAAGTTAGAAACGCCGGAAAGGAAAGCGCAGAAGCGAAGACCTGGAAAGCACCGAGGAAATCGGGTCGAGAAAAGATCTGATAGAGTCGGAAACGCAAGACCGAAGGGAAGCGCCCGGAGGAAAGCCGCGAG